>CAJUSL010000011.1:32647-37250 GCA_910589135.1 uncultured Eggerthellaceae bacterium
CTCGACGAGTTCGGCATCAAGCGCGGATTCATGAACACCATCCACGCCTACACCAACGACCAGAAGATCCTGGACCTTCCGCACAAGGACCTGCGCCGCGCCCGCGCCGCAGCCATGTCCATGATCCCCACCACCACCGGCGCCGCCCGTGCCGTCGCGCTGGTCCTGCCCGACCTTGCGGGCAAGCTCGACGGCTTCGCCACCCGCGTTCCCACGCCGGACGGCTCCATGGTCGACCTCACGGTCGAGCTCGAGAGGGAAGCCACGGTCGAGGAGATCAACGCCGCCATGAAGAAGGCGGCGGAGGGTCCCATGAAGGGCATCCTGGAATACACCGACGACCCGCTGGTGTCCATCGACATCGTCGGCAACCCGGCGTCCTCGGTGTTCGACTCCGGCCTCACCATGGTGCTCGGCGGCGAGGGCAACTTCGTCAAGTGCATCAGCTGGTACGACAACGAGTGGGGTTACTCCAACAGGGTCAAGGACCTCGCGAAAATCATGCTGTAGGGACGAGAACCCGTTTCACGATCCACCTGTTCGGGGCCGGACTTCGCGTTCGGCCCCTTTTGCAAGAAAGGGAGGCAATCGCATGTCCGACATCAAGACCATCGACCAGCTGGACGCCAAGGGCAAGAAGGTGCTCGTCCGCGTCGACTTCAACGCGCCCGTCGACGCCGAGGGCGAAGTCGCCGACGACACGCGCATCCGCGCCGCGCTGCCTACCATCGAGAAGCTGCTCGCCGACGGCGCGCGCGTGATCCTCGTCAGCCACCGCGGGCGCCCGTCGGGGGAGGGCTTCGAGGACGCCTTCAGCCTGTGGCCCATCGCGCTGCGCCTGCAGAAGCTCCTCGGGTGCGACGTCGTCCTCAGCCGCGCCATCGTCGGGCCCGACGCCCAGGAGGCCGCGGACGCGCTGGAGGACGGCGGCCTTCTGCTGCTCGAGAACGTGCGGTTCGACAAGCGCGAGAAGAAGAACGACCCCGAGTTCGCGCGCCAGCTCGCCGCCCTTGCCGACGTCTACGTCAACGACGCCTTCGGCACCGCTCACCGCGCGCACGCCTCCACGGCCGGCGTGGCCGAGCTGCTTCCGGCCTACGCGGGCTACCTCATGCAGAAGGAGGTCGACACGCTGACCTCCATGATGGACGACCCGCGCCGCCCGTTCGTGGCTATCCTCGGCGGCTCGAAGGTGTCCGACAAGATCAAGGTCATCGACTCGCTGCTCGACAAGGCCGACACGCTGATAATCGGCGGCGCGATGTGCTTCACGTTTTTGGCCGCGCAGGGCAAAAGCGTGGGCAAGTCCCTGATGGAGGCCGACTGGGTCGACCGCGCAAAGGAGATGATGGACAAGGCCGAACGCAACGGCGTCGAGCTGCTGCTGCCCGTCGACGTGGTCGTCGCCGACGCGATCGACGAGGCGGCCGCCACCCAGGTGGTTTCCGCCTGCGACATCCCAGCCGACTCCATGGGCCTCGACATCGGCCCCGAGACGGCGCGCAGCTACGCCGACGCCATCGCCAAGGCGCAGTGCGTCTTCTGGAACGGCCCGATGGGCGTCTTCGAAATGAAGCCGTTCGAGGCGGGCACGCGCGCGGTCGCCATGGCCGTCGCCGACAACGCCGACGCCGACACGGTCATCGGAGGAGGCGATTCCGTCGCCGCCGTGAACAAGTTCGGCGTGGCCGACGCGTGCACGTTCATCTCCACCGGCGGCGGCGCGTCCATGGAGCTCGTGCAGGGCGAGAAGCTTCCCGGCGTGGAAGCGCTCAAGGCCTAGGAAACAGACGACACCGAAAGGAACAACCATGACACGCAAGCCACTGATCGCAGGCAACTGGAAGATGAACAACACGATCGCGCAGGCGGTCGTGCTCGCCCAGGAGGTCTCGAACCTCTTCGAACGCGACTGGGCCGACGCGGTGGACGTGGCCGTCTGCCCGCCCTACGTCGACCTGAAGCCCGTCAAGACCGTGTTCGAGTTCGACAAGACGCCCGTCTCGGTCGGCGCGCAGAACGTTTACTGGGAGCCCTCCGGCGCCTACACCGGCGAGATATCCATCCCGATGCTCAAGGACATCGGCTGCCGCTATTGCATCGTCGGCCATTCCGAGCGCCGCACGCTGTTCCACGAGACGAACGAGGACGTGAACGACAAGGTGCGCGCGCTTTTCGCCGACAAGGTGCAGCCCGTGCATCCCATCGTCTGCGTCGGCGAGTCGCTCGCCGTGCGCGACGAGGGCACCTGCCTCGAGTTCGTCGACGCCCAGGTGCGCGCGGCGTTCGCCGGCACCGACGAGGTTGACGCGAAGGACGCCGTCGTCGCCTACGAGCCCGTCTGGGCCATCGGCACCGGCCGCACCGCCACGCCCGAGCAGGCCCAGGAGGTCTGCGCCGCCATCCGCGCCACGCTGGCCGAGCTGTTCGGCGCCGAGTGCGCGGACGGCATGCGCGTCCTGTACGGCGGCTCGATGAACGAGGGCAACGCCGACCTGCTGCTCGCGCAGCCCGACATCGACGGCGGCCTCATCGGCGGCGCGTCGCTCAAGGCCGGCTCGTTCGTCGAGATCGTGAAGGCGGCCCTCTAGCATGGCCGTCGACGCTTCCAGGCTGCGTTTGCCCGCCTGCCTCGTCGTCATGGACGGCTTCGGGCTGCAGGACGCCGGCGAGGGCAACGCCATATCCCTCGCCGACACGCCCGTGCTCGACGAGCTGTTCGAGAACCGCCCCTTCACGCGTCTCGAGGCGTCGGGAGAGGCCGTGGGGCTTCCCGAGGGGCAGATGGGCAATTCCGAGGTGGGCCATCTCAACATCGGCGCCGGCCGCGTGGTCTACCAGGAACTCACGCGCATCAATCGGGCGTGCGCCGACGGCTCGCTGGCGGCGAACCCCGTCCTGGGGCACGCCTTCGCCACGGCGAGAGACAACGGCAGCACGCTGCACCTCATGGGCCTGCTGAGCGACGGCGGGGTGCATTCTTCCAACGAGCACCTCTACGCGCTGCTGGCAGCCGCGCGCGACGCGGGCGTTGGGCGCGTGCACGTGCACTGCTTCATGGACGGGCGCGACGTGCCGCCTGCAAGCGGCGCGGGTTTCGTGCGCGAGCTGGAGCAGCGCATCGAGCGGCTGGGCATGAGCCCTGCGGCGGAAGGCGGAAGCGCCGCGCGCATCGCGTCGGTCGGCGGGCGCTACTACGCCATGGACCGCGACAAGCGCTGGGACCGCGTGCGGAAGGCATTCGACACGGTCGTCGACGCGGCGAACCTCACCGACCTAAGCCCGGCGACCGCCATGGAGCTCTCGTACGAGGAGGGCGTGACCGACGAGTTCGTGGTACCCGTCAGCTTCGTCGAGGATGGCATCCAGGACGGAGACGCCGTCGTGTTCTTCAACTTCAGGCCCGACCGCGCGCGCGAGCTGACGCGCGCCATCGTGGACGCCGACTTCGACGGGTTCGAGCGCCCGCGGCGCCCGGACGTCGAGTTCGTGTGCCTCACCGAGTACGACCCCACCATCGACGCGCCCGTGGCGTATCCCAAGGAGTTCCCCGAAAACGTGCTGGCCGACGTGCTGGCCGACGCGGGCCTCTCCCAGTACCACATCGCCGAGACCGAGAAGTACGCGCACGTCACCTTCTTCCTGAACGGCGGCGTGGAGGCCGAGAAGGCGGGGGAGTGCCGCAAGCTCGTCGCCAGCCCCAAGGTGGCAACCTACGACCTGCAGCCCGAGATGAGCGAGCCCGAGGTGGCGCGCACGCTGGCCGAGGCCATACGGGCCGGCGCCGCCGACGTCTACATCGTGAACTTCGCGAATTGCGACATGGTGGGGCACACGGGGGTCATTCCGGCGGCCGTTCTCGCGGTCGAGGCCGTGGACGCGGGCGTAGGCGAGGTGCTTTCCGCCATGGCCGAGGCGGGCGGCGTCACGCTGGTCACCGCCGACCACGGCAACGCGGACAGGATGCTCGCCGACGACGGCACGCCCTTCACGGCGCACACCACGGCGCAGGTGCCCTTCGTGCTGGTGGACGACTCGGGCGCGGGCCTTCGTCTTTCAGGGGACGAGGGCAGGCTCGCCGACATCGCGCCCACGCTGCTTTCCGCCATCGGCCTGCCCGTTCCGGCCGAGATGACGGGGCGCAGCCTCCTTGCCTAGCATCAACCGTTTGGATATACTTGTTGATTTGTATGCTTGAAAACGAATTGGAAGAGGCAATAAGTTGACTCCGTTGGTAATCATATTCCTGGTGCTGATGTTCCTGTCGGGCATCGGCCTCATCATCTTCATCCTTATGCACTCCGGCAAGGGCACGGGCATCTCCGAGATGATCGCCAGCTCCATGTACTCCACGCAGACGGGCACCAGCATCATCGAGAAGAACCTCGACCGCATCACCATCGTGTGCGCGATCGTGTTCATGGTGTCCCTCGTCGTGCTCATGGTCATCTTCCCCCACGGCACCATCACCACCCAATAGGGTGTTTTGGAATTTCGCAGATTTTCCTCTTGCATTGGCATGTGCCTTCAAGTAATATAATCTGCGCAACGCGGACATGGCTCAGCTGGTAGAGCACCACCTTGCCAAGGTGGGGGTCGCGGG
>CAJUSL010000012.1:0-3803 GCA_910589135.1 uncultured Eggerthellaceae bacterium
GCACGTTGCCGTAGGCGTAGTAGGTGCCCGACTCGCCGCCGGTGACGAAGCGCAGCTTCTCGGAGCCGGCCTGCGCCTGGGCGGATGCGCTGCTGGAAGCGCTGGAACTGGAGCTGGCAGCCCCGCCGCCGCAGCCCACGAGGGCCACAGCAAGGGCGCCGGTGAGCGCCACGGCGAAGAGTGTCTTGATCTTCTTCATGTGTGATTCCTTCCTTGTCTGCCTGCCCGGAAAGCAGGTAACCGCCCCCGCGAGGCGCGGGGACCCTTTCATTAAACGCATGTGCCGCAAGCTACGATTCTGGAATGTGCAGACTAAACGTTTCGGGATATTCTAGCGGTTGATGGCGCGTTTGGCGCAATCGATGCTCCCAACGGCCCAACTTTTTCGAGAAGCGCGCCACCGGCCGGCGGAAATCGACGCTGCAAAGGTCGCCGGGAGCGGCTCGCTTCGACGCGTCGTCGCCTCGAACTAACTCGGCTGCGCCGAGTGGATTTCTCGGCTCCTTTGGCTTGACCTTAGCTCGTCCGCTCCCGGCGACCTTTGCGTTAGGAGTTCTGGACCTCCAGCAGCTTGTTGCGCAGGTCGGTCTCGAGGCGCTGCATCTCGAGTTCGGCCTCGGCGCGCTTGGCGCGGCCTTCCGCCTGGATCTTCACGACCTCGTCGAAGGTGCGGATGAGCGACTCGTTGGTCTTCTGCAGCGTCTCGATGTCGACGATGCCGCGCTCGGACTCGCGCGCCACCTGCACGGTGGAGGTCTCCAGCATCTCGGCGTTCTTCTTCAGCATGTCGTTGGTGAGCTCGCTGACGGCGTTCTGCGCCTTGACCGCCTCGGTGGCGTTGGCGATGCCCAGCGCGAGCACCATCTGGCTCTTCCACAGCGGGATGGTGTTGACGATCGTGGTCTGGATCTTCTCGATCATCGTGATGTCGTTGTTCTGCACCAGGCGGATCTGCGGGGCCATCTGCAGCGAGATGGTGCGCGTGAGCTCGAGGTCGTAGAGCTTCTTCTCGAAGCGCGTGCAGCGCTCGTCGAGGTCGCGGGCGGCCTGGGCGTCCTCGGGGCGCCCGGTCTGCGCGGCCTTGGCCTTCAATTCGGCCAGCTCGCCGGAGCGGATCTCGGCCAGGCGCTTCTTGCCGGCCAGGATGTACATCGTGAGCTCCTTGAAGTATGCGAGGTTGTGCTCGTGCATCTTCTCGAGCGTGGCGTTGTCCTTCATCAGCTGCATCTGGCGGTCCTGCAGCGTCTTCACGATCTTGTCGACGTTGGCCTCGGCCTTGTCGTAGCGGGCCTTGAGCGAGGTCCTGCGTGCGCACGCTGGCGAGCGCGCTCTCCGAGAAGTCGGTGAGCTTCTTCTGGGCGCCCACGCCGTACTGCACGATCAGGTTGGTGTCGTTCAGGTCGATCTGCTTCGAGAACTCGTCGACCATCCTCATCTCTTCGGGGGACAGCGCGTCCTCGGCGGCCTTCGCGTCCATCTCGCCGCCGGCGTCCTGCGGGACCACCAGCTCGACCTCGGCCTCGACGGGCGCAGGTGCGACGGGGGTGGGGGTCAGCGTGAGCTCGGGGGCCGGGGCCTTCGCGAAGTCGTCCTGCATCGTCATCTGGGTTCCTTTCCTTCGAATGCCCCGGGGGCGAGGCCTTCCTGCGCGAGGACCGTGTGCAGCACCGAGATGTCGGTGGACACGTCCCACGTCATGTCCTTGAATATGGAGTCGAGCAGGCGCTCGAACGCGACGGAAAGCGTGTCGAGCGTTTCCTCGATCTCGTGCTTGGCAGACGTTATGTTGTCGCCCTGGACGGGCTGCGCGTCAAGGTCGGCGTACGCGTCGAGCAGCTTCACGGTGGTGGGCAGGTAGTAGTCCATCAGGCGCTGCAGGTCGTCGATGACCTCGGGATGCTGGGCGGCGTAGTCGAAGATCTTCTGCACCACCATCTCGATCTGGCGGATCTTGCGCGTGATTTCAGGGTCGGGAATGCGGTCGTTGATGGCGCGGATGCGCACGACGTAGGCCTCGCCCTTGGAAAGGAGTGCCTGCTGCTCGGCCGAGAGTCGCACCGGGCCGTCCGGCGCCGCGTCGGCGTCGCGCGTGAGCCTGCGCACACGGGCCTGTTCGGCCTTCGCGCGCTCGAGCTCGAGGTAGTGCGCATAGGCCTCGTCGGTGACCATGAGCTGCTCGTCGTCCGCGCTGAGGTGCCCCTGCGTGAACATGCCGCGCGCAATCATGCGGTTCAGGTCCTTCACGACGGCGGCCCTGCTCTGGCCCGTCGCCTTCTGCAGCTCGGCGACGCTGCATGCCTGGCGCGTGCCGAGCAGGCGCCGGTAGGAACGGAACCGGTCGGCGAAGCCGATCTTGCGCGCGCCCGCCACCAGCATGCCGACGCTTCCGGCCAGGCACGCCAACATGACGACGCTGACGGGGACGAAGCCCGAGGTGGCCACGGCCGCGCCGATGAGCGTGGCGACCGCGCCGCCCGCAAAGCCCAGGCTGAGCACGGCGCCCCCGATGGCCAGGCCCACGCCTGCGGCCTTGGTGCTTCCACCCTTCGAGAAACGCCAGCTGACGGCGGCGAGCGCCTGCTGTTGCTGGCGGCGCGCCATCGCCGCCTGCTGGCGCTGCTGCTGGACCATGGCCGCCTGGCTGCGCCGCTGCATCTCCTGCTGCCGCTGCGCCTCGCTGGCGGCCGCCCTCTGCTGGGCGTTCTGCTGCGCGCTGGCCAGGGAGCGCCCGATGGTCTCGGTGGCCGCGTTGATGCCCTGCTCGACCGTCTTGCGCAGCGCGGTGTAGTCCTGGTTGGCGATGGCGTCCTGGACGGCGTCGCGGATCTGGTCCCCTATGTTTCGCTGTTGGTTCATGTGCATACATTCTACTATCTGTCGCGCGGGCGTCCGGGGTGATTACGTTAAACTTTAGGAAACAGTCAGGCACACCGAAAGGCGAACAGATGAAAGCCATCATCCCCGCAGCCGGGCTCGGCACCAGGTTCCTGCCCGCCACCAAGGCCATCCCGAAGGAAATGCTTCCGATCGCGGACAAGCCCGTCATCCAGTACGTCGTCGAGGAGGGGCTCGCCTCCAACGCCGACGAGGTCGTGATCGTGAACTCGCGCACCAAGCAGGCGATCGAGGACCATTTCGCCCCCGACCCCGACCTGGTGGCGCACCTGCGCTCGAAGGGCAAGGACGCGCTCGCCGACGCCGTCGAACATGCCGGCGCGCTCAACGTCGGGTTCGTCTACCAGGACGAGGCCCTGGGCCTGGGGCACGCCATCCTGTGCGCCGGCGACGCCGTCGGCGACGAGGGCTTCTACGTGCTGCTGGGCGACGTCATCGTCCCCGGAAACAAGATGCTGCCCGCCATGCAGGCCGTCTCCGACGCCCACGGCGGCGCGTCCGTCATCGCCGTCATGCCGGTTCCCGACGAGGAGGTCGACCGCTTCGGCATCATCTCTGGCGCCGAGGTGGCGGACGGCGTGTGGAAGGTCGACAGGCTGGTGGAGAAGCCGGCGCTTAAGGACGCCCCCACCAACCTGGCCGTGTTCGGCCGCTACCTGCTCACGCCGCGCGTCATGGAGCTGCTGGAAGACGTGCAGCCCGGCGTCGGCGGCGAGATCCAGCTGACCGACGCGCTTGACGCGCTGCTGCTGGAGGAGGAGATGTACGCGCTGGTGATCGACCCCGCCGACGGGCTCGACAGCGGCACCATCGCCAACTGGCTCGCCGCGAACGAGGCGCTGTCCAAGTAGCCTGCCCGCCAAGCAGGCGTCAGTGGGCCAGACCGCTTTGTCGCGCAGGTCCGGGCG
>CAJUSL010000012.1:3813-10395 GCA_910589135.1 uncultured Eggerthellaceae bacterium
GCGTCAAAACGACCGGGCCCACTGACGCCCAACAGTACGCCCACGATTGGAGCAGCCATGTATTCCCCAGCCGACTTCTTCGACCTGCCCGAGTTCGGCGCCGGCCATTTCACCGACCTCGGGGCGATGACCGGCTGCACGGCGTTCGTCGCCCGCGGCGACTGCGCAGGCGGCGCGACGTGCGCCGTCGACGTGCGCGGAGGCGCCCCGGCGACGCGCGAGACCGACCTCCTGCGCCCCGAGAACATGGTGCAGAAGGCCAACGCCGTGATGATCGGCGGCGGCTCGGCCTTCGGATTGGAGGCGGCATGCGGCGCGATGGAGGCGCTGGCCGCGCGGAAAATAGGCTTCGAGCTGGCCGGCGCGCACGTACCCATCGTGCCGGCGGCGTGCCTGTTCGACCTTCCCGTCGGGAAGGCCGCATGGCCCGACAAGGCGGCGGGCGCCGCCGCCTGCGCCGCCGCGCTCGACTTCGACGGAGCCGAGCTCGCCCAGGGCGTCGTCGGCGCGGGAACGGGCGCGACCGTCGGCAAGATGGGCATGCCCGAGCAGGCGTCGAAGTCGGGCTTCGGGTGGCACGGCCTGCGCATGGGCGACGTGGTGGTCATCGGCTGCGTCGCCGTGAACGCGCTGGGCAACGTGCTCGCCGAGGACGGCGGCTGGCTTGCCGGCGTGCGCGACGCCGAGGGCGGCGTGATGGACCCGCTCGCGGCAGCGGCCCAGGCGATGGCGACAGGAGCTGCTTCTGCCGGCGCCGAGGCCGAGGGCGGCGTGAAGAACACCACGCTTGGCGTCGTGCTCACCAACGCCAAGCTTTCCAAGGCGCAGGCGACGAAGGTCGCCCAGCAGGCGCAGGACGGCTACGCGCGCGCCATAAAACCTGTGCACACCACGAGCGACGGCGACGCCATCTTCGTCATGGCGTCGGGAAAGGTGGAGGTGCCGCCCGACATGGTGGGCATCATGGCAGCCGACGCCATAGAGGCCGCCATCCGCTCGGCCGTGCGCCACGTCTCGGCGTAACGGAGGCCGAACCGTTCGTCGGAACGCGCGGCTGCTACAGGCTGGGTTGGTAGCCCTTGCGCTCGAGCAGTTCGGTGGCGGTCGCCAGGCAGCTGCGCGGGTTGCGCTGGAAGGCGCTGACCATCTCGCACAGCTCGCGGACGCTCTCGGGGAACAGGTAGCGGTCGAGGTCGACCTGGTCGAGGAACCCGTGCGCCACCATCGATTCCAGAAGGCGGACCAGCGGGTCGTAGAAGCCGTCGATGTTCAGCAGGTAGCACTCGGCGACGTCGAGCCCGAGCCGCACGCACGACATGATCTCGGTGATCTCCTCCAACGTGCCGATGCCGCCGGGAAGCGCGACGAACGCGTCGGCCAGCTCGATCATCTTCGCCTTGCGCTCGGCCATCGTCTCCACCACGATCAGCTCGGTGAGCTCCTCCTGGGCGACGCCCGCGTCGATGAAGAACTGCGGCTCCACGCCCAAGGCGCAGCCGCCCGACGCCATCACCTCGCGCGCGATGACGCCCATGATCCCCACGCTGCTGCCGCCGTAGACGAGCGTGTTGCCGCCCTCCCCTATCCAGCGTCCGAGCTCGACGGCGGCCTCGCGGAAGCAGGGGTCGTCGCCCGGGGTCGATGCGCAATAGACCGCTATGTTCATGTTCCAGGAATCCTTTCGACGTATGCGCGCCCGAGCGCCAGGTAGGCCTCCGGCGCATACACTTCGCCGCGGGCCCGGGGGTCCGCCCCGGCCGCCTCGAAGATCGCCGGCAGCGCGCCGGCGTCGAGGCCGCGGCTCGCGAAGTACTGCTTGCAGGAATTCGCCAGCGTCTTGCGACGGGCGAAGAAGGCGGCTTCGGCCATGACGCAGGCGCCCCGCACCACCTCCGGCGGCGCGCCGGCGTCGCGCCGGTCGAGGCGCAGCACCGTGCTTTCCACGTGCGGAGGCGGCATGAAGTTGCCCGGCCCCACGGAAAACGACCCGGCGGACGCGGCATGCATGGCGAGCTTCACGGTGTAGGCGCCGTAGTTCTTGCCGCCAGGCAAGGCCGTCATGCGCTCGGCGACCTCGCGCTGCACCATCACGGTCATGCTGGAAAGCCCGGGAAACGCCTGGAAGTAGTCGAGCACGACGGTGGCGGCGACGGCGTAGGGCAGGTTGGCCACGAGCTTGTCCGGCATGCCCGCCCCGATGGCGCCGGCGGCCTGCCGCACGTCGTCGGGCCCCGCGGCAAGCGCGTCCTTCTCCACCAGCGCGAAGCGGTCCCAAAAGCCCGCAAGCGTGTCGGCGAGCACCGCCGGCAGCGACGGGTCGCGCTCGATGGCGACCACGGCGGCCGCGTTCGCAAGCAGCGCATGGGTCAGCGTGCCGATGCCCGGCCCCACCTCGAGCACCACGTCGCGCAGCCCCACCTGCGCCAGGCGCAGTATCTTGCCGACAACGGCGTCGCTCACCAGGAAGTTCTGCCCGAGCGACTTCTTCAGGCTGAAGCCGTGGCGCTCGAGCACGTCCCGCGTGGCGGCGACGGAGGCGTAGGGCGACGCGCTAGCCAAGCTCGCACTCCTTGCCGTCGGCCACGATCTCGCCCGCCTCGTCGAAGCAGTCGATCCAGTCGAGCACGCGCTCGAGCCTGAACCCCGCCACGCCGAAGGCCGAGCGCACCACGCCCACGGCGGGCGCGAACCCATGCGGGTCCCCCCCGTCGCGGACGAGGTGGAGCGTGCACGGCCGGCGCCCCTTCGAACGCTCGCGCAAATTCGACCGGAAGTACGGCTGCATGCGGTCGAGCAGCGCCTTCAGCTGCGCCGGCACGCCGGCGAAGTATACCGGCGAGACCACGATCAGCTCGTCGGCCGCGTCGATGTGCTTGCGCACCTCGGCCATCTCGTCGTCGATGACGCACTGGTGCGCCGAGGCGTCGCTGCGGAACACCACATTGCACTGCGCCAGCGGGTCGCCCTTCTCGGGAATGGACGGGTACGCATCGTCGTCCTTCGCAAGCTCGCGCCTGCAGGCGTCGCAGCCGACGCACGGCCCCACGTCCACGCTCGACACCGCGACCACGGACACCCCGTCCTCGGGGCACTCGTCGATGCAGGCCTCGAATATCTCGTTCGCAAGCGTGGCGCTGCGCCCGTTCGGGCGCGGCGACCCCACTATGATGGTCCTATGCATGCTTCTGCCAATCGGTCGGAGGCTGGTCGAGGATGCGCAGCGCGTTCTCGTAGGTCTGCGCGAGGAACGCCCGGCGGGCGTCGTCCTCGTCGCCCGTGTACACGACGGCAGGCGCAGCGTCGTCGCGCAGCAGGTAGTTGTGCAAGCGCTCTGCGGTGAAGATGACGTGCGCGGGCTCGCACATGGCGCCGCGGAAGGGCTCGGGCGTCATGAACGGCGCATCCGTCTCGGTGAGCAGGCGGTTCGCCGGAACGAGCCGGGCGGCCTCGCGGACGTCCGCCAGCTTCTTGAACGTGAACGCCCCGCCGAAGGCGACGTAGCAGCCCGCGTCAACCCAACGTCCGATCTCGTCGGCGTCGGAGGTGTAGCAGTGCAGCAGCGTGCCGGCGTCCGGCCAGCCTTCCTCCTGCATGATGGCGAACGCGTCGTCGTGGGCCTCGCGCACGTGCAGTATGACCGGCAGGGCCGCCTCCTTGGCGAGGCGCACCTGGCGGCGGAACGCGTCCTTCTGCACCGGGCGCGGCGACAGGTCGTAGTGGTAGTCCAGCCCGATCTCGCCGACGGCGCTCACGCGCACGTCGTGGAGCAGCTCGCGCAGCCTTGCCTCCTCGGCGCCGTCGAACGCCTTCGCCTCGTGCGGATGCACGCCCACGGCGATGCGCGTCTTCGGGAGCGCGTTGTGCCCCTGCCCGCAGATGCGGGTCGACATGTGGCGCATGAGCACCTCGCCGCGCAGCCTCCACGCGTCCAGGTTCTCGAAGGTGGACAGGCCGCCCACCGGGTCGACCATCGCCTCGAGGAATCCCACCTTGTGCACGCCCGCGCGCGCGAGAGCAAGGCCCGGGTCGGGAAGCATGTCCAGATGGGCATGCGTGTCGGCGACGGGGACGAACGTCTCGGGCGCGTCGACGATGGGCCACTCGCGCCCGTGCTTCTTGGGCTTCTTGCGGAAGTACTCGTCTTGGAAGACGGGCTGCTCGTCGCTCACGGCCTATTCCATGTCCATGTCGATGGCGTCCACGTCAAGGCGCGGGAACAGCGGGTCGCCGATCTCCACCGCATTGCCGGCAGGAAGGCCTCCCCACGCGCAGGCTGCAGCGATGTCGTCGATGGCGAACACGTCGTTAAGCCCCAGGCGGCGGAAGACCTCCGCCGAGGTGTTGGGCATGAAGGGCGCCAGGTAGGCGG
Source organism: uncultured Eggerthellaceae bacterium (assembly GCA_910589135.1). GTDB lineage: Bacteria > Actinomycetota > Coriobacteriia > Coriobacteriales > Eggerthellaceae > MGBC163016. The sequence continues at coordinate 8,183 of CAJUSL010000012.1, forward strand.
CGATGATGCGGATGGCCTCGAGCGAGTTGTAGATGACCGCGGCGAGCTCGCCGGCCTTGGCCTCGTCCTTCGCCAGGTTCCACGGCGCGCTTTCCTCGACGTAGAGGTTCACGCGGGCGGCCAGGGCCTGCACCGCGCCGATCGCCTTCGTGAAGTCGACGAGCGCCATGGCCCCGTCGTATTCCACGTAGAGCGCATCGGCCATCGACCGCAGCGGGTTGTCCTTCGTCGCCGCGGCGTCGGCGGGAGCGGCCGGCACCTTCGAGCCGAAGTACTTCTTGGTCATGTTGGTGACGCGCGAGACCAGGTTGCCCCAGGTGTTCGCCAGCTCGTTGTTGTACACCTGTACCATGCGCTCCATCGAGATGGAGCCGTCGGCGCCGAACTGCACGTCGCTCATGAAGTAGTAGCGGTACGCGTCCACGCCGAAGATGCCCGCAAGGTCGGCCGGGCGCAGCGCGTTGCCCTTGGACTTCGACATCTTCTCGCCCTTGGTGAGCAGGAAGCCGTGCCCGAAGACGGTGTGGGTGATGGGAAGGCCGGCGGCCATGAGCATGGCAGGCCAGATGACGCAATGGAAGCGCGTGATGTCCTTGCCCACGAAATGGTACTGCATGGGCCAGCGGCGCTCGAACTCGTCGCCGCGCGCGCCGTCGCCGCCGTCCGCGGCGGCGTTGGCGTAGCCGATGCCGGTGAGGTAGGCGATCAGCGCGTCGGCCCAGACGTAGGCCACGTGGTCCTCGTCGAAGGGCAGCGGCACGCCCCAGTCGAAGGTGGACCGCGAGATGGACAGGTCCTTCAGCCCGCGCTCGACGAACGACACGATCTCGTTGCGGCGCGTCTCGGGGCGGATGAACTCGGGGCGCTCCTCGTAGAGCGCAAGCAGCTTGTCCTGGAAGTCGGACAGCTTGAAGAACCAGTTCTCCTCGCCCGAGGCCATCAACTGCACCGGACGCTTGCAGTCGGGGCAGACGAACTCGCCGTCGTCGTTCTTCTCGAGGTCGGACTCGGCGTAGTAGGTTTCCTCGTGCACGCAGTACCAGCCCTCGTAGCTGCCCTTGTACAGGTAGCCCTTGTCGTGGAGCTCCTGCCAGAACTTGCGCACGCTGCGCTGATGGCGCGGTTCGGTGGTGCGCACGAAGTCGGTGTAGGAGATGTCGAGGTCCTTCCACGCGTCGCGGAAGGCGGGCTCCATGGAATCGCACCACTCCTGCGGCGCCATCCCCTTGTCGGCTGCGGTGTCGGCCACCTTCTGGCCGTGCTCGTCCATGCCGGTGACGAACGCGACGTCGTAGCCGTTCATGCGCTGGTAGCGAGCAACGGCGTCGGCGGCGATGGTGGTGTAGGCCGTCCCCAGGTGCGGGGCGGCGTTCACGTAGTAGATGGGCGTGGTGATGGAATAGGTGCCTTTGGGTTGTGACATTCGGTTCTCCCTCTGCGGCGAACCCCGGCGGCGGGTTCCCTTTGTAGCGAAAAGACTGCGCACCATTATAGCGAGGCGTCGCCGACGATGACACCCAGACGGCATGGATGCGGGCTGCGCGGCAAGGCGCCGCCGATGGCTTCCGGACTGCAAGGCCGCGGGCGACGCGGGCGGCAGCCGCACCGCAGGCGGCCCGACCGGCGACTCATCTCCCTGGGCGCGGGTCGCCAACGATGCGGGCAGTCCGGCTGAGGCCGATCGCTCTAGACGAGTTCCTTGGCCTGCTTGCCCGTGATGCGCTCGGGGTCCAAGGCGAGCATGACGACGATGTCGCGCAGGGCGCAGCGGTCGACCTCCGCCTGCATGCTCGCGGCAGGCTCGCTTGGCGCCAGACGCTCCGTCAGTGCGGTCAGCGACGCCATGCGCTCCGACCCGTCGTCGACCACGCGCATGCGCCCGAACGCAATCACGCTCTTGAAATACGTCGTGAACTCGCTCGGCACCAGGTCGTCGTTCGCTACCACGCAAAAGCTTGCCTTGCCGTCGCGCGCGATGGCGTCCAACTTGTGCCCTTGCCGCGCGGAATGGAAGTAGATGCGACCGTCGGCATAGACGTAGTTGAGCGGCACGGCATACGGATAGCCGTCGTCGCCATGAAGGGCCAAAACCCCGTGGTTTCCCTGCCGAAGAACCTGTTCGCATTCCTCCGCGGAAAGGGCCTGTCTCTTGCGCCTCATCTCCCTGGTCATGGCCTGCCCCTCGTGTCCCTGCCGCCCGAATTCTGAACGAC
>CAJUSL010000012.1:10405-22894 GCA_910589135.1 uncultured Eggerthellaceae bacterium
GCGCCATCGTCGCGGCCGCCGGCGACGCGTCCCTGCGGCATCGCAGCCGCGCCATCGTCGCGGCCGCCGGCGACGTGCTCGGCCGCCTTCGCACCCGTCGCAGCCTGCATCTTCCGCAAGCGCCGCATCTCCCAGACGATGAACACGCCCACCGTGAAGACGGCGAGGAAGTCCGAGATGGGCGCGGCGAAGTAGAGCGCGTCGAGCCCCGCGAACTGCGGCGCCACCTGGGGCAGGATGTGCGGCAGTGCGAACAGCAGCGGCACCAGGAACAGGATCTGGCGCGTCAGCGTCAGGAAGATGGACTTCGCCGGCTGGCCTGTGGCCTGGAAGTAGTTCGCCCCCACGATCTGGAAGCCGATGAACGGCAGCATCGCGAACTGCACGCGCAGCGCGAAGGCCGTGAACGCCACAAGACCGGCGCTCTGGATGCCGAAGGCGTTCGCAATGGCCTCGGGGAACGCCATGATGACGGCCCATTCCGCTGCGCCGATGACGGTGGCCACGGCGATGCCCAGCCAAAGCGTCTTGCGCACGCGGTCGATCTTGCGCGCGCCGTAGTTGTACCCAAGCAGGGGCTGCAGCGCGACGGCGATGCCGACGAGCGGCATGACCGTGAACATGCCGATGCGGTTGACCACCCCGATGGAGGCGAGCGCATTCACCGAGCCGATGGCGCTCAGGGCGCCGTAGCGCGCCAGCTGGTAGTTCAGCACGAAGTTCACCACGGCCATGCCCGCCTGCACGGCGAAGCTGGGGAACCCGTAGGTTAGGATCGTGCCAATTATGCGGGGCACGGGCACGATGCAGCCCAGGCGGATGCGCAGCGCCGCCGTGGGCGTGAACAGGAAGTACCAGAGCACCGCCGCGCACGAGCACGCCTGTCCGGCCAGCGTGGCAAGCGCGCTGCCCGCCACGCCCCAGCCGCACACGATGACGAACCAGTAGTTGAACCCGGTGGCCGCCACCAGGCCGACCACCATGGTGCCAAGCGCCCGGTTGGGGGCGCCGCAGGTGCGGATGAAGTTGTTCACGCCCATGCCGATGCACTGCAGGACGAACCCGAAGCAGAGGATCTGCACGAACGTGGCGGCGTAGGGCCGCACCTCGTCGGTGGCGCTGGACGCGGTGAGCAGCGCGTCCATGAGCGGCGGGCATGCGGCAACGGCCGCAACCGCGCCCCACAGCACGAAACTCAGGAAGACGACGTTTCCCAGCGCGCGCTCGGCGGCGTCGCGCTTGCCTTCGCCCAGACGCAGGGCCGCCAACGCGTTGCCGCCGTTGCCCACCAGCATGGCCAGGGCCATGAAGACGATCATGACGGGGTTCGCCACGGTGACGGCGGACAGCCCTATCTCGCCCACGGCGTGGCCGAGGAACATGGAGTCGATGATGTTGTACGACCCGTTCACGACCATCCCGATGACGGACGGGATTGCGAACTCGGCGATCAGCTTCGGGATGGAAGCCGTGCCCATGCGATGCACGCGCGCGGACGCTGCCGGCTTCCCAGTATGCGATTCGGTTTCAGGCATGGCTCGACGACCTCGGACGGAATAGGCGGTCAGGGCATTATACCCCCGTCCGGCGCGAGACGCTGCTACAACTCGTCCTCGTTCTCGACCAGCTCGACGTGCCCGTGGTCGTGTTCGGAGATGTCGGACACGGGCTTCTCCAGCCCCTCGATCTTGAGGCCGTTCTTCTCGGCGTAGTCCCACAGCGCCGCATGGATGGCCTCCTCGGCCAGAAGCGAGCAGTGCACCTTCACGGGCGGCAGCCCGTCGAGCGCCTCCATGACCGCCTTGTTGGTGACCTCGAGCGCCTGCTGCACGGTCTTGCCCTTCACCAGCTCGGTCGCCATGGAGCTGGTGGCGATGGCCGCGCCACAGCCGAAGGTCTTGAACTTCGCATCGCGGATGACGCCGTCGTCGTCGATGTCCAGGTAGATGCGCATGATGTCGCCGCAGACGGCGTTACCCACCGTGCCGCAGCCGCTGGCGCATTCGATCTCGCCCACGTTCCGGGGATTGGTGAAGTGGTCCATGACCGCCTCGCTGTATTGCATCGCCATTGCTTTACCTGCTTCCTAACGGGTTTCTCTAGTTACGCATGGACGTTCTTCATGCCGTCGGCCGCGTAGCCGGCGATGATGCTGTCGTAGTTGCCGCGCTCGAAGTCCTCGTAGAGAGGGCTCATCATGCGCAGGTTCCGGAGCGTGGCCGCAAGCGAGTCCACCATGTAGTCGATGTCCTCCATGGTGGTGTCGCGCCCGATGGTGGCGCGCAGCGACCCGTGGGCGATCTCGTGCGGAAGGCCGATGGCCAGCAGCACGTGCGAAGGGTCGAGCGAGCCGGACGTGCAGGCACTGCCCGACGAGGTGCACAGCCCCTTCGCCGCCAGCTGCAGAAGCATCCCCTCGCCTTCGATGAACTCGAAGGAGAAGTTGACGTTGTTGGCGAGGCGGCTCTCCCAGCTGCCGTTCAGCTTGCTGTGCGGGATTTCGGCCAGGATGCGCTTGATGGCGTGGTCGCGCAGCGCCAGCTGGCGGTCGTGCTCGGCGTCCATCTCGTTCCAGGCCAGCTCGGCGGCCTTCGCGTAGCCCACGATGCCCGCGACGTTCTCGGTGGCCGCACGGCGCCCGCGTTCCTGCTGGCCGCCGTCGATGAGATTGTCCACCTTGATGCCGCGGCGGATGTAGAGCAGCCCCACGCCCTTCGGGCCGCCCAGCTTGTGAGCGGAGGACGACAGCATGTCGATGCCCATCTCGTCCACGTCGATGGGCACGTGCCCGAAGGCCTGCACCGCGTCGGTGTGGAACGCGACGCCGTGCTCGTGCGCGATCTTCGCCAGCTCGGCAATGGGCTCGATCGTGCCGATCTCGTTGTTGGCCATCATGACCGAGGCAAGGATGGTGTCCTCGCGGATGGCCGCCTCGAAGTCGGCGGGACGCACGAGGCCCTCGGCGTCGACCGGAAGGTAGGTCACCTCGAAGCCGTCCTTCTCGAGCGCCTGGCACGCATGCAGCACGGCGTGGTGCTCGATCGCGCTGGTGATGATGTGGTTGCCCTTGCCCTTGTTGGCGTGCGCGAAGCCCTTCAGCGCCCAGTTGTCGGACTCGCTGCCGCTCGACGTGAAGAACACCTCGCTGGACTTGGCTCCGATCAGGGAAGCCAGCGTGTCGCGCGCTTCCGCAACGGCGTTTTCCGCATGGTGCCCCATCGGGTACAGCGAGGACGGGTTGCCGAATTCGGTGGTAAGATAGGGCATCATCGCGTCGAGCGCTTCCTTGCGAAGAGGAGTGGTCGACGCATTGTCGAGGTAGATCAGCCTGTCGGTCACTTCGTTTCCTGCTTTCCGTGGAGACTTATTCTAAGTCTAGCAATTTACTAGACTTTATATACCGACTGATATACATTGTCAACAACGATTGCCGACGTAAGGGGATTGTTTCCCAACGATGAAGATATCCACGAAAACGCGCTACGGAATGCGCTTCATGATCGACCTTGCCGAGCGCTACGGCGAAGGCTGCGTGCCCGTGAAGGACGTGGCCGAACGGCAAGGCATCTCGAAGAAATACCTCGAGCAGGTGGTGGCGCCCTTGAGCGCCGCGGGCCTTTTGAGCATCACGCGCGGACGCTGCGGCGGCTTCCAGCTGGCGCGCGCGCCGAAGGACATCTCGCTGGCCGACGTCGTGTCGGCGAGCGAGGACGGCCTCGAGCTGCTGAACTGCCTGGGCTGCCTGACCGTGTGCGAGCGCGAGGCGGGCTGCGTGTCGCGCGAGGTGTGGGGCGGCATGCAGGACGCGGTGACGGACTACCTGGAAGGTCGCACGCTGGCCGATGTGGTGGAGGCCATTTCCAACGGGGCGTCGCGCTGAGCGACGGCCGCTTCCGCTTCGCCAGGCCGCGCGCCTTCTATGCCAACGTGCGATAGAAGCAGCTGCGCGCGCCCGTATGGCAGGCCGGCCCCGCCGGATGCACCAACGCCAGCAAGGTGTCGCCGTCGCAGTCGTAGCGCAGCTCGACCAGCTTCTGCACGTTCCCGCTGGTGGCGCCCTTGCGCCACAGCTCCTGGCGGCTGCGCGACCAGAACACCGTCTCGCCCGAATCGAGCGTCTGGCGCAGCGACTCCTCGTTCATCCAGGCCACCATCAGCACCTCAAGCGTGTCGGCGTCCTGCACCACGCAGGGAATAAGCCCGTCGGCGTCGTATTTCAGGTCGGAAAGCTCCATGGGATGGCATTATAGGCGGTTCGAAGGCATCCAATGAGGCAAACCCCCGCCGCCGGGCGCCGAATGCCACTTTTTCGCCTCGCCGTGGACAAAAATTGTCCATGTCGGGACGAATTTCTGGCATCGGGTGTCGAAAGCGCAGGAATTTCAAGCATGTTGCCGCACATGCGCGAAGCGGGCTCAAGGCACGTGCAACATCAAAGCATCGCAGCGCACGACTCGGAAGGGTGCGCACATCCGCCGCCGATGCGGCCGCACGACGCGGCTACAGCCGCACGGGAATGCCGTGGGCGCGCATGTCTTCCTTCACCTGGCGCACCGTGAGTTCGCCGAAGTGGAACACGCTGGCCGCCAGCACCGCGTCGGCCTCCCCTTCCAGGATGCCTTGTGCGAAGTGCTCGAGGGCGCCCACTCCCCCGCTGGCGATCACGGGGATGTCGACCGCGCGGGCCACGGCGCGCGTCAGGGCGCAGTCGAACCCCTCGCGCGAGCCATCGCGGTCCATGCTGGTGAGCAGAATCTCGCCCGCGCCGCGCCGCGCCACCTCGGCGGCCCATTCCACGGCGTCGAGGCCCGTCGCCTTGCGGCCGCCCGCCACGTAGACCTCCCACTTGTTAGGGTTGTCGGCGCGCCGCTTCGCGTCGATGGCAACGATGATGGCCTGCGTGCCGAACGCGCGCGCCGCCTCGGTCACGAGCAAGGGGTCCTTCACGGCAGCGGAGTTCACCGACACCTTGTCGGCCCCGGCCGCGATCATCGTGCGGATGTCGCCCACGCTGCGGAAGCCGCCGCCGACGGTGTAGGGCAGCCGCAGCTGCTCGCTGGCGCGGCTGGCAAGGTCCACGGTGGTGGCGCGCTCGTCGCTCGTGGCCGTGATGTCCAGGAAGACGACCTCGTCGGCACCCTCCTGGTCGTAGCGGTTGGCGAGCTCGATGGGGTCGCCTGCATCGCGCAGGTTCACGAAGTTGACGCCCTTCACCACGCGGCCGTCCTTCACGTCCATGCACGGTATGACTCGCTTCGTCAGCATGAGGCCCCCTCGGAACGGAAGGCCGAAAGGGCGAATCGGACATCGGAGGGAAAGGATGCGCGTCGCGCGCAGGTTGCGCAGCGAACGAAAACGCCCTGTGGACGTTTCCGCCGAGCGAGCCATTGCTTGAGCACGGTGCGCATCCTTTCCCTCCCCTCTTCCCTACAGCCTTATCGGCTTCTCGAGGTCGCGCAGGTAGTCCGGCTCGTCGACCATGGTGCCCTTGCAGGCGGCCACGCCGCTTGCGACCGAGAACGCGCCCTCGTAGATGGCACGCCCGGCGATCACGCCCTCGATGGCCTGCGACACCTTCGCAAGCTCCTGGATGTCGGCGACCGATGCGATGCCGCCGCTCGCGATGACCGGGTTCCCGAACGCCTGGAACATCTCGACGTAGGCGGCGGGAGCGATGCCGGTGCGCAGGCCGTCGCGCGCGATGTCGGTGTACACCAGGTGCTCGTAGCCCAGCGCGGCCATCTTCGCCGCCAGCTCGAGCGCGGTCACCTCGGCCCCGGCCACCCAGCCTTCCACCTTCACGTCGCCGTCCTTCGCGTCGATGCCGGCGACCACCGCGTCCGCGCCGAACTCCTCGACGGCAGCCTGCGCCAGTTCGGGGTCGCGCACGAGCGCGGTGCCGAAGATCGCGCGGTCGGCACCGGTGTCGAGCAGGCGCCGGGCCGCGTCGAGCGTGCGGATGCCGCCGCCCACCTCCACGTGCAGCTTTGTGCGGCGCAGGATGGCGGACACGACCTCCACGTTCGCCGGGTCGCCGTCGCGGGCGCCGTCGAGGTCGACCATGTGCAGCCATTCGGCGCCGGCCTCCTCGAACAGCTGCGCCTGCAGCACCGGGTCGTCGTTGTAGACGGTGACCTTGGCGTAGTCGCCGCCGGCAAGGCGCACGGCCTTCCCGTCGAGTATGTCGATGGCTGGAAGCAGATACATGTCGGTCCTCGCAATCCGTTGGTGGCGCGCCGCGCCTGCCTGCTGCACGTTCGCCCCGCGCAAGGGCGCCTTCTTACTCTGCCCGCGCCCCGTTCCGCGCGAACGCGACGAAGTTGCCGATCAGGCGCGCGCCCGCATCCGAGCTCTTCTCGGGATGGAATTGTACGCCGAACGCGCTGCCGCGCCTCACGACGCTGGGGAATGTAACCGAATGGGTGGTCTTGCCCACCGTGTAGGCGCCGTCGGGTGCCACGAAGCTGTGCGTGAAATAGAAGTGCTCGCCCTGGCCGATGCCGTCGAACAGCGGGTCGCCCTCGTCGAACTCAACCGCGTTCCAGCCGACGTGCGGCACCTTGTAGGACACGCCGGCGACCTCCTTCGGCATGACGTCCACCACGCCCGGCACAAGGCCGAGCCCCGGCGTCGGGCGCCCTCCCTCGGCGTGCTCCATGCCGCCCTCGAACATGAGGTGCTGCCCCAGGCAGATGCCGAGGAACGGCACGCCCGCGCCGACGGCGTCCTTGATGGCGCCGGCAAGGCCCAGCTCGCGAAGCGTGCCCATCGCGTCGGCAAAGGCGCCGACCCCGGGCAGCACGACGGCGCTCGCCGCCCGCACGCAGGCCGCATCGGACGTCACCACGACGTCGGCGCCGCATGCAGCAAGCGCGCGTTCGACGGACTTGATGTTGCCTTTCCTGTAGTCGACCAGCGCGAACGTCACAGCACGCCCTTCGTGGACGGCAGCGCGTCGGCCGCGCGCGCGTCGATGGCGACCGCCGCGCGCAGCGCACGCCCGCAGGCCTTGAAGGCCGCCTCGATCAGATGATGCGCGTTCTCGCCGGCCAGCTGCTTCATATGCAGCGTGATGCCCGCGTTGGCGGCGAACGCGACGAAGAACTCCTTCGCGAGCTGCGTGTCGAACGTGGCGATGGCGTCCACCGGCACGTCCATGTCCCAATGCAGCTGGCCGCGCCCCGATATGTCCATCGCGCACATCACCAGCGCCTCGTCCATGGCGATCGTCGCGTCCGAGAAGCGCACGATGCCCCGCTTGTCGCCGAGCGCTTCGGCAACCGCCTGGCCCAGCACGATTCCCGTGTCCTCGACGCTGTGATGCGCGTCCACCTCCACGTCGCCGTCGCACGACGCCGCGAGGTCGAACAGCCCGTGGCGCCCGAAGGCGTCGAGCATGTGGTCGAAGAACGGCACCTTCGTAGCCGCCTGCACCGCGCCTGCGCCGTCAAGCTCCAGCACGACCGCGACGTCGGTCTCCTTCGTCTTCCTGCTTATCTTCGCGCATCTCATGTCAGTCCCTCTTTCTCAGGCAGAAGTCGCGCAGCGCGGACAGGAACGCGTCGTTCTGCCCGGGCGTCCCGATGGTCACGCGCAGCGTCCCCTCGAGCAGCGGCGCGTTGCTGAAGTCGCGCACCAGGATGCCGCGCCCGTACAGGTGCTCCCACGCCTCGGCCGCGTCCTCGACCGAGAACAGCACCCAGTTGGAGTCGCTGGGATACGGCCGCACGCCGGGGATGACCTTCAGCGCCTCCGTCACGCGGTCGCGCTCCTCGATGATGCTGCGGATGCCCGGCTCGAACTTCGCGCGGCTCTCGTACACCACGCGCCCGATGGCCTGGCTCACCGCGTCGACCGAGTACGGCTGGCGCACCTTCAGGTACTCCTCGATCACGTCGGGATGCGCAAGGATGTAGCCCAGGCGCACGCCGGCCAGCGAGAACGCCTTCGAGAACGTGCGCAGGAGCACCAGGTTGCGGTTGGCCTCCAGCAGCGGCCGCGACGTCATGCGCGAGAACTCGAAGTACGCCTCGTCGGCCACGACCAGCGCGTCGGTGGCCGAAAGCAGGCGCTGCATGAACTCCTGCGAGGCGCGCAGGCCCGTGGGGTTGTTGGGGCTGGCTATGATGGTGAAGTCGACAGGGCCGCCCACGGCGCCCGCGCCGGACGCGCCCCCCGCCACGCCCTCGCCGCCGACGGCCGCGAGCACCGCCTCTTCGTCGATGGCGAAATCAGGCGCGCCCCCACGCGGCACGTCGACCACCGCCGTGTTGGTCAGGCGCGCGTTGGCCGCATACACCGAGAACGTGGGCGGCAGGTTGAGGAACGTGCGCCCCGGCCCTCCCCACGCCAGCGCCGTGTCGAACAGCAGCTCGTCGCCGCCGTTGCCCACCAGCACCCAGTCGCGCTCGAGCCCGTTCGCCTCGGCGATCATGTCGCGCAGCTCGTTGGCCAGAGGGTCGGGATAGCGGTTCAGGCTCACCTTGCGGATGGCGCGCTCGATGTCGCGCCGCACGTCCTCGCCCACGTCAAGCGGGTTCTCGTTCGCCGACATGACCGCGTCGGCCGGCACGTACTTCGGGTCGTAGGGCGCAAGGCCCGCCAGCTGCGGCGCTGCGGCGCGCACCCTATCCATCGATGCGCTCCTTGCCGGCGTCGCCGTCGACACGGGCGTCCGCCTCCTCGATTGCGTGCATGCGCAGCGCGACCGACTGGGCGTGCGCCCACAGGCCCTCGTGCATGGCGATTTGCATGATGGGACGCGCGTCGTTCTCGAGAGCCTGGGCGCTGTACTGGATGATGGAGCTCTTCTTCACGAACTCCTCGACCGACAGCGGCGACGCGAAGCGGGCCGTGCCGCCGGTGGGAAGCGTGTGGTTGGGGCCGGCCACGTAGTCGCCCACCGCCTCGGGGGTCCATTCCCCCAGGAAGATGGCGCCCGCGTTGCGGATGGCGCCCAGGTAGTCCATGGCGTCACGCACGTGCAGCTCAAGATGCTCGGGCGCGATGACGTTGACGGCCTGGATGGCCTGCTCCATGTCGCACGCCACCACCACGAGGCCCTGCCCCTCCAGCGACGCGCGGGTGATGTCGGCGCGCGGGGAATAGCCCAGGTGCTGCTCGATGGCCGCCTCCACCGCGTCGGCGTAGTCGCCGCTTCCGCACACCAGGTAGCACGCGGCCAGCGGGTCGTGCTCGGCCTGCGCCATGAGGTCCATGGCCACCAGAGAGGGGTCGGCCGTCTCGTCGGCCACCACGCACACCTCGGAAGGGCCTGCGATCATGTCGATGCCGACGTCGCCCGACACCGCCTTCTTGGCGGCCGCCACGAAGGCGTTGCCCGGACCGGTGACCTTGTCAACGGGCGCGATGCTCTCGGTGCCGTAGGCAAGCGCGGCAATGGCCTGCGCGCCACCCACCGTGTACACCTCGCTGACGCCGCCCAGCTTGCAGGCGGCCAGGATGGCCGCATCGACGCTTCCATCCTTGGAAGGGGGCGTGACGCAGGCGATGCGGCGCACGCCCGCCACGCTTGCGGGAATCGCGTTCATGAGCACGCTGGAAGGATACAGGGCGCGCCCGCCGGGCACGTAGATGCCCACCGAGTCGAGCGGCGTCACCTTCGCGCCGACGATGGCGCCGTCCTCGCGGGCGAACAGCCAGCTCTGCTGCACCTGGCGCTCGTGGAACCCGCGGATCTGCGCCGCGGCGTGCCTCAGGGCGTCGAGCGTGTCGGGGTCGACCTCGTCGAAGGCGCGCCGGAATGCCTCGTCGGGAACGCGGAACGAGTCCACCTTCACGCCGTCGAACCTCTCGGTGAGCGCCCGCAGCTCGGCGTCTCCCTTCTCGCGCACGTCCTCCACGATGCGCGTGGCGGTCACGAGCGCGTCGGCGTTGAACGCGCCGGTGCGGTTGATGAGGGACGGGCGGAACGGCTCCGTCGGTTGCAGTTCTATGCGTCGCATTTACATCGCCTTTCCAGCAATCGGGTCGAAGTGCACGCCGTCCGAAACTTTCGCCAGCGTGCGCGCTAATTCTACTACTCTGTCGTCCGTGCGGAGCGAACACGGGTTGGCGAAGAAGCGCGCGGTCGAGCCCAGCACGTCCTCGACGATCTCGAGGCTGTTCTCGCGCAGCGTCGTGCCCGTCGCCGTGATGTCCACGATGCGCTCGGCCATGCCCGAAAGCGGCGCGAGCTCGATGTTGCCGTGCAGCTGCACGATGTCCACCTGCACGCCCGTCTTCGCATAGTGCGCGAGCGTGATGCGGGGATACTTGGTAGCCACGCGGATGGACCCGAGGCGGCGGTAGCGCTCCTCGATCTGCGGGGTCGCGCCCACCGGCTGCGCTACCACGAAGCGGCATCCGCCGAACCCCAGGTCGACCAGCTCGACCACCTGGGCGCCCGATTCCAGCAGCGAGTCGCGGCCGCAGATCCCGCAATCCGCCGCGCCGTAGGCGACGAAGGCCGGCGCATCGGAGGGGCGCACGATGATGTAGTCGGCGTCCTCGGAGCGGATGACCAGCTGGCGGCCGATGTCGTGCAGGCCCTCCACGTCGAGCCCCGCCGCGGCGAGGCATTCCACCGCCTGCGCGTGCAAGGCGCCCTTGGGAACGGCGATGCGCAGCCTGCGCGACGGAGCGGCCGCCGCCCTGTGCCCAAGCGCCGAGCGCACGGCCTCGTCTTCTTCGGAGGGGTCTTCCGCGGCCAGAACGACGCCGTCTGCAGCCGCCTGCTCCTCGGCGGCGAGCGCGGCCATGGCCTGCTCGAGGCAGAACGCGAAACCTGCGGCCGGCATGGCGGCCCCGAACGCCTCGATCATGCGGTCGTAGCGGCCACCCGAGCCCAGCGAGGTGCCCAGATGCGGGGAGAACGCGGCGAACACGACGCCTGTGTAGTAGTCGAACGAGCTGACCACCGAGAAGTCGACCAGCAGCCGCACGTCGCGCGCGGCCGCAGATGCGCCCAGCGAGCCCGAGACGCCCGCGAACACGGTGGCGAGGTCGTCCAGGCCGTCGGCGCAGCCGAGGGGCGCGACGAGCTCCCTGGCCTGCTCGATGGCGTCGAAGCCGCCCCGCACGCGGGCGAGCGAGCGGATCACGTCGGCGTAGGCGGGTGCGATCTGCGAGGTGTCGTGGTCGTCGCACGCGCCGAGCGAGCACAGGCGGTCGAGCTCGACGAAGTCGGAGTCGTGGTAGGCGGCGAGCACCGCGTCCTTCCAGGCATCCGGCGCGCCCGAGCGGTCGAGCAGCGCGCGCAGCGGTCCGACGGTGGCGAGCGTGACGCACATCGCGCCCACGCCCGTGCGCAGAAGCGCGTCGGCGAACAGGCCGATCAGCTCGCAGTCGATCTCGGCGCCGCGCTCCCCGATGCACTCGACGCCCATCTGCGTGATCTCGCGCGGGCTGGCGTCGGAGGCTCCCTCCGCGTCGCGGAACACGCGCTGGGTGTAGCGCAGGCGCGCGGAATCCTTGCCGGCGAGGCGCGTGGCGCACATGCGGGCCACCTGCATCGTGACGTCGGGGCGCATGGCGAGCAGGTCGCCGCGCGAGTCGAAGAACTTGAACGGCGAGGACGGGATGCGGCCGCCCTGGCGCACGACGTCCATGACTTCGAGCGTCGGCGTCTCGATGGGCGCGAACCCGTGCGCGGCGAAGAGGTCCTGCACGTCGCGCGTGATGCGCTCACGCTCGGCGGCCTCGAAGCCGATGACGTCCCTGAACCCGAACGGTGTCATCAAGTTGGCCATGTTGGTCCTTTCAAGCGGCGCCCGTCGCGCGCGCCGGCACCTGCATGCGGATACGTAAACGAGACGATATGCTACCACGTCGCGGTACTTTAGTACAGTAGAGTGATAAAGTATGAAGAGCGTCCTCCTCACGCCAACCCGAAGGATCCGTCGAAGGAATAGCCGCCGTCGGTGGCGACAAGCACGAAGTTGTCGCGGTCGCTCAATGCCTCGTCGGTGGCGAACACGGCATGCACGCGCGCGAACGCGCAGCCAAGCGACTCCATGGCGCGCTGCAGCCGCCCGGCGCCGCAAGGCCCCTCGTCGCAGACGACGTTTATGACGTAGAGCCCGCCTGCCGCCAGGCGCTCCTTCGCCGCCGCAAGGGTCCGCGCATCCAGGAAGCGCCCGTCCATCACCGCGCCGTCGAAGGCGTCCACCACGATGGCCTCGTAGCGGCCGTCGGCCGCCTGCAGGAAGCGCACGCCGTCGTCGACGAACAGCCTCAGCCGCCCGGCTTCCTCAAGCTCCCCCACGAAGAAGCGCTTGCGGGCGATGCGGGCGATGCGGGCGTCGCGTTCCACCACGTCCACGGTCACGCCGGGCCGCGTGGCGGCGACGTGCTTCGGATACGAGCACCCTCCCCCGCCGATGACCAGCATGCGACGCACCCGAAGGCCGCCGCGCTCGGCGTCGAACAGCCGGTCGAACGCGCGCATGTATTCGAAGGGCAGCTCGAACCGGCGGTCGCCGAAATAGG
>CAJUSL010000012.1:22904-23989 GCA_910589135.1 uncultured Eggerthellaceae bacterium
GCAGCACGCGCATCCGTTCGCCGCGGCCGTCGCGCACCGTGCGCACGACGGCCCAGCCGCCCTCGGTGCGGTACGGCCGCATCCTATGCGTCGAGCTTGCTCGCCAGCAGCTCGTTGATGACCTTGGGGTTGCCCTGGCCCTGCATCTTCTTCATGCACTGGCCCACGAAGAAGCCGACAAGGCCGGTCTTGCCGCCCTTGTACTGGTCGACCTTGTCGGGGTTTTCCGCCAGCACCTCGTCGACCACGGCCTCGATCGCGCCGGTGTCGGACACCTGCATCATGCCGCGCTCCTCCACGATGGCGCGCGGGTCGGCGTCGTCGGCGAACACGGCCGCGAAGACGTCCTTGGCCTGCTTGGACGAAATGGTGTCGGACGCCTGCAGCTCGATCAGCTGCACCGCGCGCGCGGGCGTCAGCGGCGAGTCTGCGAGCGCCTCGCCCGGGTTGGCGTTGATCCAGGCGGTCACGTCGTTGATGACCAGGTTCGCCACCGGCTTCGCCAACTTGGCGGCGTCGACCCCTTCCGTCGCCATGCATGCCTCGAAGAAGTCGGACGTCGAGCGATGCTCGACGAGGTGGCGCGCGTCGTACGCCGACAGCCCGAACTGCTCGCAGAAGCGCTGCGCCTTGTCGTCGGGCAGCTCGGGAAGCTTGGCGCGCACGCATGCGACGAACTCGTCGGAAAGGTCGTAGGGAGCGAGGTCCGGTTCGGGAAACAGCCGGTAGTCGTCGGCCGTCTCCTTCACGCGCATGACGATGGTGCGCTTGGCCGACGGGTCCCAGTGGCGCGTCTCCTGCTGGATGGTGCCGCCCTCCTCCAGCACCTCGGCCTGGCGGCAGATCTCGTACAGCAGCCCGTCGTGCAGCGACTTGAACGAGTTGATGTTCTTCAGCTCGGTCTTGGTGCCAAGCTCCGTGGTGCCGCGGCGGCGCAGCGAGACGTTGCCGTCGCAGCGCAGGCTGCCCTCTTCCATGGAGCAGTCGGAAATGCCCAGCGCCAGGTAGATCTGGCGCAGCTTCTGCATGAACAGGCGCGCCTCCTCGGGCGTGCGAAGGTCGGGCTCGGTGACCAGCTCGATGAG
>CAJUSL010000012.1:23999-24234 GCA_910589135.1 uncultured Eggerthellaceae bacterium
CCATCTTGCCGGCGTCCTCCTCCATGTGGATGCGCGTGATGCCCACGTGCGCCGCGTATCCGTCCTCGGTGCGCGTGATGTTCTCGCGCGTCTCGCCCGGCTCCATGTCGGCGACGGCATAGCGCTCCTCGGCCGCCTTGCCGTCCACCTCCAAGTCGAGGTGCCCGCGCATGCAGAAGGCAACGGGACCCTGCGTGGTTTGGAAGTTCTTCGCCATGTCGGGGTACATGTAGTT
>CAJUSL010000012.1:24244-34679 GCA_910589135.1 uncultured Eggerthellaceae bacterium
CATCGAGTGCTTCTCGATGTCGCAGTTGGTGGCAAGGCCGGCCAGCACGATGGACTCGATGGCGGCCTTGTTGGGCACCGGCAGCGCGCCCGGCAGGCCCAGGCACACCGGGCAGGTGTGCGTGTTGGCCTCGGCGCCGAACTCGAGCTTGCAGCCGCAGAACATCTTCGTGTTCAGCGTGGTCAGCTCGGCATGCACCTCGAGCCCGATCACCGGCTCCCAGTCGCGGAGCACGTCCTCAAGCTTCCTCATGCGACATCACCGCCTTTCGGGGCGAAATCGGGCGCCACGGGCGCGCATCCGTACTCCTGCTCGAGCGCGGCGGCCGCGCGGAACATGCTCTCGTCCTTGAAGGCCGGCGAAATCAGCTGCACGCCGACGGGCAGGTGAGTGTCGGCGCCGAGGCCCACCGGCATGGACATGCCGCCGTTGCCGGCGATGTTGATGGATATGGTGAACATGTCGGAGAGGTACATCTCGGTGGGGTCGGTCATCTCGCCGAACCTGAACGCCGTGCGCGGCGCCACGGGCGCGAGGATGCAGTCGACCTTCTGGAAGGCGTCGTTGTAGTCCTTCGTGATGAGCGTGCGGATCTGCTGCGCCGGGTAGTAGTACTGCTCGTACACGCCGGCGGAAAGAAGGTAGCTGCCCAGCATGATGCGGCGCCTCGCCTCGTCGCCGAAGCCCTTCGCGCGGCTCGCCTCGTACTGCGAGCCCAGATCGGAATGGCCCGGGTCGCAGTAGCCGTAGCGCACCGAGTCGAAGCGGGCCAGGTTGGAGAACGCCTCGCACGGGCCCAGCACGTAGTAGGCGCTCATGGCAGCGGCGGCGTTGGGAAGCTCGACCTCGACGAGCTCGGCGCCTTGGGCCTCGAGCTTGGCGGCGGCTTCCTCGACCTTGGCCTTCACCTCGGATGCGAGGCCCTGGGCGCCCATGAACGCCGGCACCACGCCGACGCGCATGCCGCGCACGCCTGCGTCCAGGTTGGCGGCGAAATCGGTTTCCACGGCCTGGCTGGTGCAGTCGAGCACGTCGTGGCCGGATATGGCGTTCAACAGGCGCGCGGCGTCGGCCACCGAGCGGGCGAACGGGCCCACCTGGTCGAGCGAGCTGCCGAAGGCGACGATGCCGTAGCGCGACACCACGCCGTAGGTGGGCTTCACGCCCACCACGCCGCAGAAGGCCGCAGGCTGACGGATGGAGCCGCCGGTGTCCGACCCGAGGGACAGCGGCACGAGCCCGGCCGCGACCGCCGCGGCGCTTCCGCCGGACGAGCCGCCTGGCACGCGCGCGACGTCCCACGGGTTGTACGTGGGGCCGAAAGCGCTCGTTTCGGTGGACGACCCGAACGCGAACTCGTCCATGTTCAGCTTGCCCAAAGGCACCATCCCCGCGTCAAGCGTGCGCTGCACCGGAGTGGACGTGTAGGGCGAGACGTAGCTCTGCAGCATGTTCGACGAGCAGGTGGTGTGCGTGCCCGTCATGTTCATGTTGTCCTTGTAGGCAACGGGGACGCCGGCCAAGGGCCCCATGGCGTCGAAGGCGCCGCCGGCGATGGCATCGTCGATGTGCGCCGCCTGGGCGCGGGCGGCTTCTTCCGTCACCTCGAGGAAGGCGTGCACCCGCCCGTCCTCGCGCTGGATACGGTCGAGCATCGACGCGGTCATCTCAGCGGCCGAGAACTCCCTGGCGGCGAGCCCGGCATGGATTTCGGCGGCGCTCATGGCGCCGAAGGGTTGGCTCGTCATCATCAGCGGTCGCCTCCGTCCCCGAGGATGGACGGGATCAGGAAGCTGCCGTCCTGCTGCTTGGGCGCGTTTTCGAGCGCCACGCGCTGCGCGAACGAGACGCCTTCGGCGTCCTCGCGCATGATGTTGGCGAGCCCCCCGATGGGATGAAACGTTGGCTCGACGCCGTCGAGGTCGTATTCCAGGATGGGCGCGAGGCTGTCGATGATGCTGTTGAGGTCGCGCGTCATGGGGCCGACCTCGTCGTCGCTCAGGCCGATGCGCGTGTATTCGGCAATGTCGCGCACGTCCTTGTCGGTGAGATGCTGTGTCATGTCATCCGCTTTCAACTGGTGTTTCCTGCGAACTCACATGATAGCATTGCGCCCCCAAGGCGACAGTGCGACAGGAGACGTTCGCCGCCGTCACACTGCCGAACGAATGAGCTCTTCCTTCTCGGAGCGGGAAAGCGCCTTGATGGCAAGCTCGCGGCGCAGCGCCTCGCCTTTGTCGGCGCACTCCTCGCGATAGACGCACGCGACCGGCCGGCGGCTGCGCGTGTACTTGGCGCCCTTCCCGGCATTGTGCTGCTCGATGCGGCGGTCGACGTCCACGGCTATGCCCGTGTAGAGCGTGCCGTCGGCGCAGCGGACGATGTACACCCCGTAGGGCTTCTCGTCCTCCGCTCCGTCGTTGCCCGAAGGCTCGCTACACATTGAACTTGAAGTGCATGACGTCGCCGTCCTGCACGACGTAGTCCTTGCCCTCCTGGCGCAGCTTGCCCGCGTCACGGCAGCCCTTCTCGCCGCCGTTGGCCACGTAGTCGTCGAAGCTGGCGGTCTCGGCCTTGATGAACCCGCGCTCGAAGTCGGTGTGGATGACGCCTGCGGCCTGCGGCGCCTTCGCGCCGACGGGCACCGTCCACGCGCGGCTTTCCGTCTCGCCGCTGGTGAAGAACGACTGCAGGCCCAGCAGCTTGTACGCCTCGCGCACCAGGCGCGCGAGCCCGCTTTCGGGAAGGCCCATGTCGGCCAGGTATTCCGCGGCCTCCTCGGCGTCCAGCTCCGCCAGGTCGGCTTCCACCTGGGCGGATATGGGAACGGGAACGAGTCCGTCGATTGGGTCGAAGTCGGCCGTCACCTGGTCCTCGTCGACGTTGGCGATGTAGAGCATGGGCTTCATGGTGAGCAGGTGCAGCTCGTAGATGGCCTCAATCTCGTCCTCGTCGAGGCCGAGCGTGCGGGCGCGATGCCCCTCGTTCAGCCCGGCAAGCACCTTCTTCGCGGCGTCGAGCTTGCCCTGCGCCGCCTTGTCGCGCTTGGCCTCCTTCTCGAGGCGCGGGATGGCCTTCTCGACCGTGGCGATGTCGGCCAGGATGAGCTCGGTCTTGATGGTCTCCACGTCGGAAGCCGGGTCGACCTTGCCGGCGACGTGCACCACGTCGGGGTCGCTGAAGTAGCGCACCACCTCGCAGATGGCGTCCGTCTCGCGGATGTTCGCCAGGAACTGGTTGCCCAGCCCCTCGCCTTTCGACGCTCCTTCCACGAGGCCCGCGATGTCCAAGAACTCAACCGTGGCCGGCACGATCTTGGCCGGGTTGTCGATCTTCGCCAGCTCGTCGAGGCGCGCGTCCGGCACGGGCACGACGCCGACGTTGGGCTCGATGGTGGCGAAGGGGTAGTTCGCGGCCAGGCCCCCCTTGTTGGTCAGCGCCGTGAACAGCGTGGACTTGCCGACGTTCGGCAGTCCCACGATTCCTATCGATAGAGCCATCGCCCCTCCTTACGAATTGCTTTCCTGATGATACGCCATGAGGGCGCAGGCGTCTCGCTTGGCTTCGGACTGCGAAATCCGTGGGGTCGATTGTCCCACGGATTTCTTGCCCTGCAGAATCGCTCGACTGCCTACGCTCCCATGGCGATTACTCGCTGGCAGCGGATGCAGTGCCGCGCGCAGGTTGCGCAGCAAACGGAAACGTCCAGTGGACGTTTCCGCCGAGCGAGCCATTGCTTGAGCACGGCGCTGTATCCGCTGCCAGCGTCCAAGTCTGCTTTCCAGCTACATGCTGAAGAAGCCGAACTGGGCGGCGACGTAGGCCACCAGGATGATGACGATCAGCACGGGCGCGATGTACTTGATGATGGCGACCCACGCCTTCTCGGCGACGAACTTGCTGGAGCGCTTGATCTCGAGCTCGAGGTCGCGCGGCTTGACGACCCAGCCCACGAAAATGCACGTCATCAGCGCTGCGATGGGCATCATCACCGAGTTCGACACGAAGTCGAACAGATCGAGGATGGAGCTACCCGCGCCCAGCGGCTCGAGGAACGAGAACCCGTTGTAGCCCAGGTTCACCACGGTGCCGACGGCGAACAGGAACACCGTCACCGCGATGATGGCCTTCTTGCGCGACCAGCGGGCGCCGTCCATGATGATGGACACCATGGTCTCGGCAAGCGAGATGGCGCTGGTCAGCGCCGCGAAGAGCACCAGCACGAAGAACAGCAGCCCGATGATGGCGCCCATGCCGCCCATCTGGTCGAAGACGGTGGGCAGGATGACGAACATGAGCGACGGGCCGGAATTCTCGGCGACGGCCTCGGCAGAG
The DNA here is from genome assembly GCA_910589135.1 of uncultured Eggerthellaceae bacterium. Lineage (GTDB taxonomy): Bacteria > Actinomycetota > Coriobacteriia > Coriobacteriales > Eggerthellaceae > MGBC163016. Next base: position 28,580 of record CAJUSL010000012.1, read on the forward strand.
CCCAGCGCGACGAAGGCGCCCGGCACGATGGTGAGGCCCGCAAGCAGGCTGACGCCGATGTCGAAGCCCGCGATGCGGCCCGCCGAGGCGGTGAGCGACGTCTGCTTGTCCACGTAGCTTCCGTAGGTGATCATGATTCCCATGGCAAGCGACATGCTGAAGAACATCTGGCCCAGCGCCGCGATGAACGTCTCGGGAGCCAGCTTCGAGAAGTCGGGCACCAGGTAGTAGGCGGCGCCGTCAAGCGCGCCCGGCATGGTGAGCGTGAACACGGCGATGCCGACGGCGAGCAGGATCAGCAGCGGCATCATGACCAGGTTCGACTTCTCGATGCCCTTCTTCACGCCCAGGCCCACGACCAGCATGACGGCGGCCATGAAGAGGTACATCCAGATGAAGCTTTCCACCGGCGAGGTGATGAAGCCGGTGAAGAAGTCGGCCGGGGCGCCCGCGATCTGGCTCGACGCGCCCGCGATGTAGCTGGCCGCGTACTTCGCCACCCAGCCGCCGATCACGCAGTAGTAGCACGTGATGATGAACGGGATTGCCGAGGCGAATATGCCTATGAAGGCGTACTTCTTGCCGAACGCCTTGAACGCGCCGATGGCAGACTGCCCGGTGTAGCGGCCGAGCGCGATCTCGAGCAGCAGCAGCGAGACGCCGAACGTGAACACCAGCACGACGTACACGAGCAGAAACGTGCCGCCGCCGTACTTGGCTGCCAGGTAAGGGAAGCGCCACAGGTTGCCGAGGCCCACAGCGGAGGCTGCGGCGGCGAGGATGAAGGCCCACTTGCCGGACCAGGAGGCGCGGGCTGGTTTCGTGTCAGACATATCGTTCCAATCGCTTACGGGACAAATCGATGGAACCGATTATAGCCGGTTATGCAAGCCCTTCCGGGTACTCGACCTCCCAAAGGACGAGTCCTCGGGCGGGCGCGTTCTCCCCGGCGGCCTTGCGGTCACGCGCCACCAGCACGTCGGCCACCCAGGAAGGCTCGCGGTTGCCCACGCCCACGGCCACCAGCGTGCCCACGATGGCCCGCACCATGGAATGCAAAAAGGCGTTGCCCACCACCTCGACCACCAGCAGGTCCTCGCCGTTGGGGCTCTCCACGAAGAGGTTCACCTCGTCCACGCGGCGGAACGTGCGCTTTCCTTCGGCCGAGGCGGCCATGCAGAAGCTCTTGAAGTCGTGCTCGCCTATCAGGTGCGCCGCGGCCTCGCGCATGGCGCCAACGTCCAGCGGCTTGCCAACGTGCCAGCAGAAGTCGCGCATGAACAACGGCGGCGTGGGGCCGTTCGCGATGAAGTAGCGGTAGCGCCGGGCCGTGGCGTCGAAGCGCGCGGAGAACCCGGACGCGCGCCGGCGCAGGTCGATCACGGCTATATCGTCGTGCGTGAGCGCGTTCAGCGAGCGCAATAGCGACCGCTCGGAGCGCCCGCGCAGCTCGGCGTCGTCCACGTCGAAGCTGACGATTTGCCCGCGCGCGTGCACGCCCGAGTCGGTGCGGCCCGCGCAGGTGGTGGGAAGGGCGCGGCGGAACAGCAGCTCGAGCGCCTGCTCCAGCTCGCCCTGTACCGTCAGCTGGCCGGGCTGCTTCGCGAACCCGCTGAACGGCGCCCCGTTGTACGCGACGGTTATGGAATAGGTATACATGGAGGCAATGTTACACGAGATGCGTCGTGCCGGGGGACGTTCGCTTTCGACACAGACGGAAGCGCGCCATTAGAGCCCATCAAATGGCGCGCTTCGCACAATACACCGCTAGACGTGGCGGTGTGCCATTAGAACGCATCTAATGGCACACACAAAGCGCGGCGTCTACTACTCGGCCTCGATTCCGTATGAGACCACACTGGATGGTATAGGCTGATTGCCGCTAACATACGAGACGCGGACTCGTTCGCCTTCATGCACCTGGCTCAACATCTGAGCATCAACCCCGGAAGCAAGTTGAACGTGCACCTTCTCAGCATCTGCGGAATCTGCACCGATCACGGATACGTCCATGGAGCTTTCATCAACCCTAATCACCTCGGCAGAAAACCATACTATGTGGGGGTCTCCTCCAGAACATGACCTGTCCCGTTGGCTATCATCGCTGTTTTCGAACACATTTCCCTCCTGGAATGGAACATCCGAGTCGTCCGATGGCCCAACGTCGAATTCGGTGGCCGGCCCCGTATCGCCATCTTCGAAAAAGCCCCCACTTGCCTCTTCCGCCGCGCATCCGCCTAAAACACACATGCATGCGAAGAAAAAACATATCGTTACTTTTTTCAAAGCCAGCAGCATCAAGCTTCCCTACGAAAAGAAAATACCCACTGTGTTGTAGTAGCCCGCGTAATAGAAATTCAAATATCTCGCATAGTTGCACCATCCGTCGGAAACAATCAAGGAGTATAGGTAGTCACTGGCTACATTTGTTTTCTGCAGCTTCGCATATCCCTGTACCGCCATATAGTGGCCCTCTATCGTGCCGCTTGCCGAGGTCTGCAAACGCGCAGCAAACACAGAGCTTCGTCCATTGTCTACCGAAGAAGTAAATTGGCTGTACGCGGGAGACTTGCTCAAAGAACAACCCAGCGTTTTTCCTCGAGAGGCACAATACGAAACGTATCCAGAACCAATGTCGGAATCATAGTTGTATCCGTACGTTATTCCATCCTTCACATAACTCGTTTGCGCGTTGGTCGCATTCCATAACGCAATATACTCCGCACCCCAATTGTTCCAGTTAAATGTATCAGCAAGATCGTTTACCGCCGCAAGGTTGATGAGCGCCGAAACCCCACAGGCATAACGGCCCGTCTGCGATTCGACCCAAGACTCCTCGAACGACATGAATTCCTGGAAGTGATTCGAGCTTACGATGTTGTATTGAAAGCTGCCAGTATTGTCAAAGAAAATCATATCCCAGTCAGGAGTAATCGGGGTGGATGAACCAAAATCTTCTCCATCATGCGCATCTTCGACGTTTCCATACATATCGACCGCAACGTGAGAGTCAACGTCTTCAACCGCATAAACAAACGGGCTCATTCGGAGCGGCTTTAGGGAGGCAGAATTTCTGCTCAAAGTCTGAACTTGGGAGAGCCTGGTAAGGGGAGACATCGACCCGGATTCGAATGAGTACTCAGCGATCAAGCCGGGGCATTCGCTATCAAATACGACATATCCAGCTCTTTCGCCACTTTCTAGGCAATAGTCAATTGAATATCCAACAGCCTGACCATATTCGTCATAAAATTTAACAACGCTGGAAACCAGGATGGGTTTGTCTTCGTTCTGCGATAAAGCAAATTCCTGCGCAAACTCACGCGCCATCTGCTCGGTAAGCTCAGTTTTTTCTCCGGAATTTTCGGCTGCGTCAGCCTGCGGAACCGCCAGAAACAACACAACTAGCAAAAGCAACAGAGCAAGTAACGATTCCAGTAATCTCAACCTGACTTTTTTTGCTTTTACTAACATTTTAAACTCCTTTCATTAGATTAAATACGATTGATTTAACACAAGAATAGAGAATTATGTTTATAAAATGCATTCATTATAAAATTTTTGTATAAAAATTTACCTTTAGCTATACGTTACATGCCTACGCAACAAATCAATGTCGCGCGACTAAGATGATCTTTCATAAATCTCGGAGAATGGAGCGATTCCTTGTTTATGAAATACGAAACAAGTGGCCCTAGCAGAAAATGGGTGCCGTTTCTCTAGTCCGGTATTCGGACTAGAGGGTGATATTGCAGTTGCGGCGACAAACTCAACACTGCCGAAGCACACGACGCAACATGGCATCACATGGATGCGGACAAACAATGCCCAGAAGGCCGCGCGGCATCGGGCGTAATATCGCTTTTGACGATATTACGCGATCGCGCGCTGGAACAGCTCGTTCAGCTCGTTGCGCATGATGGGCGACGACGCGTCCACCGACACGGGCAGCTCAACGCGGAACTTGCGGCCGTCGGACTGCTTCACCAGCAGCACCACGCCGTCGCGTCCGGGGAACGACTTCAGGATGCGGTTCAGCCCCATCGAATGCGTCTGGTCGAACTCCTGCGAGTTCAGGCGGATCTCCAAATGCGACGGAGGTCTCCCGATCGTGCCGCCCGCCTCGTCGAGCACCAGCTCGCTGATCTCGTAGGCGATGATCTGCGTGCGGCCGTCGCTGGCCTCGAACTTGCCGCGCACCTTCACGATGGCATCCTCGTGCAGCACGTCGCGGAACTTGTCGTAGTCGAAGCAGATGCCTTCCACCATGCCCGTGACGTCCTCCAGCTGGAACTGCGCCATGATGGTGCCGCGGCGCGTGGGCCGCGTGCTGAAGCCGGACACGAGCCCCACGAACGTGGCGTTCTTGATGTCCTTCGTGAACTCGGCCACCTCGCCCAGCTTGTAGCGCGTCAGCTTCGCGATCATGCCCTCGTAGGGCTCCAGCGGATGCTCCGAGACGTAGACGCCCATGGTCTCCTTCTCGAAGCGCAGCTTCTCCATCTTCTCCCACTCGACGCCGTCGGGCTCGGGGATGTCGGTCTCGAAGCCCGAGTCCTCCACGTCGCCGAACATGTCGAACATGGACACCTGGCCCGAGTCGGCGTCCTTCTGGCGTTTCGCCGCGTCCTCCAGCATGGACGTGGCGTCCACGAAGTGCATCATCTGGCGTCGCGTGTAGCCGGTGCTGTCCAGCGCGCCTCCCTTGATGAGCGCCTCGAGCGTGTTGCGCTTCACGCACTTGCTGTCCAGACGCATGACGAAGTCGTGCAGCGACGAGAACGCCCCGCCGCGCTCGCGCTCGGCGATGATTTCCTCGGCGACGCCGCGGCCCACGCCGCGCACGCCCATGAGCCCGAAGCGGATGCCTTCCGCGACCGGCGTGAACTCCACGTTGGACGCGTTGACGTCAGGCGGCAGCACGGGGGTGCCGTTGTGGTTGCAGCTCTGGATGTAGTGGATGAGCCGCTTGGTGTTGCCCATGTAGCTGGAAAGCACGGCGGCCATGTAGTCGTTGGGGTAGTACGCCTTCAGGTAGGCGGTGCGCATGACCAGGATGGCGTACGCGGCCGAGTGCGACTTGTTGAACGCGTACTTCGCGAACTTCTCGGCGTCGTCCCAGATCTGCTTCGCGATGTCCAGCGAGAAGCCGTTCTCCACGGCGCCCGTGTTCCAGTCCTCCTGGAGGTTCCTCATCACGTCGAGCTTCTTCTTGCCCATGGCCTTGCGCAGCTTGTCGGCCTTGCCCGCCGAGAAGCCCGACATGGCCATGGAGATCTGCATGATCTGCTCCTGGTAGACCATGGTGCCGTAGGTCTCCTCCAGGATGGGACGCAGGCGGTCGTCGTAGTAGTGGATGGCGCTCTTGCCCGTCGCGACCTTCACGTAGTCGTCCACCATGCCCGATTCCAGCGGGCCCGGGCGGTTTAGCGCGATGGACGCGACGATGTCGGCGAAGCACGTGGGCGGGAAGCGCTTGAAGAGGCTGACGTAGAGCGAGCCCTCCACCTGGAACAGGCCGTCCATGTTGCCCGAGCGCATGAGCGCGAAGGCCGCCTCGTCGTTGGTGGGAATCTCCTCGGGGATGATCTTCTCGCCCGTGCGCGCCTCGATGTTGCGGCACGCGCGCGACAGCACGCCCAGCGTGCGCAGGCCCAAAAAGTCCATCTTCAGCAGGCCCAGCTCGGGAGTGAAGTGGCCGTCGTACTGCGTGATGATGCCGCCGCCTTTGGTGTCGCGCTTCATGGGCACGTGGTCGGACATCGGGTCGCGGCAGATGATGGTGGCGCACGCATGCACGCCCTCGCCGCGCACCTGGCCCTCGATGGAGCGCGCCGCGTCGATGACCGAGTGGACGTCGTCCTCCTTGTCGTAGGCCTCGGACAGCTCGGGGTTCTTCTTCAGCGCGTCGTCGATGGTGACGCCCAGCTCGTCGCCGATCATCTTGCAGATGCGGTCGCCCGTGGCGTACGGGTAGTCGAGCACGCGCGCGGCGTCGCGCACGGCGTTCTTCGCCTGCAGCTTGCCGAAAGTGATGACGCCGGACACGTGGTCCTCTCCGTACACCTCCTTGATGTGCTCGATGACCTCGCCGCGCCGC
>CAJUSL010000012.1:34689-36189 GCA_910589135.1 uncultured Eggerthellaceae bacterium
AGCGGGTCGAGGTCGGTGATGCCCATGGCGTAGGCCACGATGGCGCCTGCGGCCGAGCCGCGGCCGGGGCCCACGACGATGCCCTGGCTGCGCGCCCACTCGATATATTCCTGTACGATGAGGAAGTAGGCCGGGAAGCCCTGCTGGATGATGACCGACATCTCGTAGTCGGCGCGCTCCTGCGCATCGGCGGGAACCGGGACGCCGTAGCGCTTCTCGAGCCCTTCCTGCACGCGCTTGCGGAACCAGCTGTCCTCGCTTTCGCCCTCGGGCAGCGGGAAGCGCGGAAGGATGGGGTCGCGCGCCAGCTCGACGTTGCACTTCTCGGCCACTTCCACCGTGTTGTCGCACGACTCGGGGAACTCGCGCATGGCCTCGCGCATCTCCTCTTCCGTCTTCATGTAGAACTGGTCGTTGGGAAAGCGCATGCGGCTTTCCTCGTTGAGGGTCGCCTGCATGCCGACGCACAGCATGAGGTCCTGCGCGGGCGCGTTCTCGCGCAGCAGGTAGTGGAAGTCGTTGGTGGCGATGGTCTTGAGGCCCGCGGCGTTGGCGACGTCCACCAGCATGCGGTTGAGCTCGGGCTGCGACTTGCCCGCGTCGGTGACCACTTCCTTGCCCTGGTTCTGCAGCTCGATGTAGAAGTCGCCCGGATCGAAGCAGGCGGCGAAGGTCTGGGCCCACTTGACGGCGTCGTCGAACTGCCCGTTGTCGAGCAGCTTGGGGATGATGCCCGCGATGCACGCCGAGCTGGCGATGATGCCATGGCCGTACTTCTTCAGCTGCGAGAGCGTGACGAGCGGCTTGTAGCGGAAGTTGTCGACGTGCGACTCGGACACGAGCTTCAGCAGGTTGTGGTAGCCCTCGGTGGTCTTGGCGAGCAGCAGCAGGTGGAAGCGCTTCGGGCGCCCCTGCATGTCGATGGGCTCCTCCGGCGTGAAGTAGACCTCGCAGCCGTAGATGGGCTTCACGCGCTTGCCCGTCTCCGCCTCGACGGCGGCGCAGGCGTCGCAGAGCTCCACGCAGCCGCTCATCACGCCGTGGTCGGTGACCGCCACGGCCGGCATGCCGAGGTCGGCCGCGCGGCGCACCATGTCCTTGATGTGCGTGATGCCGTCGAGCAGCGAGTATTCCGTATGGTTGTGCAGGTGAACGAATGCCATGTTTGCAAGCCCCGTATCGCGGATGGAGGCACCATTTCTAGTGCCCAAGGTGTCGTTGGGGCGCTACGTGTTGTGTTTTTGCGTCGTTTCAGCGCCTGTGTTTTCCGCTAGCCATGATAGCAACTTTGAAATGAAAGGGCCACCGGCGATATGCCGGCGGCCCTTCAAACAGGCTCAAGTTCTTGAGGAGGTGCGTTCCGCTAGGCGCTCTTCTTCTCGAGGTAGGCGAGCTGGAACTCGTCCCACTCCAGGTTGCGCTTGAAGATGGCGATCCTGGCCTTGTCCTGCGCATCGTTCTTGGACTGAAGGTCCGCGATGATGACGCGCAGGTTGTTGG
>CAJUSL010000012.1:36199-36587 GCA_910589135.1 uncultured Eggerthellaceae bacterium
ATCTTGTCCGGCTCGACGCCGAACGACCCGAGGACGGTCAGCATGTCGCCGAACATCTGCGATGCACCCTTGTACAGCAGGAATTCCTTCTTCTGCGTCCCCGACTCGTCGAGGTTGACGGTGCACAGACCACCTGTCCCCATGATGCCCACAAGCCGCTCGTGGCCCGGCAGGACGCCGAAGAGGCCGTCCTCGCTGGGAACGCATGCGTAATGCACGTCGTCGTCGAACAGCTTGCCCGTCGGGGTGCAGATGACGCAGCGAAAGGTAGCCATTTACGCCTCTTCCTTCTGCATGGCCTCGTAGGCCGCGTACACGTCCTCGATGGGGCCCTTGTTCTGGAAGCACTGCTCGGGGATGTGGTCGCACTTGCCGTCCAGGATCTCCT
>CAJUSL010000013.1 GCA_910589135.1 uncultured Eggerthellaceae bacterium
ATGGAGCTGGTCGACGGGATCGAAAGAAAGACCGTGCAGATCGTTCCCGAGAACGCTTTCAGGGAAGCCGTCGCGAACGCCCTGGCCCACCGAGACTGGGCGTCGTCGGCAAACGTGCGCATCTCGTTCTTCGACGATAGGATCCAGGTCGTCTCTCCCGGCGGCCTTCCGAAAGGGATCACGGAGTCGGAATACCTGCAGGGGCGCGTATCCGTCCTTCGGAATCCGATCGTCGGCGACGTTCTGAACCGGTTGAAATACATCGAGCGGTTTGGCACGGGCGTGCCAAGAATCAAGGAGGCCTACCGGGATTCCCTGCTCTCCCCGTCATTCGACGTCGAGGAGAACAGCATTTCCGTCACGCTGCCCGTGCTTGGCGAAGAAGCCGACCTGAACGAGGACGAAAAGCTCGTCCTCGGGCTCGTCAAGGAACGTGGCACAATCACGAGGCGCATCGCGGAATCCGATCTGGAGCTAAGCCCGGGCAAAACGTCGCGGGCGCTGAGGTCGCTGGTGGACAAGAAGCTGCTGCGCATCGAAGGAGCCGCCAGGTCAACCCGGTACACGTTGCCTTAGGCGCGCGCACGCCGACCGCCCAAGCGGAACCAAGCCGTCAGCCAAGCGCCACGTTCAGCACGACCACCGCCGCAAGAGCGGCCGCAAGCACGCAGGCGGCCACCGCGTCACGCCGCCCGAACGCAAGGGGATGCAACCGCGTGCGCCCCTTCGCCCCATGGTAGCAGCGCGCCTCCATGGCGTCGGACAGCGTGTCTGCATGGCGGAACACGCTCGCGAACAGCGGAACGATCAGGCTGGCGATCGACGCCATCCCCGCCCGCAACGGGCTGGTCGATAGCCGCGCCCCGCGCGCAATCTGCGCCACCTTGATCTGCCGGAACTCGTCGGCGAACTGCGGAAGGAACCGCAACGCCGTCCCCATCACGAACGCAAACTCGTGCGCCGGCACGCCGATGCGCGTCAGCGGCTGCAGCAGCCGCTCGATGGCCTCGGTGATGTCCATCGACGTCGTCGTGAGCGTCAACAGACTCCCCGACAGCAGCAGCAGCGCAAGCCGCACGGCAACGAACAGCGCCTGCGCGACGCCCCCCTCGCTGATGCGCAGCCATCCCCAGTCCACGTACACCGCGCCGCCCTGCACGAACAACAGATTGAACAGCCCCGTCAGCACCACGATGAACGAAAGCGGCGCGATGGACCGCAGCGCCTGCGACAGCGGGATGCGCGCAGCCAGCACGAACGCCACCAAAAGCGCGGCCACGAACGCCAGCGCCGCCGCGTTCTGCGCGCTGAAGATGACGACCACCAAGAACAGCGTGGCCAGCACCTTCGTGCGCGGGTCGAGCGCGTGAACGGGGCTTTCCGCCGGCCAGTAGCGGCCGAACAACGCGTTGCCGCTCATGCGCTTCCCCCGTTCGGCCCGGGCTCGTGCCCGCACCCGCGCTCGCAGCCTGCATCCGCGCCGGGCGCGTGCCTGTCGGGCGGGAGCTCGCTGCCGTCCGTCGGCTCGCAGCCTGCATCCGCGCCGGGTGGGCGCTCGCCGGGCGCCTTGCCCTGCCATCGCTCTGCCACTTGGGCGGCAAGCTCGGGAATCGTCGGGATGCCGCAAAAGCAGCCGCCCAGTCCCAGCACGTGCGCCAGGTGCACCGTATGAGGCACGCCCAATCCGATGCCGCGAATGGCCTCCTCGTCGGAGAAGATGGTCGCAGGGGCGCCGTCGGCCACCACCTCGCCGCGATTGAGCAGCAGAACCCGGTTGCACAGCTTCGCCAAGTCGTCCATGTTGTGGGACACCATGACGGTGGCGACGTTGCTCGCCTCGTGCAACTCGGCGATCAGGTCGAGGAACCGCCCGTGCGCGCAAGGGTCGAGCCCGGCGGTCGGCTCGTCCAAGATCAGCACGCGCGGGCGCATGGCCAGCACGCCCGCCAGCGCCACGCGCCGCTGCTGTCCGCCCGACAATGCAAAGGGGCTCTTCCCGCCCACCTCGTCGGCATCGAGATGCACCAACCGCAGCGCCTCACGCACGCGCTCGGCCACGTCCTCCTGCGAAAGTCCCAGGTTGCGCGGCCCGAACGCCACGTCCTCGAACACGGTCGGCGCAAACAGCTGATGCTCGGGATACTGGAACACCATTCCCACCGCGCGCCGTATCTCCTCCGTGTTGCGCTTGTCCGCCAGGTTGCGGCCACGCGCCAGCACCTCGCCCGCAGTGGGTTGCAGAAGGGCGGCCATCAGCTGTACCAGCGTGCTCTTGCCCGATCCGGTATGCCCGGCAATGCCCAGGAAGTCGCCTTCGTTCAGCGAGAACGACACGTCTTTGAGAGCCTGCAGGCCGACCGCCGCGCCCTTGCCCGCATAGGAGAAGCCGACGTTGCGCAGCGACATGATGGCCTCGCCTTCGACGGCAGTGGCACAGGACGGCGTGGCTTCGGCGGCGCGTGCGGTCGCCGGCTCGCCGGCAACTCTGCCATCCAGGCAATTGGCGCGGACGGGGCCTTCACTACTGGGGCCTTCGCCTTCGCCACTGGGGCCTTCGCCTTCAGCAGCACCTTCGCCGCCCGCGTCGCCGTCGCAGCCCGCGCCCGCAGCCATCCCCAGCCGCTGCAGCTGCTGCTCGAGACGCTCTTCCTCCACGCACACGTCCACCAAAACGCCAGCGTCCTGCAGCGCCATGCTCATCTGCACGGCGAACGGCGCCTCCAGGTCCAAGCCCTGCAGCTGCCGTGCCTGCGACAACACTTCGTCAGGCGCGCCATCCATGGCAACCGCGCCCCTGTCGAGCACGATCACGCGGTCGGCGCCCGCAGCCTCTTCCATGAAGTGGGTGATCAGCACGATGGTCATGCCCGCGTCGTTGAGCTCGCGGCACAGGCGCATCAGCCCACGCCGCCCGCGCGGGTCCAACATTGAGGCGGCTTCGTCGAAAACGATGATGCGCGGGTCCATGGCGTACGCCCCTGCAATCGCGACGCGCTGCTTCTGGCCGCCGGAAAGCGCAAACGTCTCGCGCTTGGCGAAGCCTTGAAGCCCCACGCGCCCGAGTGCCTCCTGCACGCGCCCGGGCAGTTCGCTCGAAGGGACGCCGATGTTCTCGGGCCCGAACGCCACGTCGTCCTCGACGACGGCCGCGACGATCTGGTCGTCGGGGTTCTGGAACACCAGGCCGGCACTGCGCCGCACTTCGAAGAGGTTGGCGGAATCGCTCGTATCAAGGCCGACCACCTGCACCTCGCCCGCATCGGGCAGCAGCAGTGCATCGACGTGGCGCGCCAGCGTCGACTTCCCGCTGCCGTTGCCGCCCAAGATGCAGACGAACGAACCTTGCGCAATGCTCAGCGTGACGCCATCAAGCGCCAGGGTCTGCCCGTCGTAGCTGTAGCTGACGTCCTTGAACTCGACGGCATTCATCGCATCACCATGCGCTGGATGCCAGGCGCCAAGACCGGCATGGCATCTGCCCGGCTTAGGCCTTCGCCTGTTTCTTCGCGGGCGTAATCAGATTCGAAATGGCCTTGTAGACCAGCATGACCAGCACGCTCACCAGCACGCCCTTGATCACGTTGAACGGCAGGATGGCAGGCACGACAAGCGCCGCCACCGCCTCGAACGGCATGCCGTAGAACAGCGGGTCGATGACCAGATTCGCGATGATGATGCCAACGATCAGGCACACCGTGGCCACGACCAGCCCGATGATGCCGCCTTTCAGCGTGTGCATGCGGGCATAGATCAAGGCCGCCGGCACGATGTACACGATGGCGACGATGCAACTCATGAGGCACCCGACCCAGTTGCCCGTAATGGCCGCATGGGCCACCGCGCAGGCCAGGCCGACCACCAGCCCGGGGCCCGCCCCATAGGCGAATCCGACGACCGTCGACGGCACCAGCGAGACGTCGAGCTTCAAGAACGAAGCCGACGGGAAGATGGGGAACTCGATGAAGCTAAGCAGCAGCGCCAAAGCGCACATCAGCGCCATGACCACGAGCTGCTTCGTGCTCCATCGGTTCTCGTTCTGCAGAGTGGGGGTGTTTGCGCGCGCGTCAATAGACATAGTGAGACCTCCTGCCTCTTCCATCCGGACTGTAACCGTTGGCTCCGGCATTCGACCGGATCAACCCATAGGCTGCCAGCAGCGCACGCTGGACAAGCCAATGGGCTCGCGGGCTCCCAACACCGCACGTGCAATTAGGACGTTTCGAATCGCACACGCCTCATCGCGTGCAATTTGGAACGTCCTAATTGCACGCGTTGCCGTGTCGGCTACCGCCAGTGAGGAATTTCACCTCGCCTTGAAACAGATACGCCGCCGATTATACGCCAACAACGCACGCATGCCGCGCCAAATGTCACCCAATCCGGGCAAGACGTCGAGCAAAACACGGCCCGATGCCAGAAACTTGGCTCCTCTTGGACACGAAAAAGTGGCAACGCCTCGCAAAAAGGCATCACAGAGCACAATGCACCGGCACGCGCATCGGTTCCGCACGGCACCGCTTTGCAAAAACGGCATTGTCGCCCTAACAAAGAGCACGGCAGCTGCGCCCACGCTGCCGTCCAGACCGCGCCCCGCCCCAGCGCGCCTACCGCGCTGCGTTGAAGCGGTTCTTCAGCGCGTCGTGGTGAATGGCGTGCTGCAGCGCAACCTCCTGCGTGATGGTGCCCGCAGCGGCAAGCTCGAACAGGCTCTGGTCCATCGTGCGCATGCCCGTCTCGCGGCCTGCAGCGATCACGCTGTCGATCTGGTGCGACTTCTGCTCGCGAATAAGATTGCGGATGGCCGGCGTCGCGAACATGATCTCGAAGGCCGGCACCACGCCCCCGTCGATGCTCGGCACCAGCTGTTGGCTGACCACGGCCTGCAGCACCATGGAAAGCTGCATGCGGATCTGCCTCTGCTGGTTCGGCGGGAAGGCGTCCACGATGCGGTCGATGGTGTTGGCCGCGCTGGTGGTGTGCAGGGTGGAGAACATCAGCTGCGCCATCTCGGCGGCGGTCATCGCGGCGGCAATCGTGTCCGGGTCGCGCATCTCGCCCAGCAACATGACGTCGGGAGCCTCGCGCATGGCCGAGCGCATCGCCTCGGCATAGGTGGCGACATCGGTGGGAACCTCGCGCTGCGTAACGATGCAACTCTTGTGGGAGTGCACGAACTCGATCGGGTCCTCCATCGTGATGATGTGCCCCGACCTCGTGTTGTTCAGCCGGTCGATGATGCAGGCAAGCGTGGAGGACTTGCCGGCACCCGCCGGGCCGGTGACCAGCACGAGCCCCTTCGTCAGATCAGCCAGCCTCATCACCTCGGGCGGAATGTGGAACTCCTCGGGCGTAGGCAGGTCGAACGGAATGACCCTGATCACCGCGCCATAGCTTCCGCGCTGGCGGAACACGTTGGCGCGGAAGCGACCGGTCCCCGGAAGCGCGAAGGAGAAGTCGTCGTCGTGATTGTGCGAGTCGAAGAAGGGCTGCATCGGCCGGTGTGCCAGCTCGTACACCGCCTTGATCAACTCCTCGGTATGCGCCGGACGCATCGGGTCGCCCTGGCTGCGCCTCTGCTGCCCGTCGACCCGATAGGTCAGCGGCAGTCCCGCCACCACGAACACGTCGGATGCGCCGCATTCGACCACGTTGTTCAACAGTTTGTCCAGCTTCATCTTCTCTCCTTGCTCCGATGGGCCCAGCGCAACCGGGCCCAATCCAATCCGGCTATCCAAGCCAGAGTTGCTCGCTTTGCGCGCTTTCGTCCCACGCCTTCGTCGACCTCCACTGAAGCACGTCGCAGCCGCCTTGGCCGTCAATGCCGAATATGCAGAAAAGCTCGTACCCCCTCGGCGAGGCAAGCGTGCACTGCACGCCGCCCACGTAACCCGCAAGGGAGCCGTCGCCGGCCTCCTTGCCGAGCAGCGACGCCAGCTCGTCGTGGCCCAGCGCCTTGGCCTGGGACCTGACGGCCTCCAGCGTGGAATGCGCCCCCTCGGGAAGCGCGGGCAGCCTGTCTCCGAGTGCCGCCATCAAGTCGGCTGCGGCCACGCCGCTGCCCGCGAGGGACTGCGCCTCGCCGTCCAGCAGCGCATAGAACCTCTGCCCGGCGCTGTCGACGTCGTACATCTGTTGCATGCTTGCGGCCTGGCGCTCGGAAAGGCGTGCGGACGCAAGGGACGTGGACAACGCCAGCACGGCCAAGACCGCAAGGCAGATGCCCACCACCAGCACGAACAGGTCGAGCACGCCCATGCGCATGGACCGCCGCACCTGTCGCCTCGACGCCGCACGCGTGCCTGCAGCCCGCCTACTCACGGCCCACCTCCCCACCGGAAGGCACGTACCTGCTGGCCGCAAGCGCGCACAGCTCGTCGGCGCCACGCACCACTGTGACGCGCGCATCGTACATGACGCCCGCCTCCATCGGGGCGCTGCCTACGTCGCACATGACGACGTAGTCGCCAACGACCTGCTCCTCGGGAATGCCAGCCGGGTCGGCAACGAATTCCTCGACGGCGTTCTGCGCGATGTCGGCCGCCTCCTGCATGCGCTGGGCGCCTGACGACGCCTCGGCGGCGAAGGCGAACAGCGACACGGTGACCGCCAGCAGAACCAGCACGCACGTCAAAAGCAGCATGGCCTCCACCATGAAGGTGCCCTGCGTCCGCGACGCCCGACGCGTGCGCGCCTGCCCGCCCCGCGCGGCAGCGGCGCCGGCGCGGCTCGCGGCCCGGCTCATGGCGGCATCGCCCGCGGCAGTGCCGGCATGGTTCATGCCGTCGCTCACAGCAGCACCACCTCCTCGGAGACGATGGCGCCATCGGCGGGGTCGGCCCCGCCGCCGGTCTCGTCAAGCGGACGCACGCTGCGCAGCGCGACGCTCGCGTCGCCCTTGTCGGTATCGACCGTCAGCATGCCCCGCTCGACGAAGAACTCGAACTTCTCGGTCGGGAACATGGCCACGGCCGCTTCCGGCGAATACGGCGCATCGGCCGGCGCGTATTCTTGCACAAGGTTGCCGTCATGCTTGTAAATGCGCGTCTCGAAGTCGCCCACGCTCACGTGCTCCACGAGCACCAGCGCCTTGCCCTCGGGCCCCTCGCCCGTTCGAACGAACCCGGTGGAATCAAGGCCGCGCACCGTGTTCGCGATGAAGCCAACCGACAACCGCGCATCCTTCGACGCATTGGAAGCGGTCACCTCGGCCGCGAACGACCGCAGCCCCATCGCAAGCACGAGAAGCAACAGCACGACGAACAACGCGAACAGCAGAACGGGCGCGATGCCCTTCGCAGAACCTCCGGCCTCGGGCCGTGCCCCGCGCGTCTTTCCCGCCGAAACGGTGCCGGCGCTTTTCGCAAGCTGCGTCATCTCACCACCACCTGGACGCTAGGCATGACGTTGGACGCGTACGCGACATAGGTGACCACGTAGTCCTCGTCGTTGACCACCAGCCCGTAGTTCTCTTCCAGATATTCAAGCGTGGGAGGGTAGGCGCCCTCGAGTGCCAGGCATTGCATCGCCGAGTCGAGCACCGTCTGGCGCAGCGTGACGGCCCCCTGCTCGACGGCCACGTTCGCGGCCACGCCGAAATAGGTCCATGCCGCCACCACGGCCATGATGGCCAAGATGACCAGAATCAGCTTCCCGCCGAGGTCTGTCGAGCGACGCTGCTCCATCCCTAGCCGATCGCCCCCATCATGCCCACCAGCGGAAGCATGACCGCGATGAGCGTGACGCCCACGGCAACCGTGACGAACCCGGAAAGGATGGGCTCCACCTTGTCCAGCATGGCGTCCATCCCGTCGACGGCCTCGTCGAACAGCTCGCCGGACATGCGCTGCAAGACGCCGTCCATGCTGCCCGTCTTCAAGCCGAAGGCGAGCATGCGCAGCTGCTGCCCGTCGAACACGCCGTGGGCGGCGAACGCCTGCACGAGACTGTTCGCGGGCGACGTGGACGCCATCGACTTGTACGCCCTGGAAACCTTGGCGCGCAGCGCCTTGTTGTCAACCGTCTGCAGCGCGTGCCCCACGGCGTCGTCGGTGTTCTGGCCCGCAGCCGTGAAGGCCGCAAGCGACGCCGTGAAGCGCGACAGCGACAAGTCGTAGAACGCGCGGCGCGCGAAAGGCATCTTCTGCCCCAGCCCCAGCAGCGCGCGGCGGCCGCCGTTGGTGCGGCTGGCAACGAACGCGACCAGCGCCACCAGCGTGACCAGCAGCGTGGCGCCCAGGGCGACCCACCCGATGGCGATGCCGACGTCGATGGCGCTGAACGACGACGCGGCGAGCGAGCCCACCATGCCTTCGTACACGCCTTCGAACACGGGGATGATGGCGCCCACGGTGAATGCCATGATGACGCTGAGGATGCACAGCAGCACGCACGGATACACCACCGACGAGCGCACCTTCAGCATCAGGCGCGTCTCCTCGTCGTAGTATTCGGCCAGCGAATTCAGCGTGTCGTCCAGACGTCCCGTCTCCTCGCCCGACTCGACGAGCGTCACGGCCTGGTCGGGAAAGCAGCCAGCGTCGCGCATGGCCGTCGAGAGATGGCTTCCCTCCAGAAGCGACCGGTACACGCCCAGCGCCGCGGCCTTCAGCGCGTCGTCCTCGTCCGAATCGGCCACCATGAAGACCGCCTCGTCCGCCTGGACGCCGACCGACAACATGGTGGCGACGCTGCGGAAGAACGTCGCGCAGTCAGCGCTTCCAAGCACGCCTTTTGCCATTGTGGGCACTCTCCTTCGCTGCTAGTAAACGTATCTATCAGTATAGCCAGTGCCGTCGCCAACCGTCGCGCTGCCGCCCGAAGCGGCAAAAGTCAGGTCGATGCGGCACCATGTGTCCGACTCGACGGATATCTCGGCGCTCACCCAGCTTCCGTCTATATATATGAGGTTCCACGCGTGGTAGATGTCGTCGGGAGAGACGTACCCCGTAACGATCTTGCACGGAATGCCCAGGCTGCGGAACATCGCCGCGGCAAGCGACGCGTAGTCGAAGCAGATGCCGCTCTTCGTGGCGAGCGTTTCGTCAGGGTCGGGCACGTAGCCGGTGGTGGTGGAAAGCTCGGCCGCCTTCGCCTGGTCGTACGTGATGGTGGCGGTCATCCAATCGTAGATGTCGCGCACCACGTCGCCCTCGTTCTCGGCCCCGCGCGCCAGCTCGAACGCCTTCGCCACGCACGCGCTGTCCGCCGTGTAGTTGCAGAACACGTTGGGCCGCAAAAACGGTTCGAACTCGCTTTCCAGCGCCACGTTTTGCGACACCGAGGCAAGCTCGACGTAGCTGGACCCGCTGGTGTTCATCATGATGCGAAAGTCGTAGGCGCCGTCGCCCATGTTCATGGGAACGATGATGGGCTCGCCCGTCTGCGGAATGTCGTAGTTGTAGGACATGTCGCCGTTGACCACCTGGAACTTCAGGCGGCTCGCGGCAGTGGCGGAAACGCCGGCATACCCTTCGGCCACCGACGACACGTCGATGGCGCCGTTCTTCACCGGCTCGGCCGCGGCAGCGTCGAACGTGGAAAGCAGGACCTGCGACGGCTCGGAATAGCCCGGGCCCGACGTGTCGCCCTGCGAACCGCCGGCCGCGCCCGACATGGGCGTGCCGCCCGTCCGCGCGCCCGCCTGGCCGCCGTCCGAGCCTTCGGACGAGCAGCCCGCAAGCGTCAGCGCTGCAGCCAGCACGACGCCCGCGGCAACGCGCGCACAGCGGCGCATCACCGCAGCGGCCCCATCATGCCGCGACGCATCGTCCGGCGCGACGGCGCGACCGGCTGGCGGCGACGGGAAACGTTGCACCGAAGCGGACATGCGTCAGAAACGAGGGCAGTCAACGCCAGACGGACGCGCCTAGAACGACGCCTCGTATGCCGTGGTGACCGCCTCGTATTCCTGCTCGACCTTGTCGAAGAGCGGGCGGACCTGGTCGGGCTCGGACGGCTGGCCTGCGTCGTTGGGGCGCAGCGCCTCGGTCAGGGCGCAGGCCGCGTCATGCAACGCCGTGAACCCCATGCCGATGGCAAGGCCCTTCAGCGTGTGCGCGGCGCGAAACGCCGCCTCCATGTCGTCGTTCTCGATCGCACCGCACAGCTGCGCATTGACGGGGTCGTCGAAAAACATCTTGACGAACTTCGTCACCCTCTCGTCGGTCAGCAGATGGCTGCGAACCTCGGCCAAATCGCCCGAGATGCTTTCGTAGAATGCTTCCAAAGACATTGCCGCTCTCCTTACGCCTTCCGTCGGGCGACGACGCGCCCCTCCCCTGACGCCGCAGCCTCCGCCACGGCAAAGCTACCTTTTCGCGCCGCCGCATGCAGGCGCGCACGCGCTACCTGTCGATGGGCGACACCGCGCTCTCGAAGTCCTCGCCTGGACGCTCGTCGGCGCCGACGAACACGTAGCCGCCGCGACCGCCGCGCTTCATCTCGTACAAGGCGCCGTCGGCGGCCTTGAACACGTCGTCGTAAACGGCGTCGCCGCCTTCCACGCACACCACGCCCATGCTGACCGACATGGGAAAACCCTTGTATTCGCCGGTTATGAAGTCGAAGATGCGGGCCACCAGCGGCTCGGGGTCGATGTCGCATTCCATGCAGATGAGGAACTCGTCGCCGCCCACGCGCGCAACGATGTCGCTGTCGCGCACGCTGTCCTTCAACTTGGCCGACAGATGCTTCAGCACCTCGTCGCCGAACATATGCCCGTAGGTGTCGTTCGCGTCCTTGAAGTGGTCCATGTCGATGATCATTAGGACGAACTTGCTCTCGGGCCGCTCCTCCATGCGCTCGCCGATCAGCTTGCGCGCGAAGTCGTGGTGCATGAGCCCCGTCAGCGAGTCGTGCGTGGCTCGTATCTCCAGCGCGGTCATGCGCTGGCGGTTCTCATGAACGTCCACCATCTTGCCGATGGACCCGTGGTAGACCATGCCTTCCTTCGTCTCGCGCCACATGGCCCGCGCGGCCACGTGGAACCAGCGCAGCTCACCCTTCACCGTGGCTTTGAGGTCCAGCTGCACGATGGGGTCGTCCTTGGTAGTGGCGCGCAGCGCGTCGTGAAGCCTCTGCAGGTTCTCCTCGCCGAACATCTCCACCACGTCCGCGCTGCAATACGGGTCGCTGATGACCTCGGGAAGGCCCAGCTTGGCGCTTCCGTAGTCGGCGAACACGATCAGCGGCGGGTCCTCGGTGTACTCGAACTGGATCTCGTTGGACATCATGGCGTAGAAGTTGAACTTCATGCGCTCGTATTCCAGCAAATCGAGCGTGCGGCTGGATGGCGCAGGCAGTTCTCCGTCGTCGGACACCATCATGGCCACCTTCGTGATGGCGTGGCTGGCCTCTTTCAGCACGTTGGCGGACGTGGAGGTGATGCGCAGCTCCTCGCGGATCTCGTCCGCGATGTCGGTCAGACATTCGAGCAGGAACGGGTCGAAGGCACCGCACTCGCCGTCGAGGATCATGCGCAGCGCCTCTTCGTGCGGAATGGCCTTCTTGTACACGCGCTCGGACGTGAGGGCGTCGTACACGTCGGCAAGCGAGACCACCTGCGCGCTGATGGGGATCTCGTCGCCCTTCAGCCCGTCAGGGTAGCCGCGCCCGTCGTAGCGCTCGTGATGCCAGCGGCAGATTTCGTACGCCGTCTGCACCAGGGGATCGTTCTGATACGTGGACAGGCTGGCCAGCATTTCCGCGCCGACGGCGGAGTGCGTCTTCATCAGCTCGAACTCTTCGTCGGTAAGCCGGCCCGGCTTGTTGAGAATGTCTTCGGGAATGGCCATCTTGCCGATGTCATGCAGGCTGGAAGCCATGGAAATCATGCCGATGGTGTCGGGGTCGAGGTCTTTTCTGCCGCTTTTCTTTGCGACCTGGTACAGCAGCTTCTCCGTGATCGTGTTGACGTGCAGCACATGCATGCCGCTCTCGCCATTGCGAAACTCCACGATCTGGCTGAGGATGTTGACCATCAGGCTGACCGACTTCTGGCGCTCGTAGATCTGGTCCTCGATCATGCTGGTCAACGTGCGCTGCTTCGCGTACAGCATAAGCGTGTTCATGACGCGACGGCGCACGATGAACGTGTCGAACGGCCGGCTGATGAAGTCGGTGGCGCCCAGCGCATAGGCGCGCTCGATGACCGACGACGACCTCTCGGAGGACACCATGATCACAGGGGTGGTCGATATGTAGCCATGGCTGTTCATCATGGCCAGCACTTCGAGGCCGTCCATTTCCGGCATGACGATGTCCAGCAGCACCAATGCAATCTTCTCGACGCTGGACTGCAGGATGGTCACGGCCTGGATGCCGTTCTCGGCTTCGATGATCTCGTAGTCGTCGCCCAGCATGTCCGCCAGAAGCGCACGGTTCATCGGCGCGTCGTCGACGACGAGGATGGTCTGCTTCGGTTTCTTCTGCAATGTGCTATCGGAAGTTCCCAACGGGGCACCGTCTCCTTTTTATAAAGGCTGAAAGCCATGAAACGGCCTCATTATAACAGCTGCGAACAGGCACCATGTGAAGCGGAGGCGCGCGAAAACGTCCTGCGTCAGAGGCTCGCCATGCTCGCAGGCAGCGTGGCGGTCGCGCCGAACAAGCCGGCCTAGGAGCGGCGGTCCTCCCTGCGCATGGCGCGCCTGAGCATGGCCGCCAGGATGACGACCAGGGCGGCAAGGCCGACCAACGAGGCGACGACTGCCATGGTCATGGCCGCCGGGCCGCGATTGGAATCCGCGGCGGCGTCGGCAGAGCCAAGCGCGCCGGAAGCAAGGGGCGTCTCGTCGTCGTCGAGGTCGATCAGCTCGACGGGCTCCTGCGCAGTCGCGTCAGCCGCTGCGGCGCCGTCCGCGCCTGCACCGCCTTCGGATGCGGCCTGCATCGCAACGGCGGGGCCGGTGCCCAGGGCAAACCCGCGATTGACGTAGATTACCTCGCGCCCTGCGCCCGCAACGGGGGCATACACGAAGGTGAACACGTTCTTCGACTCGTCCGCGTCAAGCGTTCCCGTCATGTTGTACGCGTTGGGCATGTAGCCCTCGATGTATTGGAAGGCCGCGACGGGCTTGTCGCCCACGTTGCCGTAGAAGAACTGGCTGTCGGCAAGCGCCTTGCCGCTGGCGTCCACATAGTCGACGCGGTAGGTGACGCGCTCCTGCTTCAGTCCGTAGGCAACCACGTACTGCTCGTTCTGCGTGACCTCGATCTCGGGCTTCGCCATGTTCGCCTCGTTGTCGCCGGCCAGGCGGATGCCTTTCGGGTAGTAGCGGTCGTCGCTGGGAATCACCGTGTACTGGCTGCCGCCCACGCTAATGGTGGCGGTGCCTTCGTCGTTGCCGTTGTTCAGCACCAGGCTGATGCGGCTTCCGTATTGCAGACCGTCCACCGTGATGGCGTCGGCGCCGGAAGGCGCTCCCGCAATGATTCCGTTGCCCGCATAGAGCGTGATGCCGTACGTGTAGCCTCCGTCAGCGGCATGCGCCTTCCCGCCATTGCCTGCGACCGGCACGAACAGCATGGCCAACGCAAGGAGCGCAGACAGCACCGCCGCGACGGCGATCCTGGCGCGACCGGCTGCATGGAAACCGGACTTTGCGGTTGCTTCGTGGATCATCTGGAATCACTTCTCTTTCCGAGTTTTGTTCCTGCGTGCAAGATGCATCATACCCCCAGCGCAGGCGGCTATGGCCAAAATGGTGGCCGCGATTGCCGCCACCACGTCGCCCGTCTGCAGCATGCCGACCGAAGACGTCGGGGCGGCGGCCTGGCCTTCCCGCACCATGCGTTCTCCGTGGCCGTCGTTGAATTCGGCAGCGAAGCTGACCGACAGCCTGCCGACGGTGTTCATGTAGCTGTTGTCCTGCGTTTCGCCGTCGAGCGACATTTCGATGCGCACGTTGCCGGTCTGGCTCGAGTCGATGTATCCGAGCCAGAACCAGTCGCCCGTGGCGCTGGATATTTCCATGAAGCCGCCCGGGCCGTCGCCACCCACGGTGTCCGACCCGTAGACAACCTCGCCGTTGTACAACAGCTTGTACGTGTACGCGCCGTTGGACGCTTCGGACGCCTCTTCCAACGTCTTGATGGCCTTGCTGGTCATGTACCAGCTGGAACGTGCGTCGTTGTCGTTCTTCAGCGTGACGTTCAGCGCGAACGAATCGCCCGGCAGAAGGCCGGAGAGAGCCGCGTCGATGGCGTCTTTGTTCTGGGCGTAGTCGGATGTCATCTGGCCGTCCGCATCAAGCGTGACGGACCAGCCGGCCTCGCCGGAATCGGCATGCGCCGGAAGCGCGCAGCACAACGCGAGCGCGACTGCCGCAGCAGCGCAGCCCGCGACGGACGCAAGCGCCCGGTATGTCATGCGCGCGAGCCTCATCTACGCAGCTGCGCCAATCGAGCGGCCCGTGCCGTGCACGTTCGCCATGTCGATGCCCCAGGCGCTCTTGATCGCGTCGGCGGCGCTATGCGTCTGCACCGCGCTGACCTCCACGTCGAGGCCCATCTTGTAGGACTCGTAATCGTAACGCGTGCCGACGAAGTTGCCGTCGGCCGTCACCGGGACGACCTCCTTCTCGCCCAGCACGTCCGCGCTGATGCCGATTCCCGTCACGAAGGGAAGCGACTCGCCGGGCGCCAGCGGGCGCGTGCTGTAGAGAATGACCTGCTCCTTGGCGTCGGGGAAATCGACCACGACCCAGTTCCCCTCGTCGAAGTCGAGCTCGATGAACTCGGGAGCAAGCTGCGTGCCCTTGCCGTCGTCGCCCTTCCAATAGCGGTTGACCACCACGCGGACATATTCTTCCTGCGTGCCGTCGTTGTAGGCGGCAAGGCTCTCGTCGTAGTGCTTGCCGAACGACAGCGGCAGGCCTCCGTTGAGGTCGGCCAGCAGCCCCGTGTAGTTCGACGTGCTGCCGTCGCCGGTGGTCTGCGCGCACGTTTCGCCGTTCTCCTGCAGCGCGACCGACAGGCTTGCCAGCGTGAGGTCGGCGGCGTATTCCTCGGACTTCACGGCCTCGGAATCGTCGAGGCTCGCCTGGGCCATGCCAGAAGCGAACACGGCGACCGCGATTGCGATGACGGCCACCGGGGTGGCCCACAGCCAGATCGGCTTCTTGCTTCTTGCGTCATTCATATGCAGCCGCCCCCTATTGGTCCTGGCCCGGGTTCGTCCAGTTGTAGCCATACCAGCTGGTGCCGGCGGCGTTGTAGGCAACTGGGCTGACCTGCCCCACGACGACCACCTGGAAATCCTCGGGCTCGTCGCCTTGCGCACCGGTCAGCTTGATGCGCAGCTCGGTCGTGGCGTCTCCGTCGGTGCCGGACGGCTTCAGCGGAAGCGTGTACACGAAGCAGGTGCCCTCGTCGGACTGCTGCTGCCTCCAACCCTCGCCCGGATAGATGGCCGTGCGACCCTGGTCATCGGCGTCGCCGGCACCGAAAATCAACACGCGCGCCATCACTTCGGTGGCACCCTTGTTGACGATGCGGATCACCTTGTCGGTGCCCTCGATCTTCTCCTCGGTCTCGTAGTCGTAGCCGAAAACGACTTCCTTTTCGCCGCTTGCCCTCACCTGGTCGGTGAAGTAAGCCCAGGCCGTTCCGGCGAAGGCGGTCACGGCCAGCACGGAAGCCAGGCCTGCCGCAATTATCCTGTGTGCTCGTTTTCTCATAGCGTTCCCCCGCTGATGGACCCGCCGCCCGCAGGCGGCCGCTTTCCGTTACTGGAGTCGTTCCGTCCTTTGAATCTGCGTGACCGTGAACCCGCCGTCGGTGGCGGTGTATTGATTGACCCAGCCCTGGTTGGGCGTCTCGTCGCCGGTGCTCGCGTTCGCGAACGTGACGGTATGGGTGGCGCTGACGGACGGCTTGGCGGCGCCGTCGCCGGCGTCGGAATCGCCATCGGCTGCAGCGCCATCGTCCTCGCCAGCGGCCGCATCGCCGTCGGCGGCATCTCCAGGAGCAGCGGCGTCGGAATCGGCGGAACCGGTATCGGCCTCGAGCTTGAACGGAGCCGGAGGCTCGCCGACCTGGACATAGCCCTGCCCGTCGAAGGCGACCTCGGTCACCGTGTACCACGCGCCCACGGGCAGGCCGTCCACGACAAGGGTCTGCGTGCGGTCGCCGTCGCCGTGAAAGTTCATGGCGCGATAGCCGTCGAACACGGTGGTCGGCGTGCCGGAAAGGTCGTCGTTCTCGTAAGTCTGCCCCACGATGTGGAACACGACCGTGGCGGTGTTGCCGGTGTTGTAGTCGCCCTGCGAACCGGTGGCGTATATGGGGCCGGTGAACGTCTTGTCGATGACGATCTGCCCCGTCTTGTCCACCAGGCCCTCCGGCGCGTTCACGAAGTCGACCACCTTGTTGTCGGTGCCGCCGTCCTCGTGTTCAGTGAAAGCGGGGCTGCCGTCTGCGGCCGTGAACTCGCCGCCTCCGGGCGCCTTGGTGGAGTCGTAGCCCTCCACAGGCAACTCGGTGACGCTGTAGAAGATGCGATGCCGCACCGGCTGGCCGCTTTCGTCCAGCTTGAACGTCAGCGTGCCAAGGCCGTTGCCGTCGGCGTCGACGACCTGCTCGTAATCGTAGAAGTACTTTTCGAGGGCATTGGTCTTATACGACCAGGACCATCTGTAGACGTTTCGGTCATACACCTGATAAGGCGCCACGATGGCGTATTCGCTCCGGCGCCATTCGATTTCGCCATTGCGATTGGCGTCGAAGTAGCGGTCCTTTTCGTCCGCAGCCCCGTCTCCGTTGAGGTCGCAGTTATACGAAATCGAACCCAACTCGCCATGCTCGTACTTGGGCTCGCCAAACTCGCCGGCGGCGGTGTACTGGCTGCGGGTGATTTCCTTGTCGCTGGCGCCGATCTTGCCGTCGTCGTCCCAGTCCACGAATCCCTGCACGCGGATGGTGACGTGATCGATGGGGTTGCCCTCGGCGTCGACCGGCTGGTCGGTGGCGCTGCCCTCGGCGTCCTTCCACGACTTCTTGCCCGAGAACAGGATCTTGTCGTAGGACTTCTTGGGAAGGTTCGACCTGTCGACGTCAAGCAGACTGGTGGCGTTGTCGACTACGGCAGCAACCTCGTCGCCGAAGACCTGGGGAATGTTGGTGATGATATCGATCGGGTTGAAGGGCTTCTCGGGCTCCTCGGCCTGGTCGCTCTCGCCGTCGCCCTGCGCATCGCCCGCGTCATGGCCAGCGTCGTCCCCGTCGTCGGGAATCACGGCATCGGCGTCGCCGTCGGGCTGGGTGCCGGAGTCGTCGGGATTCTGGGAAGACCCCCCATCAGGCTGACCGGACATGCCGCTGTTCGCAGACGCGTCGTCGCCATGAATGGCAAACGCAGGAGATGCGGATATGCCGAAGACAAGCGACATGACCAGAAAGCACGACAGCAACCCGTTTCGCAGCGATTTGTTCATGTTCTTCATACGAACCTCCCCGAACCCTACATTCCCCGGGTGGCTTAAGCCGCCATGTATGGTTTCACGCTCAATCGCATTGATTAACCCTAGTATTTTACCCTATCCCATAGGTATAGTAAAAGGCACAAAGAGAACCAAACGCCCGAACCTCGCAAGAAACACATCGTTTCGAACGCAACGCAAGGAGCAACAGCCATGTGCGCCGAACGCAAGACATCGAATTCGCAGGCAGCGCGCCTCGAGCCGGCCAAGGATGCCGAAGTGCAACCCCGGGCCGGGACGCGGCAGAAAGCGCCGCGCGGCGCCGACGGAAAGACGGCGCTGGTGTGGGTGCTGTTCGCAGCGCTGGCGGTCATGACGCTGTCGGGCGTCGGGACGATCGGCATCGTGTCGGTGCTGGGCCTTGTCCTGTGCGGCGTCGGCATGTCTCAGAGCACCGCGCGCATCGACTGGTGGGTGCTGGTTCCGCTGGCCGTCTACGTGGGCATGAACCTGGTGTCATCGCTGGTCACCTTCCAAGACGTCGTGAACGGGTACGGCGGCGTGCAGCTGATATACGTCTCCATGTACGCACTGTCCTGCTGCCTGGACGAATGGGCCGCACGGCGCCTGCGCCAACTGTGCGTGCTGTGGGCGGGCATCGCCGCAGCGCTGGGCATCGTCGGGTTCGCGGCGTCGTCGTTCTTCGTCAGCGTGACCCGGCTCGCCTTCGTGGTAGGCGCGCCGAACGCGCTCGGCATCTTCCTGGTGCTCGGATGGTTCGCGCTGCTCACATGCAGGCTGGACGAAGGCGCAGACGACCGCCTGACGCGCATCATCGGCCGTCTGGAACCGGTGTTGCTGGTCGCCATGACGCTGACGCTTTCCATGGGCGCGTTCGTGGCGCTGCTCGTCGGCATCGTCGTGTTCCTCGCGGGGCGCCTGCGCACGCACGGCTGGCGCGAGGTCGTGGGAGACGCGTTCGTGCTGGTGTCGAAGATCGCCACGTGCATCATCGTGGGCCTTTTGACGTACATGGCGGCCGAGCGCGCCGCGGTGCCCGTGCTGTGCGCGGTGCTCGTCGCCTACGTGGGCGCCATGGCCTGCACTTGGCCGCGCTTCGGCGAGTTTTTGCGCGAGCACGCGATGGCGACGAAGGCCATCGCCATCGTAGGCCTGCTGAGCGTTCCGTTCGCCATCGTGATGCGCCCCACCTCGCTGGCCACGTTCGCCGAGCGCATCCACATGATAGGCAACGGCATCGGCTATCTGGGGAACAACCCCGTGACCGGCGTGGGACCAGGCCAGTGGCGCCAGCTCAACCTGCACGACGCCGACACGTACTTCAACACCAACCACATCCACAACCTGCTCATCCATGCCGGGGTGGAGTTCGGCATCATAGCCATGATCGCCCTCGTCGTCGTCGCCGTGCGCTGCTTCGTGAAGCGCTACCGGCAGGCCCAGCACGGCGAGGATGCCGCGTTCCTCACGCACGTGATGATGGACACCGGATTCTTCTACCTGGGCGTCACCGGCATGCTGATGCTCACGGCAAACGGGTCGACCAGCCCCGCCAAGGAGCTTTCGAAGCGCGGCACCCGCGCGTTGTTCGCGGCGCTCGGACTCGCCCATCTAGCGATTCTGGTCACCTACCTGGCCATGTACTGACGCCGATCCACCGACACGCATTCGCTTTCGACAGGAGGCTGCCATGAACAAGGAATCGACGGACGCGAGGGGCCGCAGGCGCGACCTGCCCATCTGGATAATGCTTGCCGCGTTGTGCGTGCTTGCCGCACTGGTGCTCGGGTTCTGGGCCATTGCGAGCGCGCAACGGCCGGACTACGTGGGCAAGCCTTTGGAAGGCGAGGTGCGCGAGCAGGTGATCTCGCAGAACAGCCCCCTCGTTGATTACGTGTTCCTCACCGAGAACGCCGACTTCCCGCGCAGCGAGAAGATCGACGGGATCACCATCCACCACATGGCCGGCAACCTGTCCCTGGACGGACTGGGCGAGAGGTTCTCGAAGCGCGACGCGCAGGCGTCTTCGAACTACGCGATCGATTCCGACGGGAACGTGGCGATGTACGTCGAGGAGGCGAACCGCGCGTGGACGTCGAACAACCGCGACGTGGACGAGCGCACTGTCACCATCGAGGTGGCGAACGACGAGCTGCATGGCGACTGGCACGTCAGCGACGAGGCCTTCGACAAGCTCGTGGCCCTGTGCGCGGACATCTGCAGGCGCAACGGGATAGAGCGGCTTGAATTCACCGACGACCTGAACGGCAACCTGTACTACCACGGCATGGTGGACAAGAGCACCGAATGCCCGGGGCCTTACCTGACCTCGCGCATGCAGGACCTGGCCGATGCCGTGAACGAGCAACTGGACGCCAGCTAGCCCTCCGTGAGACAGCGATGCGCGAGCAAGCCCTCGCGCCGCACACGAAGGCGAAAGCCAAGGGAGGCGACGGCTACTTCGACACGATTTCGAAGTCGGTCATGTTCTCCTGGAGAAGCTGCGTGTAGGAATCGGCGTCGTAGTCGTTGGCAGGAAGCTTGACGACGCAGCGGACGCCGCTCTCGGACACCGTTTCCTCGGAAAGGTTCTCCCCGAATTCCTGGCGCAGCGCCTCCATGATGCTTTCGGCGTCCTGCTGCGAGGTTGCGTTCACCTCGAGCGTGCTCGACTGCAGGGTGCCGTCTTCGCCGAACACCGCCGTCTCCGTGACGTCGCGGAAGTTGCCGTCGATGTCCTTCACCGCATAGGAGTACACCACGTTCTGCGTCGCGCCAGCAAGGTCGGACGCGCCCGATTGCAGGTCTGACACGACCGCGTTCGACTGGGGCAGCACGGAGCCAAGCGGGTTGAAGCCGAAAAGGAGCATGCCCGCCGCCAGCGCACACAGCACGGCGAGCACCATCAGCATGATCGCGGCGACGCGGAAGCCCTTGCCGCCCTTGGGCGGAGCGGCCTGCGACGCAGGACTTGGCTGCCGGGCGGGCTGGGGCTGCTGCGCGTACGAATCGTCGGTGTAGGGCTGTGCGATGGGAACGCGCACCGCCTTCGCCTCGACGCGCGGGAACGGAGCGGGCTCAGGCCCTGGGTCGGGCAACGGAGCGGGCATCGGAGTGGGTGCCGGCTCGGGCTCGGGCTCCGGCTCCAGCTCCGGTTCGGGCTCGGGCGCGGGCGCGGGCTCGGGTTCCACGACAGGCTCAGCCTCGGGTTCCGGCATCTGCTCGACCAGAGGGGCGGGCTCGGGCTCCGGCTCGGGCTCAGGCTCAGGCTCCGGTTCAGGCTCGGACTCGGGCGCAGAAATGCCCAGAGCGCGGAACAGGTCCTCCTCGGCAGAGCCGTCCGACGGCCGGCTGGACTTCGCGCGCGACCCTGAGGCGTCGCCATTACCCGCCGCCCCTACGGCAGCGAAGAGGCTTTCGAGGGAGATTTCGTTGTTGTTTTCGCCAGCCATGAGCATCCTTAACGCCGGTTATGTTGCATTAAGGAACATATTGCCATGAAACAGGCGGAAACCTACCGAAAACTAGTCATCAAAATCGAACATGGCCGTGGTAAGGTAGCGCTCGCCCGTGTCGGGCAGGATGACCACGATGGTCTTGCCCTCGTTCTCGGGGCGCGCTGCCGCCTTCGCCGCAGCGGCCACTGCGGCTCCCGACGAAATGCCGACGAGCAGCCCGTCGCGCCCGGCCAGCTCGCGTCCCGCTTCGAAGGCTTCCTCATTGCCGATTGCGATGACCTCGTCGTAGACGCCGACATCCAGCGTCTCAGGAACGAAGCCGGCGCCGATACCCTGTATCTTGTGCGCGCCGGCGCGGCCTTCGGAGAGCACGGGCGAATCGGCCGGCTCCACGGCGACCACGCGCACGTCGGGGTTTTGCTCCTTCAGGTAGGCGCCCGTACCGCTGACCGTACCGCCCGTGCCTACGCCGGCGACGAGAATGTCGACCTTGCCGTCGGTGTCGCGCCATATCTCGGGGCCGGTGGTCTTGCGGTGGACCGCCGGGTTCGCCGGGTTCGAGAACTGCGACGGAATGAACGAGTTCGGCAGCTCGGCATGCAGCTCCTCGGCCTTCGCAATGGCGCCCTTCATGCCTTTCGCGCCCTCGGTCAGCACCAGTTCAGCGCCATACGCGCGCATGAGGTTGCGGCGCTCGACCGACATGGTTTCGGGCATGGTGATGATGATGCGGTTGCCGCGCGCGGCGGCGATGGCGGCAAGCGCGATGCCGGTGTTGCCGGACGTGGGCTCGATGATGACGGTGTCTCCGTCGAGCAGCCCGCGTTCCTCGGCGTCGGCAATCATCGCCTTCGCGATGCGGTCCTTGATCGAGCCGGCCGGATTGAAGTACTCCACCTTGCCGAGCAGCCTCGCCTTGAGGCCGTGGTTCTTCTCGAAGTTCGTCAGCTCGACCAGCGGAGTGTTCCCCACCAGGTCGAACACGTTGCCATATGTCTTCATGATGCGCCCTTTCCTTGGTGCGAGGAGGCGCAGCAAGCCAGGCCGCCGCGCGCCTCGCGTTCTTTTCGACCAGCTTAGACCCGGCGCCCGCGCCTGTCCAGCCGCTCTGCAGCCTCGATCGACACGACGTCGCCCGCCTTCACGGTGCCGCCTTCCAGCACTTTGCAGAAGACGCCCTCGCGGGGCATGATGCAGTCGCCCATCTTGTGGTAGACCGCGCAGTGGGCATGGCATTGCTTGCCGATCTGGCTGAGCTCGAGCAGCGAATCGCCCAGACGCAGGCGCGTTCCGACGGGAAGAGTCTTCAGGTCGAAGCCCTCCACGATGATGTTCTCGCCGAACGAGCCGTTGACGACGTCGGCACCCAGCGCCTTGAAGCGCTCGACTTGCTCGTAGCCAAGCAGGCTGACCTGGCGGTGCCACTTCCCCGCGTGGGCGTCGTGGACGATGCCCCAGTCGGGACGCAGTTCGACGCATGCGGCCTCGGATTTCTGGATGCCTTTGATTTCGCTGGTGAAAACGGCCTTGACGGTGCCCATGTTGCACGCTCCTTCGCTGTGAGGCGACGCATCGTACGCCACCCCGATGCGCCCGGTGCAACAATGGCAAGCCCGATGCCGCTGCACTACGGCAACAGGCTGAAAGTTTGGCGTGTCAAGAATTATACGCAATTGAGAATGATTGCGACAGCCCGGCATAAAACCTGCAGAAATGCGCCCATCGGCGTGCAAGAAAGGGCCGACCCAGTGGGCCGACCCTTCCGGAGGGGGAAACGCTCGCGCGTTGCGCGGGTTCTACAACTTGCTGAGCACGGTGGATGCCATCTGGGCGTACATCTGCGACTTCGCATAATGAGTCATCGCCTCGCCCCACAGCGCCATCTGCTCCTGGTCGCTCTGTCCGTTCGTCGGCGCCTGCTGCGCGAAGGCGGCGCGATCCATCGCATACTCGAATTCGGCGGCTGCCACGTCCAGGTCGGCGCGGACCTTCTCCATCACGTCGGCCGTCAACTTCGGGTCCTTGGCGTTGTCCATCTTGACCAGCATGTTGCGCGCGGTCCAGTAGTACTCCTGCGTCTTCGCCTCGGCGTCGGCCGCGACCGCCAGCGGGTCGTCGCCCAGCACGAGCTCGACGTACTCGCCCGTCGCCCCCGCAGGCATGCCGATGCCGTTAGGCGTGCCGACCTCGAAGAAGGCGGTCATGCCCTCGGGAAGGAACACCGACTGCGCCAGGCTCTCCGTGCTGTCGTTGACGCTCTCGCTGCCCGGGTCGTTGACGGTCCAAAGCCCGGTCTCCGCACTCAGCCAATCGTCGGAGGTGAACGCCTTCTTGGCCGTGTCGAGCGTGATGCCGCCCGAGGACGCAGCCTCCTGCAGGTAGGCGATCATCGTCGCGTAGCGGTCAGCAGAGCCGCCGACGGCGCCGTCGCCGTTGTACTCTTGAAGTTCGGGATTCACCAGGTGGTTGGTCTGGGCCAGGAATGTGCCCGTCTCGCCCACGTCGCCCGGCGTGCGCTCGGCGGAGACATTCGACAGGCTCTCGTAGCCCTGGATGCCGCCGTCCTTCGCCGTCAGCAGGAACGCGCCGGTCACGCCAGCCCTGGGAATGCTGTCAAGGAAGTCGACGGCCTCCTGCGGGCTTCCGCAGTACTGGTCGAGGTAGTGGAACGAGACCTCGTTGGCCACGCCCCAAATGGGCTCGCCCCATTGGGCCGTGAACACCCACGAGAAGCCCTCGCCGTTGAGGCCGGAATTCTCGGACATGGAACCCGCCATGGGATTCGACACGAAGCTGTTGCCCTCGTCGGGGAAGGCGACTAGCACGACCGAGTTGACCTTCTCGGCGGTGATCATCTTCGTGACGCCGATGATCGGGTTGCCGTCAGGGGTCGCCTCGTCTTCGGCCGCGAACGCGGTGCAGGAATGGATGTCCTTACGGGCGAGCTCGGCTGCGCTCTCAGGCACCTGGATGCCCGTCTCCTCGGGATAGGGCTGGTCCAGCGGTGGACGGCACCACATCTCGCCGGAGTACACCGTCACGAGCAGGATATCGAGGTAGTCGACGTCGTAGCCGGCTTCCTTCAGGCCCTTCTGCATGCCCTCGATCCAGCCGCGCAGGCCCGGGTCGTGCTTGTCGGCGTAGTAGGACCACACCTGCAGGTCGGACTTCGCCAGCTCTTCGCCGTACTGCGCCGTGATCTTGCTCTTCAGCAGGACGATGTTGCGATAGATCAGGTCGGGGACCTGCGACGCGTACTGCTGGCCCATTTCCTCGTTGGACCCGGACACCACGATCACCGGCGGCGTGGCATCGGTTGCCATCGCCTCGGGAACCGGGTTGCTCGCCGCCTTCTCTGCAGTCGACGAAGACGCCCCGCCCGAGCAGCCGCTCAAGGCGAAGACCATGACGGGCACCAACAGCACCGCCACCAATGACTTCCATTTCCTCTTCAAGACGAACACTTCCTCTCTTCTCCCGAGGGAATGCAGGTCCCCCTGCTCCTGCCTCCCAGCGCGGACGCCGCCTCGGTGCGGTCCACGCGTCCGAGACGTCTCCTGCTTCGCGCCCGCAAAAGTTGTGTTGATTGTATGGAAAGGAGGTTCGATGCGAAATTGCTCCCCGGTACCCTCTTTTAGGTAATTCGCGGCATGGATGAACATCACGTTCATCTTTTTGACACCTTCGTACTCAAATAGGAGTAGCGCACAAAGGAACCCCGCCGATTCCAGGCAACTGCATCCGATGTGCCTATAATGTTCCCAGCAAGCGAGGGGCGGGGAGCACGAAGCATGAGCGATTTGCTGGCAAAAGACTGGAAAAGCATCCTGGGAATCATCTACCGAATCAACTCCACGGAAAGCATCGAGGACCTGCAATGGGAGACGATGAAATGCCTGCGCTGCTCCGTCCCGTTCCATCAGGGAATCTTCCACATCTACCGGCGCGTCGACGACCAGCTTCGCCTATACAACCCGCCTGCCGTGCTCGGCGCCAAGGCGCTGTACCTGGAGGAATTCAACCAGAAGTATCTGGGCGACGACTTCTTCACCGCCGGCTCGCTCACCAGCTGCGACGAGGTGTTCCGCGACACCGACATCTTTCCCGACGAAGAGCGCATGCAGACGGACTGGTACCGCGAGATCTACGCCAAGCAAGGCATCCATTACGCGATGCGTTGCCAAATGACCCGGAACGGCACGCTCATCGGCAGCCTCGACCTGTTCAGACAGATCGACGAGGACGACTTCTCCGACAAGGACTTGCACATCGTCGACACGCTTGCGCGCCACCTGTCGCTCAAGCTCAGCCAGCTGCTCGACGCCGCCGAGCACGCGCTGCCGTCCACCTCGCTGCGCGGCGAGCTGGGTTCGCGCTTCGGCCTGACCGCACGCGAATGCGACGTGGTGCTCGAGCTCGCCGGGGGCGCGCTTGATGCGGACGTGGCCGAAAAGCTCTGCATCACGCCGTCCACGCTGAAGAAGCACGTGCACAACCTGTACCACAAGATGGACATCCGGAACCGCACGCAGCTGTACGCCATCGTGCAGGACATGCTGCGCGCGTAACGAGGGGCTACGCCACTTCCTCGTCGCGAGGGCTCTTCTCGCTGGCCGCGCGCAGCTCGATTTCCGCCAGGTTCTCCATGGTGGAGCGGATGATATCGCTGCGCGAAAGCGAGCCTACCAGGCGCTTGTCCTCCCCGGCCACCACGGGCACCTTCTTCAGCCGCCTCTCGGCCAGCAGCTTGCAGGCGTCCTCCAGCGGGGTCGCGGCGTTCACGCAGATGGCGTTCGCCGTGGCGATCTTCATGACGTTCAAGTCGAGCAGCTTCGACACGCGCACGGCAAGGCCCTCGTTGTCGGGCATCTGGTAGAGCATGTTCGTCGGGTCGAGCACCGTGGCGTCGCTGCGCCCGATGTACTTCATGATGTCGCCGTCGGATATGAAGCCGACGACCGACTTCGCTTCGTCCACCACGGGCAGCCCCGACGTCTTGCTGGCCGCCAGAATCTGCGCAACCTCGCGAATGGTGGCATCGTCGGCGACGAAATAGGGCTCGACGTTCATCATGCGGCCGACCTCGATGGCGTCGCCGTCTTCAAGCGGCGATTCCTCCATCGCGTAGGACGCCTGGTCGTTTGGCTCGGTCTTGCGGTCGCGCACCTTCGCAAGCACCAGCACGAAGACGAGCACGAGCATGATGGCCGTGAAACAGAACGAGATGTGCATGCCCGCCATCTGCTGCTCGGCTGCGGGAAGGTCGGGATACAGGAAGCTCGACGTCGCCGAAAGCGAGACCAGGATGGCCGTGCCCAACGACGCGCTGATCTGGTTGATGGTGTTGGAGGTTGCGCTTGCGTGCTGGATCACGCGGTTGTCGAGCGAGTTGATGCCCCAGGTGTTCAGCGGCGTCATGGTGAACTCGAGGCCCAGGGCCAGCAGCGTGTAGACACACACCACGAACGGCAGCGGCGTTCCCAGGTTGAAGGCCACAAGACCGGCCGCCCCGACGCATGCGATAAGCGTTCCCGGGACGGTCAGCCTGCGCACGCCCAGCTTGTCGAACAGGCGCCCGGCGAGCATGGCGGTAATAGCGCCGATGACGGCGCCGGGCAGCATGATCAGGCCCGTCTGCAGCGGCGTGGCGCCCAACAGGTTCTGCAGGAAGATGGGCAGCAGCACGCCCGTGCCCACAAGGCCCGCCTGGAAGCACGCCACGATGGTCACGGTGGTGCGGTAGTTGCGGGTCTTCAGCACCTGCACACGCAGGAAGGGAACGGGCAGCTTCGTCTGCCTTCTGACGAAGAAGAACATCAGCACCGTGCCCGCCGCGATCATCGCCAGGTTCAGCGCCACGTTTTCGCTTGACGTGATCGACGAAAGGCCGTAGAGCAGCGAGAGCAGTCCGAACGACGACAGCAGCACGGACGCCTTGTCGAAGGTGGTGCGCTCGAAGTCGCCGCGGTCCTTCAGCGAGGCGAAGGCGCCGATGACGATCAGCGCGGCGATGACGGCGACCACGACGAACAGCGCACGCCAGCCGATCGTTTCCACCAGCACGCCCGACACCGACGGACCGACCGCCGGCGCGAACCCGATGACCAGCGACACCAGGCCCATGGCGGCCCCGCGCTTCTCCCTCGGGAAGATGAGCAGCATGACGGTGAACACCATCGGCATGACGAAGCCGGTGGCCGATGCCTGCAGCATGCGCCCCAGCAGCAGGAAGATGAACAGGGGCGCGCAGGCCGCAAGCACCGTTCCGGCACCGAAGATGCACAGGCCTCCAATGAGCAGCCTGCGCGTGCCGAACCTGCCCATCAGGTAGGCGGAAAGCGGAATGATGATGGCCTCAACCAGCGAGTAGCCGCTGGTGAGCCACTGGACGGTGGTGGCGTCCACGCTCATGTCGCCCATGATCACGGGCAGCGCCGGCGACAGCAGCGTCTGGTTGAGAACCACCAGAAGCGCGCCGGCCAAAAGCACGACCACGGTTCGTTTTTGCTCGGATGTCAGCCCCATGCGAATCAACCCCATCTGGTTCGAAAAAAGAAACGTATCCCCCTTTCCACAACAACCTTCGCGAAAAGGGGGACACGTATTCGGCGACACGTCTGTTTCCTGCATTGTAGCACTATGCAGACAGCGCAAGCACCGCGCGCCGGGACCGCCCATGGTCACGACTCAACTACGCCTTCCGGACAGAATTCGGCGCTCACTGCAACTGGTTATATAATTGTGGGATGAACAAAAACCGCAACATAGGCCTGATCGTCGCCGGGCTGGTCATCGTCATCGTGCTCGCGGTCGTCTTCCTGCGCGGAGACCAGCTGAAGGAATTCCTCGAGGCGGTGCGCAAGGGCTCGCCCTACCTCCTGCTGCTGGCCGTCGTCGCACAGCTAGGCAAGTACACGGCGCAAGGCTTCGGCTTCAAGGCATGCTTCCATGCGGTCGACGCGAAGATCGACTTCAGGATGGGGCTGGGGCTGGTGTTCGGCACCTTCTTCGTGAACACCATCGCGCCGTCGCTCAACCTGGCAGGCACGTCGCTGGTCGTCGACCGCGGCCACAAGGAGGGCATTCCCGCCGGCAAGTGCACCAGCGCCGCCTTCCTCATGCAGCTGTGCATCGACACCGGGTTCGTCATGGTCATGCTCATCTCGTTCGGCATCCTCAGCTTCACGGTAGGCCTGCAGGTCGGCTGGTTTCTGCTGGGGCTTGTCGCCATCGCGCTGGTGGGAGGCCTCGCCACGGTGATGTTCCTCGGCGGCACGCGTCCGCAGCTGGTGCTGAAAGTGTTGAAGCCGGTCGAGAAGCTGATCGACAAGGTGTTGAAAAAGCTGAAGAAGGGGCCTATCGACCCGTGGGCCGAACGCACCGTCGAATCGTTTTCCGAGTCGTCGAAGCAGATCGTGCGCACCCCGAAGCGTACGCTTGCCGCGTTCGGCTGCTCGCTGGTTGCGTCCGCATGCGAGGTCAGCTGCTTCGTGGTGGTCGGCATCGCGTTCGGCATCGACAACATCGAGGCCCTCGTCTGCGGCTACGTGCTGGCGACGCTGTTTGCCATGGTGTCCATCGTTCCGCAGGGCGTAGGCGTGGTCGAAGCGGCCGTGATGGTGGGCTTCGGGCTGTTCGGCGTCAACACCGCGGCGGGCATGGCGACCGTGATGGTGTACCGCGGCATCGTGTTCTGGCTGCCGTTCCTTATCGGAGCCATCGTCATCCAGCGCATGGGACTCAAGCGCGGAGGGAAGAAGAAGCCCGCCGAAGGGTAGTGCGCCACCGCGCGCGGTGGCGCATCCGGCGGTTGGTTACTCGTCCTTGAGCGGCTCTCCGAATTCCTCGGCGTTTTCACGCTCGAGCTCTTCGCCCTTCTCGATGCTGCTCGCCTCCTCGGGCGCCGTCGCAACCGCGTCTTTCATGAAGTTGGGAGCCTTGCCGATGAACGAGGCGGTGGTGCTCACCTTGGGCTTTCCGTCCTCGCCGACGGTGTAGAGGTAGCCGATGGCGTACCCCGTCTCGGCTCCGGGCACGCCGCCCTCGGCGATGATGGCGTCCTTCATGCCCTCGCTGGTGTCCAGGTACCCGTCGTAGCAGAACGCATAGGCCTTGGCGCCCTTGGCCCCTTCGACCTCGTGCTTCGCCAGCGCATAGCACTCCTGCGCGTTCCCTCCCGCATGCTGACGCGTGAAGGGAGTCTCGCCGGCCAGAAGCACCGTGAACGGGACGAGCATCTTGCCGTCGTTCAGCAGGTCGCGGCCGGCGTTGAGCGCGTAAACCAGCACGTGGTTGAGCTCGTCGGGCATGTTGGGAACATTGTTCTCGTTGGGGACGTCAATTACTCTGTCAGCCATGCGGCATCCTTCCTTCTTGTTGCGTCCGACTAGTCTAGCGCAATTGCAAAAGCGCCGCGTGCCATTCGGGCGCAGGTTGGCAAGCCGTCACTTCGAAGGGCTGTTCAAAATCACCTCGTAGGAGTCGGTGCGCACGTCCCGCTTGATGATGCGAAAGCACAGCAATGCCGTAACGGGCACTAGGATCGCAACGATGCCGCCCAGGTCGAAGGCCATCAGGCTTCCCCACGTCGCCACCACGATTCCGGCCACCGAAGGCCCGACGGCAAGCCCCAGCGTGCTGCCTGCATTGATCCACGTGATCGACTCGGTCAGACGCTTCCCCGGCACCGCGCGCTCGCACGCGGCATTCACCGTGATGAGGCAGGGCGCATAGAAAAGGGCGCCGGCGAACGACACAATGAAGAACGAAGGCACGTCGGCCACGAGCATGAGCCATCCGTATGCCAGGCCGATGAGCGACGCGAACAGAACCACCTGCTTGTAGGGCGCGATGCGGATGTGGACCATTCCGAACACGAAGCCGACGACGATCGAGATGAACCCCGAGGCCATGAGCGCAATGCCGGCGATGTTGGGGTTGCCGACCCCCTCGGCGAACGCCACGCCCGTGGTGTCGAATATGCCGTAGAGCGCGCCCACGAAGAACATCAGGGCGAACAGCACGCGCACGATGGGCCGCTCGCGGATGATGCTCTTGGGCTTGGCTGCCGGTGCAGGCGAGACGGCGGATGCGGCTTCGCCTTCCGCGGCCTCCCATCCCGGAACGGGCTCCGTCGCGCGCGAGAACGTCATGATAACGGCCCCGACCGCGAACAGGATGCCGCCTGTCGTGAGGCCGGCAATGGGGGTCACGGCCGCTGCGATGGCGATCGAGACGGGCGGCCCCAACATGAAGCCGATGTCGTCGATCACGCCCTCGTACGAGAAGATGGCGCGGATGTCGGGTGCGTCGTCGCCCAGCTTCCCCGTGCGCAGCAGATACGTCCAGCGCGAGCGCACCAGTGCCTGGGCGCTGGGCAGAAAGCCCATGAACACGGCGAAGAGATACAGCAGCGGCTCGGGGCCGTGCAGCTGCGCAGTCGTCAGCAGCCCGGCAAGACCCAGCAGCGTGATCGCCGCAGCAATGGGAACCACGCGATGCTGCCCGCGTTCGTCCACCAGCTTCCCGACGCGCGGGGACACCACGAACACCATGAACGCGATAACCGACGACACGAAGCCCGCCGTCAGGATGGAATACCCGGCGAGGGTCAGCATGCTCACGGTGCCGATGTTCATCATGTACCCGTAAAAGCGCATGCAAAAGCCCGCGAAGTCGAACCAGCGTGCTTCGCGGACGGCAAGGATGGACTTGTATACGCTGGGACCCGACATGGACATGCTTCCAATCCGCCAACGGCACCTAAGCCATGCAAACTTCGCAAGCCATCTTATGTCATACCTTCCGCCCGCGCCAGAGAGGCGCATAATTCCCCAGACGATGACGCCTTGCGAGTGCGCGTTTGTCTCGCTGTTTGCAAAATTCATCCCGAATGCCTTACGCATTATATGGATATATGAACACATATGAACAATAAGGCCGTCTCCATATATGAAAAGCGAGGCCGGAGGCTTTGCGCTGACGACTGGCGAATTCGCTATCGTTCGAACTGCATGTAATAAGCGCCGGCGTTTTCGACGACATGGATGGGCACGTCGAACAAGCGCGTGATGCTGTCGCTGGTCAGCACCTCTTCCTTGTGGCCGGCCGCCTGGATGCGACCATCCTTCAGAAGCACGACGCGCCCGATTTCCGGGACGACGTCCTCGAGGTAGTGCGTGACCAGAATAATCGCGCGGCCGCTGCCCGCAAGCCTGCTGATGGTCTGGCGCACATAGTACATGCCTTCGGGGTCGAGGCCCGAGCAGGGCTCGTCGAACACGAGCACGTCCGGATCGTTGACCAAGGCGCGCGCAACAAGCACGCGCCGCGCCTGCCCGGTGGACAGCGTCAGGATGTCGCGCTTGGCCAAATCGGCAATGCCGAGGCCCTCCATGACGTCGCGGGCCATAGCCATTTGCCGATCGGTGGGTTTGCGCCTGGGCGGCACGCCGAGCGACCCGAACAAGCCGCCGACCACCACCTCGTCCGCTGGAAGATGCACGCGAATCTGGTCCTGCATGGTGGACGACACGACGCCCGTGCAGGCCTTGGCGTCGGCCAGCGTCATGCGCGGGTCGCCGCGGAACACGACGGGGGGCTCGTCCCGATGGAGCGGGAACACCTCGCGCGTGACCAGGCTGACGAACGTCGACTTGCCCGAGCCGTTGGGGCCGAGGATGGCGATGGACTCGCCTTCCGCAATCGAGAAGTCGTCGACGTCGAGGATAATCTTGCCCGCGCGGCGCACCTGGGCGTTGCGCAGCTGCAACAAGGGAGCGTCCGCAGCGTTGCGTTTGCTGTCGTTTTCCACATTCATATCTCGATTGTAGCGCGAACGGATCGGGACGAAGGCGACCAGCAAGGGCCATGCGCGACCTTGTTTTTCGAGCGACAACGGCTGAACGACGGAATATACGAGTTGCGCATCGACTACGGCCCGGGCTACAGGGTCTACTATTCGATACGCGGCGAAACAGTCGTATTGTTCTTGATGGCAGGCGACAAGTCGTCGCAAAAGCGAGACATATCGAAGGCGAGAAGGCTAAACGCCAAATACGAGTGAGCGAGGAACAGCAATGAAAAAGGCAACGAAATGGGATGCTTCCGAATTCCTCTCCAGCGAGGAGGGCGTCACGGCCTACCTGAATGCTGCCCTTGAGGACGGCGATGCCTCCGTGCTGGTCGCCGCCTTGGGCGACATTGCTCGGGCGAAGGGAATGACGCAGCTCGCCAAAGAAACAGGCGTCACCCGCGATGGGCTTTACAAGTCGCTCTCCCCCACCGGCAACCCATCCTTCGACACCGTGCGCAAGGTCATAAAGGCGCTCGGCTTCGAGTTGTCCATAACGGCCACCTAGCAGACTCCCCTTTAGAGCAGCACCCAGAAGGCCGACTCAATAGCGAGCGGCTTCGGCATCGTCGAGGGCGAAAACCGCTTCGGCCGCCCCGCCCGCACAGCGGCTCATTCCGTCAGCAGCTCGTCCTCCTTCCGCACCAGCTCCACTTCCGCCTCGGCGACCTCGTCGTCCCAGCTCGCCGACGTGCTGCGCCCCGGCAGAACCAGGTTCAAGATCACGCCCACGAACGCGGTTCCGGGCAAGCCGCACAGGAACATGGACACCCAGAACGGGAACTGCGCCAGCGCCTCGGGGAAAGCGTTGAACCCCACGCCCACCGCGA
>CAJUSL010000014.1 GCA_910589135.1 uncultured Eggerthellaceae bacterium
GCCCTTGAAGGCCGTGGTGATGTAGTACACCGGGCCGCCGTGCACGGTGCCGTCCGCGTCGACCACGCGGGTCTTCTGCGCCATGACCGCCTCGGC
Source organism: uncultured Eggerthellaceae bacterium (assembly GCA_910589135.1). Classification (GTDB taxonomy): domain Bacteria; phylum Actinomycetota; class Coriobacteriia; order Coriobacteriales; family Eggerthellaceae; genus MGBC163016. The sequence continues at coordinate 97 of CAJUSL010000014.1, forward strand.
GTAGTTGGTGGCCATGCCCAGAAGGGCGATGATCCACATCCAGAAGATAGCGCCGGGGCCGCCGATGATGATCGCGCCGCACGCGCCCACCACGTTGCCGGTGCCCACCTGGGCGGCGACGGCCGTGGCCAGCGCCTGGAACGACGTCATCGCACCGCCCTGGTCGCCGCCGCGCAGCGAGAAGTCGCCGAACAGGCGGCGCCAGCCCTCGCCGAAGCACCTGAACTGGATGAACCTGGTCCTGATGGTGAACCAGATGCCCATGCCCAGCAGCAGGATGATCAGAATGTAGTTTGACAGGTAGCTGTTGATGGTGCTGACAACACCGAGAATCCGCCTTGCACCTTCGGCACTCACTTAAGAGTTCTCCAGAGTCTTCTCCGCCTCCGGTCTGCGGATGGGCATTCCGAAGGCATCACAGAAATTGAACGCGACGATTATGCGCCTTGGGCGCGGCTTTGGCAAGGATTTTCCGCAGAAGGCGGACGAGAGGGGCATCCGCGGGCCGAACGGGGGCTGCATGTGCCAAAGCGGACGGCCGCCTGCGCGGCGCGCGCCCTACTCGTGCAGCTTCGAGGCGGCCACGCCCTCGTCGATGGCCTTGTTGCACAGCTCGTCGATGCGACGCGCGGTCTCTTCGGGCGTCGTCTCCCCCATGAGCAGGTCGTGGATGCAAAGGTAGAAGACCTCGCGCACCGCGCGGGTGTCGGGGTTGCTGCCGGTGAAGTCGACAACGTTGCCCTGGTTCTGCAGGAACAGATCGAACTGGTCGATGTCGCCGCGGTACTTCTCGGCCACGGCGATGGATGCGGGCATCGTGCCGGCGGCGTAGCTCATCAGCTCCTCGCTGGCGTACACGTGCGACAGGAAGTCCTTGGCGATCTGCACCTTCGCAGGGTCGCCGTTGTCGAACACCTCGAAGCCGGACACGAACGTGGTCGCGCACCCGTCCTCGTCGGGGCCGGGGAAGTTCACCAGCCCGACGGTGTCGCCGTACCGCCCGATGCTGGCGTTGTTGACCATGTAGATGGCCAGCTGCCCTCCGCGGAACAGGCTCGAGCAGTCCTCGATCTCGAGGTTCTCGCTGTGGGGCGGGAACCACCCGCGGCCCACGCCGTCCTGCAGCCAGCGCAGCGCCTCGACGCCTTCGGGGGTGGAAAGGGCGAAGCGGCCGTCCTCGTCGAAGAAGTCGGACCCGGCGGAGCGCAGCAGCGTCATGATGTGCGTGTCGCCCTGGGAGCTTCCCGCGTACATCATCATCGGGAAAGAGCCGTCGGGCAGCGACGCGGCAAGCGCGTCGAGGACGTGCGTCCACTCCTCGATGCTCCACGACGTTATGCGGCCCTCGGCGATGTGGTCCTCGAGGCCCGCCGCCTGGAACATCGCCTTGTTGTAGGCGAGCACGTTCTGCCGGGCAAGGTAGGGCATCATGTACACCTTGCCGCCGACGGTGCTCATGTCCCAAAGGTATTCGTAGACCCCGTCGCGCACGCCGCCGTGCACCACGTCGTCGAGCGGCACCACGCGGCCTGTGTGAATGTAGGTCGACATGTTGAAGTAGTCCCCGTACAGCACGTCGGGCGAGCCGGGCGTGTCGAAGGTGTCCTCGATGGCGCTGTCGTACTGGTTCTGCTCGAACACCTCGATCTCGATTTCGACGTCGGCCTTGTCATAGGAGGCCTCGAAGTCCCTGGCAAGGCGCTCGATCACCTGGTCGATCTGCGTCATCGACTCGTCGAACACGACGTCGTGCCCCGTGCGCGGGACCTTGACCAGCAGATGGGTCTTGGCGTCTTCGGGCTGGGAGCACCCGCTGGCGAGAAAGCCGCATGCCGCAAGCGCCAGGGCGCAGGCAGCCAGCAAGAACGGCTTCGCATGCAGAATTCCTCCGCGTTCCCTCATCGGTCCAGACCCCTCCTCAGCTCCTCCAGCTTTTTCAGCATCACCGGCACGTCGAGCGGCTTTGCGAGGAAGTCGTCCATGCCGGCGTCGAGCGCACGCTTGCGGTCCTCGGCGAAGGCGGACGCCGTGCACGCGAAGATGCGGACTGTTTTCGCGTCGGGGCGCCTCATGCCGCGGATGGCACGCGACGCCTCGTAGCCGTCCATCACCGGCATCTGCGCATCCATGAGGATGGCGTCGAAGTGGCCGATCTCGGACTGCCCGAACGCGTTTGCGGCCTCCTGGCCGTTGACGGCGAGCGTGACGTTGTAGCCCTCCCTGCCCAGTATGGCGGTGAGGATGTCGGAATTGAGCTCGTTGTCCTCGGCCACCAGCAGGTTGACCTGCTCGGCAGGCCGCCCCTGGCGCTCCTCCGCGTCGTCAGGACAGGTGCGCGGGGAAGCCCCTTCGAAGCCCTCGACGCCCTCGAAGATGTCTTCGGGAAGCGCGGTGGCGTTCGACGTCTCGTGGGGCAGCTCGCCGATGCGGCGCTGGTCGAGCGGCAACGTGACGTCCACGGTGAAGCACGACCCCTCCCCCAGCTCGCTTTCGACGGCCAGCGTTCCGCCCATTTGGCACACGAGCATGTGGCTGATCGCCATGCCGAGCCCCGTTCCCTTCTGCGAGTCGGCGTTGGAGTTGCGCTCCTGCGTGAAGGCGTCGAAGATGCTGCGCCGGAACTCCGGCGTCATGCCGCATCCGGTGTCGCGGATGGTGATCACCGTGTTCACTTCCTGCGCGGCCACCACCAGCTGCTGGGTGGCCCTGAAGGTGATGCTTCCCCCTTCGGGCGTGAACTTGACCGCGTTCGAGAGGATGTTCATAAGCACCTGGCTCAGGCGCGTCTCGTCTCCGACGAGATAGGGGTACGGAAGGTCGCGCGCCTGCATGTCGAACACGATGCCGCGCTCGCGGATGGGCTCGCGCTGCATCTCGCAGACGTTCTCCATCACGTTGTACAGGTCGAACGGCTCGTGGTTGAGCGTCACCTTGCCCGCCTGCAGCTTCGACACGTCCAGGATGTCGTTGACGAGCGCGAGCAGGTACTGGGCGGCCTTGTCGAGCTTGCGGACGTAGCCTTCCATGGCGTCGCGGTCGTCCAGGTTGTGCTCCATCAGGTGGTTGAGCCCGATGATGCCGTTGAGCGGCGTGCGGATCTCGTGGCTCATGTTGGAGAGGAACTCCGCGCGGGCGGCCGCTTCGGCGTTGGCCGAGACCGACCTCTTCATGAAGCGGTACAGCACCGACATCATGATGATCAGCACGATGACGACGGCGACGAGCATGGCCGCCGTCAGCATGATGAAGGGGGCGAAGCGCTCCTCGAAGACGTGCGCCGGCACCGCGAGGATGAACGACCACGCCGTGCCTTCGACCGGGGCGAAGCTGAGCACCAGGCGCTCGCCGTCGGAGCGGGTGCAGTTGATGACGAAGCTCTTGCCCTCGGATATGTTGCGCCGCACGTCCTCGACGGTGACGCCGTCCTCGATGTAGCCGCCGTCGAGCATGTCGTAGAAGTTGTCGCGCCCGGTGAGGTCGGTGGCGGGGGACGCGCTCACGATGTAGTATCCCTGCGAGTTGACGACGCTGGATATGCCCTGGTCGTCGAAGCTCTCGATGAGCAGCTGATCCCGGATGTTCGACACGTCGCTGCGCCCGAGCATGGCGACGAACCGGCGCCCCGCGAACTCCGCGTCGTGGAGCTTGATGCCGTAGATCAGCGACTCCTTCGTCGTCTCCAGCCTGCCGTTGGCGTCGTCGTAGAGCATGACGGAGTGGTCGCGGCCGTCCCTCCACATCTCGTCGTAGGAATGCTCGTCCGGCTCGAACTTGACATAAGAGCTGCTGTAAAGCACGCCTTCGGCGTCGAGCAGGTAGATCGCGTTGAACACCGACGACGAGGCCGATTCCAGGTTCAGCTGCTCCTGCACCTCGGCCATGGTCTGCACGTCGTAGACGTCCATGCGCTTCGCGACCGCGTCGAGGCGCGAGTAGGAATTGTCCAGGGCGGCCTCGATGGACTCCACGTCGTGACGCGAGATCTCGTCCACCGTGGTCATGAGGTTCTTCGACACCGTGGACGAAAGCTGGTCCATGTAGACGCACACGGCGGCGATCACGAGGGCGATCGATATGGCGAAAATTGCTATGTAGCGATTTCTGCTCACGTTAACAATATAACCCCTCACCTTCCATAACGGCAGCAGGCGCGCCAATCAACACGTTATCGAGCGAAACGCCTTGGCCACTGGACGGTCCGCGCGGCGGGGCTGCGGGATGCCCTTGGACAAAACGCACGGACTTCCGCACAATGGCACCTGAGGGCAATGCACCGCCGCGGGGCGGGAGACGAAGGAGGGGTCATGCTTCACCGGATTACCGACGAGAACTTCATGGACGAGGTCGCGAACAGCGACGTCCCCTGCGTCATCGGCTTCACCGCGGGCTGGTGCGACCTCTGCGGGAAGATGGTCGACGCGCTGGAGGCGCTGTCGGACACGTACGCCGGACGGGTCAAGTTCTGCACCGCCGACGTCGACGAGCAGCGCGGGCTGCGGATCATGTTCGCCGTCGCCGCGCTCCCCTACACCGTGCTCGTGAGCAACGGGACGAAGACGCCGCTGTTCGACGAGCTCGTGAGCACGGAGCGGCTCGACGAGCGCATCTCCTTCGTTCTGGAAGGCGGAAGGTGCCCCAACACCACGCCGCTGGGAAGGTTGCGCTAGCGCGGCCGAGGCCTCGGCCGGCCGCAGCCGTTCGGGCGCCGAGGCCCTACGTCTTTGCGCGCTGCAGGATGGTCGGCACCTGCTTGCACAGGATGCCCGCGAGCACCAGGATCGCGCCGAAGATCACCAGCGGGGTAGGAACGTCGCCGACGATCGCCCATGCGGCGAGGATGCCCACGGGCAGCTCGCTCGACGCCATGATGGAGACCATGCCGGCGGAAAGGTGCGGGCTGGCGAAGTTGATGATGGTCGTGGGCAGAAGGATGCCGAGCACCGCCAGACCCACGCCGTACGGCCATGTGGCCGGGTCGGGCAGCGAGATCACGTAGGCGGCGGGATTCGCCAACGAGGTGACCGCCAGCCCTCCCGCAGCCAGCATCGTGGTGCGCAGCACCGCCGGCTTGTCGGTTCCCAGCGTCCCCGACAGGTACAGGAACAGCGCATAGCACACCGCCGACCCCAGGCCGAAGGCCACCCCGACCGGGTCGAGCGGCTGCGCGGCTCCGTCAAGCATGCCCGTGGCGAACACGGTTCCCACCAGCACGACGACGATGGCCACGACGCTGGACGCGGTGGGGAGCTTGCGCTTGTGCACGCATTCGATCAGCACGCTCACCCAGATGTACTGGAACAGCAGCGTCAGCGCCGCCGAGCTGGGAAGCAGGGTGACGGCGTTGTAGTAGCAGATGGACGTGCCGCCGGTAAACAGCCCCAGCAGGGCAAGCGGGAGGAACGTGCGCGGCGCGCCCCAAGGGACGCGACGTACGAGCATGACCGCGAGCAACGCCACGAACGAGACGAGGTACTGTATGGGCAGAAACGACGCCGGGTAGATGCCCACCTCGGCCGCCCCCTTGATGACCGGCACGATGAACCCATAGCTCGACCCCGCCACGAACACCAGGACGGAGTTGGCGAGAGTACTGGCACTGGAGGGCTTGGTGGACGGCATGGAGCTCCTTCGGGAATCGTGAAGGCTCAATTATAGGCCGCCGAGGAACGTGCGCTCCATGAACGCGGCAAGAAACTCGAAGAAATCGCGGGAGGGCGACGAAGCCGCGCCGTCCGCCGACGTCCCCACGGCGATGCTGCGCACGAACCCGTCGTCGGCAAGGGGCACGAATCGCGCATGGCCGCCCTCGAGCGTCCCCCAGCTGCGCTCGGGCCAGAATCCCACGCCCATGCCCAGCCCGATAAGCCTGCGCACCGCGTCGGGGCTGTCGCTTTCGATGGCGTTGCGCATGACGAACCCCCTCGCCGCGCACAGTTCGTCGCAGACGCGCCTGAAGCCCTTCGATCCGGCGAGCAGCACGAACTGCTCGCCGCGCACCCTGTCGAGCGGAAGCGGGCCGGACGCCTCCATCGAGGCAGGGACGGCAAGGCCGATGCGCTCGCGGAACACGCGCTCCTCGGCAAGGCGCCACGTCGGGGCGCCCACGGGCCCGACCGTGCGCACCGTCACGTCGTGGCCGCCCTCGTCGGCCGCCTGCGAGATGCGGAACTTCGCCTGCGGGCAGCGCTCCCGGTACTGCGCGATGGCCTCCACCACCAGCCTCGACGCCGAGTACATGCCCACGTCGATGGCCTGCTGCTCGCCGTGCGCATAGGCGAACACCTGCTCGGGCAGCCCGTCCAGCGCCGCCATGACGGGCCGCAGCCGCCCGGCAAGGTATGCGCCGGCGCGCGAGAGCCGGATGTTTCTGCCCACGCGGTCGAACAGCTGGCAGCCGAGCTCCGCCTCCAGCTTCTTCATGCTGTGGCTCAAGGCAGGCTGGGCAACGCTCATCCTCTTCGCGCTTGCGGTCATGTTCTGCGTCTGCGCGATGTCGAGGAAATACCTCAGCTGCTGCAGTTCCATGAAGTCACCTGACTACGATATCAATAATAATTAGTTATTGTTTTGCAATTATATCAGTATTGGAATCAATCGTTTTCGAGTCCTAGAATCGTGAGCGCAACACGGAGGCGCCCACGCTGCAAGACGGCGGCGGGCTGCGCAAGGAGGATTCTCATGGCATACGTGCTGGAAGCGGTGATGTTGGCATGTTTCGGCCTGTCCTGGCCGATGAACGCATACAAGAGCTACAGGGCACACACGGCGCGCGGCACCAGCTGGCAGTTCCTGGCGCTCATCACGGCAGGCTACGCGGCCGGCATAGCCGCGAAGACCATCGCCGACCCCGGAAGCTGGGTCTTGGCGGTCTACTACCTGAACCTCGCCTTCCTGCTGGTGAACTGGTGGGTGTACCTCAGGAACCGCCGCCTGGACGCAAAACGCTCCGCCTTCCCGCAGGAAGACGGAGCGGCTCTGGCGTAGCGGCCCGGCGGCAAGCCGCCGGCGTTTTCGGCGCTGGCGGCTAATGCTTTCCGTGGCGTTTGCAGTCATGCGGCCCATGGCCGCCGTGGCAGGAGCGATGGCCGTGTTCGGAACCCGCGCCGTCCTCGAACACGAAGACGTACTTGGGGGCGTCGCGATGGGCGCCGTGTTCATGGCCGCATCCATGTCCGCGGCCCTTCTTGCCGCAGCCGTGCCCATGGCCGCCGTGGCATGACTCCTTCTTGCCGCACCGCTTGCCGCGCTTCTTCTGGATGCGGGAATAGTCGACGCCCATCTCCTCGGCCTTCTGGCTGATCTTGCCGCACAGCTCGACCAGCTTCTTCTTCTCGGCGTCGGTCAGCGCGCCCAGCACCTCGTCGGCGGCCTTGTCTTCGGCCTCGAGCCTCTTCTTGACCACCTCGGTGCCCATTTCGGTGAGCGTCATCACGAAGCCGTCCTCGGGCTTCTCGATGGTGAGATACCCGTTGTCGGCGGCCTTCGTGGCGACGTCCCGCACGTCGCACCCGCGCCAGCCCAGCGTCTTCTTGGCGGCGTCCTTGTCCAGTCGCCCGTCGCCGAACCGGTAGATCACCTTGATCAGCGCCCCCTGCCCGCGCTTGAAGCTGCGGGGGCCCTCCTTGCGCATGGCGAGCTTGGTGTAGTTCGCCGCCTTCTTCAAGCTGTGTATCGCGTTCGTGGATTCCGTCATGTCTGCCTCTTTCCCATGTCTCTTCCGGCGCCCCAACGCGCCGGAAAGCCTGCCGGACGCCCGTCGGGACGCCCGGCATGTCGGCGTCGATGCCTTTCGCTCGTCGCCATTCTAGGCGGGAATGCGGCGCGCCATGCACCTGCGCGGGCGCAATTACACCAAACCGTCACCCTGCGCCGTCGCACGGACCGTTCCCCTCGTCGGCTTTCGCAGCCCTTGGCGAAGCACGATCCCGGCCGGCCCTCCGTCACCGGACGGCGCAAGTCAAAGCGTTCGTTACAATCGCGCCCCCACATCGGGCGACGGCATGCCGATGTGCTATGAATCAGGCAGTCTATGCAGAGGAGGCAGCCATGGGAATCGTCTCAGCATACGCAGCGCCGCACCCGCCCCTCATCGTTCCCGCCGTCGGACGGGGCGAGGAGGCCGCCATCGCGCGCACGGTGGAGGCCTACCAGGAGGTGGCGCGACGCATCGCGGCGCACGCGCCCGACACGGTGGTGGTAGTCTCGCCGCACGCGCCGGCCTACCGCGACGGGTTCTTCGTGTCCGACGCCCCGTCGGAGGCAGGGTCGCTGGCCGCGTTCGGCCAGCCGCAGGAGACGCTCGCCACCCAGACCGACGTCGCCTTCGCGCACGAGCTTGCGCATCTCATGGGCCAGCACGGCCTGCCGGCGGCGGGAGCGCCCGCCGGTGCGGCCGAGATCGACCACGCCACGTTCGTTCCGCTCCACTTCCTCGGCCAGGCCATCGACCTGGACGGCATGCGCTTCGTGCGCGTGGGCCTGTCGGGGCTTCCCAGCGAGGACCACCGGCTGCTCGGGCGGCTGATCGCGCGCGCGGCCGACGAGCTTGGCCGCCGCTGCGTCGTCGTCGCCAGCGGGGATTTGTCGCACAGGCTCAAACCCGACGGTCCCTACGGCTTCGATTCCGCCGGCCCCGCCTTCGACGAAGCCGTTTGTACAATCTTCGAGAACGGCAACCTCGACGGGCTCTTCGGGCTTGACCCGCGTCTTTGCGACGATGCCGCCGAATGCGGCCTGCGCTCGTTCCAGATCATGGCGGGCGCACTCGAGGGAGGCGCCTTCGCCGCTGAACTCCTCAGCTACGAAGGGCCGTTCGGCGTGGGCTATGCGGTGGCCGCCTTCGAAGCGGACGTGGCGCCGGCAAGCTCGCAGGAGGAAGCCGCCTGCGAAGAGCCGCAGGACGGATGCGACCCGCTGGTCGCCCTGGCGCGCGAGACCGTCGAGGCGTACGTGCGCGAAGGGCGCACGCCCGAGATTCCGCGCGGCATGCCCGAGGAATGGCTGCGCCGCAGGGCCGGCGTCTTCGTCAGCCTGCACGAACACGGCGAGCTGCGCGGCTGCATCGGCACCATCGAGCCCCAGCGGCGCTCGATTGCCGAAGAGGTGGTCGCCAACGCGGTGTCGGCCGCGACGTCCGACCCGCGCTTCCCCGCCGTTGCCGCCACCGAGCTGGACTGCCTGGAATACTCGGTGGACGTGCTGGGCGAGTCCGAGCCCGTCGACGACCTCGTCGAGCTTGACCCCAAGCGCTACGGCGTGATCGTGACGCACGGCTGGCGCCGCGGACTGCTGCTTCCCGACCTGGAGGGCGTCGACACCGCCATGGACCAGATAGCCATCGCGAAGAACAAGGCCGGCATCGCCCCCGACGAGAACGCGAAGCTGGAGCGCTTCGAGGTCGTCCGGCACACCGCAGGCGGTGCTGCGCGCAAGGACGGCCGTGGACAGCAAGTCCGGTAACGCCGTGGACGCGACGGCGACAACCTGCCACGTCTGCCCGCATCTCTGCCGGCTCGCCGAAGGGGAGCTGGGGCGCTGCCGCGCGCGGCGTGCAAGGCAGGGGCGCGTGGTCGACGACAACTACGGACGCGTGACGTCGCTCGCGCTCGACCCCGTCGAAAAGAAGCCGCTCGCCCGCTTCATGCGCGGGTCGAAGGTGCTCTCGGTGGGGTCGTACGGATGCAACCTTGACTGCGGGTTCTGCCAGAACGCCTCGATTGCCTGCGCAGGCGCAAACGACGTTCCGTGGCGCGAAGTCACCCCCGACGAGCTGGTGCAGGCCGCATTGCGCGCGACCGCGCGCGGCAACGTCGGGCTCGCCTTCACGTACAACGAGCCGCTCGTCGGCTTCGAGTACGTGCGGGACTGCAGCCTCCTCGCCCACGAGGCGGGGCTCGTGAACGTGCTGGTGTCGAACGGCATGGCAAACCCCGGGCCCATCGCCGAGCTGCTGCCGCTGATCGACGCGGCCAACATCGACCTGAAGGGGTTCACCCAGCAGTTCTACGACCTCGTCGGCGGCGACCTCGCATGCGTGAAGTCGACGATAGCCGCCCTCGCACGGACGGAGAGCTGCCACGTGGAGGTCACCACGCTGGTGGTGCCGGGGCTCAACGACGACCCGCGCCAGGTCGCCGAAGCGGCCCGCTGGCTCGCCTCGCTCGACGGCGGCATCGTGTACCATCTCACGCGCTTCTTTCCCTGCCACCGCTTCGCCGCGGCCGAGCCCACGGCCGCCGAAGACGTGCGCCGGCTGGCGGATGTTGCGCGCGAGCACCTTGCGCACGTGGTCGTCGGCAACTGCTAGAACGCGCCACCGCACGCGCCATCACCTGGCCGTCCGGCCGCTTGATGCGCTCCGATGGCGCATGCGGTTTCGTGCATAATAAAGGCATGCGAACGGCGACGGTCACAGGAGCACCCATGGGCGAAACGAACCGCGGCAGCGACGAGCTGAAGATGCGCATCCTCAGGGCCGTCACGCGCCCCATCGCCGACATGACGGTCGAGCAGATCTGCGAGGGCGCCGGCGTCTCGCGCCAGACGTTCTACACGCACTTCAAGTCGAAGTTCGACGTCGTCTACTGGTACCTCTCCATCGCCGAAGAGGCCTATCTTTACGAAATCGGGCGCACGCTCTCTCTCGAGGAAGGCCTCGACGGCTTCTTCGAGCTCCTGTACCGGGAACGCGAGCCCCTGGTCAACGCCTTCGAGAAGGACCCCAAGAAGCGCGAGCTCAGGCACCGGCTCGAGAAGCCCTGCAACGAGTTCATGTGGACCATCCTCTCGAAAGGCATCGACGTCGGCGAGGACCTGCGCTTCTGCATCGTCTACACCGTGGAGTCCGCGAACTGCCTCGTTGCCAGCTGGTGCCTGAACGGCATGGACGAGCCACCCGAGGTGGTCTCGAGGCGCCTGGCTATGTGCGTGCCCGCCGCCCTGGCCGAGTTGGCGCGCCTGGCATGACAGGGGACGTTCGCTTTCGACATGCTTCATGAGGTAGAGGATGCCCTCGCTTCGACTCGTCGTCGCCTCGAACTAACCCGGCTTCGCCGAGTGGATTTCTCGGCTCCTTTGGCTTTCAACTACGCTCGTGGCATCCTCCGTTCCATGAAGCGACCTAATTCCCCCGCCGTACTTGACAAAAGCACGCGATTGTAAGTTTCCCGCGCCGGTTGCGCCTGCTAGGATGGACGCATCACCAGCCTCGAAATCTCAAGGTCGCGTGCCACTGCGAGGCCATCGGCACCCTGGCACGCCGAGCGAAAGGCGTCCCCATGGCGGAACCAGGCATCCACGAACCCCGGCCCCACGAACGAAGGCGCACCGTCCCGTCGGTCTGCGGAGGCTGCCACAACAGCTGCCGCATCAACGTGGAGGTTGACGGCGACCAGATCGTCCGCGTCACCGGCGTTCCCGGCGACCCCAGAACCGGCGGCGCCATCTGCTCGAAAGGCCAGGCGGGCCCGCAGATCGCACACGACCCCAGGCGCCTTCTCTATCCCGTGCGCCGCACAGGCGAGCGCGGGGCGGGCACGTGGGAACGCGTCTCCTGGGACGAGGCGCTGCGCGAGCTAGCGTCGAAGATAGAAGCTGCAAAGGAGCAGTTCGGACCCACGTCCGTGGCGTTCATCCGCGGGCAGGCGCCCGGCTGGGGCTTCACCTACGACATGACGCAGCGGCTCGCCCACTGCGTGGGCACCGAGGTCGGCATGGGGGCGTCGGAGTGCTTCGTGCCGCGCGCGGTGGCCGAGGCCATCACCTACGGCGGCATGCCCTCGCACTGCGACTACGCCAACGCCGACCTGCTGATCTTCTGGGGCAAGCAGCCCGCCTTCTCGTGCGCGCCCTCGCTTCGCAAGATCTACGACGCGCGCGAGGGCGGCGCCAAGCTGGTATGCGTCGACCCGCTCCACTTCCACCTGGGCGCCACGGCGGACGTCGTGCTGCAGCCCGAACCCGGCACCGACCTGGCCATGATGCTGGCCATGATCCACACGATCGTCGAGCAAGGCCTCTGGGATCGCGAGTTCGTCGACACGTACACCAACGACCCGGGGCTCAAGCGCCTCGCCGCCCACGTGCGCGGCGAGAACGCCAACGGCGTGGCCTACACGCCCGCATGGGCCGAGGAAATCACCGGCGTCCCTGCCGCCGACATCGAGGCCCTGGCCGTCGAGTACGCCACCACCCCCAGGGCCGGCCTCGTTCCCGGACACGGGCTCGAGGGCCGCACGAACGTCACGCACACCACGCGCGCCGTCGCCATCCTGCGCGCCATCACGGGGCACCTCGACCGCAAGGGCTGCGACGTGTTCACGCCGAAGAGCCCCGACCGCAACCCGCACTTCACGCTGATCGACCACGTGCTGCCCGACTTCGAGCCACAGGGGCCCGTGAAGATGTTCTCGGTGCCGCCGTACAACCCCGAGGACTCCTCGTGGCCGCTGCTGTTCTCGGGCCAGGGACTGCTGCCCACGCCTGATGTGCTGCGCTGCATGCACGAGGGGAAGACGAAGGTGGCCATCCTGCAGGGGGCGAACATCATGGTCACGCAGCCGCAGCCCGACGTCACGCGCACCGCACTCGAGAACGTCGACTACCTGTGCGTGATTGACCCCTACCTGTGCGAGACGGCCGAGCTGGCCGACCTGGTGCTGCCCGCCGCCACCTACCTCGAGCGCACCGAGCCCGAATGGTTCAAGTCCGACGTGTGGCTGCCCATCCTCACGCTGCGCCAGAAGGCCACGACCGTCGGCGAGGCGCTGCCCGACACGCAGATCATGATCGGGCTGGGCCGCGCGCTCGGATACGTCGACGAGTTCCCCACCGAGGACATCGTCTACTACATCGACGAGGACCTGAAGCCCTCCGGCATCACGCTGAAACAGCTCCAGGAATCCCCCGACGGCATCCCCTTCGGAAGCATCGCCTACGAGAAGTTCAAGAAGGACGGTTTCCGCGCCCCGGGCGGCAAGGTGAACATCTACTCCGAGGTGCTCGACGCCAACGGATTCCCGCCGCTGCCCGTGTGGATCGAGCCTGCGGAGTCGCCGCGCGCCGAACCCGAGCTGGCCCGCGAGTACCCCTTCGTGGTCTTCACCGGGCGCTCCGGCCCCATGTTCGTCCACGAACAACGCCGCACGATCCCCTGGCTGCGCGAGATGCAGCCCGAGCCGTACCTGTGGATCAATGCCGAGGTGGCCGCCGAGCTCGGCATCGACGAAGGCGACCTCGTGAAGGTGTCGTCGCCGCGCGGGTCGATCGAGATCAAGGCCACGCCGACCGTCATCGTCAGGAGGGACTGCCTGTACGTGCCCGGAGGATGGGCCGGCGCGAACTACAACGAGCTCGGCATCGACGAGGCGCTCGACCCCATCTCGAGCCAAGCCAACTACACGATGTGCCTCGGCCGCATCGAGAAGCTTTAGGAAGTGATCGACATGCAGCACGCTTTCCATTTCAACGTAGACCGCTGCGCCGAGTGCTTCGCCTGCGAAGTGGCCTGCAAGGCGGAACACCAGCTGAGGCCCCACGCCCAGGAAGAGCCCGGCGCCTCAGGCCCCCGCTATCGCCAGGTGGTGGCGCTTGAGAAGCCGGCAGGCGACGACGGCAGCGGATCGATCCAATACGTGTCCATGGCATGCATGCACTGCGGGGACGCGGCATGCATGTCGGTATGTCCCGCGAAGGCCATCTATCGCGACCACGAGTTCGGGGCCGTGCTGGTCGATCGCAGCAAATGCATCGGGTGCCGCTACTGCTCGTGGGCATGCGAGTTCGGCGCTCCGCAGTTCGACCGCGACGGCCTGATGCAGAAGTGCGACATGTGCATCGACCGGCTGCGCGCCGGCAAGAAGCCCGCCTGCGTGGAGACCTGCTGCGGAGGAGCCATCACGTTGGCAACCGTCGACGAGGTCGAGGGCACCGTGCGCGAGTCGGCCGCCCGGCGCCTGGGCGCCGCACGCAGGCTCCTCTAGCCCGAAACGCTCGGGCGCGTCCGTGGCACGCGCGCAGCCACACGGATGCGCCCGAGCAGCCTCGACGCCGAAACCATGTCCATCCCCCTGAACGAGAAGAAGCACAGCGAGGCGCCGCTGATCGCCTTCACGCTGTGCATGCCAGCAGCCGTCGGCATCGCCGCGCTGGCCGCGCTGTTGGGCTTCCGGACGCCCGGCGTCGCCGCATGCCTTCTGGCCGCAGCGTCGCTTTCGCTTGCCACCGTCGGCATGCTGGCCTCGGTGTTCCACCTCGCCAAGCCGCTGCGCGCCCCCTTTTCGCTGCGCCACCTCTCGTCCTCGTGGCTGTCGCGCGAGATCGTGGCCGTTGCGGCCTTCTGGCTGTTCGACGCAGCCTGGCTCTTGGGATGCCTGCTGCCCGACGATGCCGTGCTCGTTGCCGGCGAAGGACTCGCGGCGACGTCCGGCGTCGCGCTGCTGTTCGTGATAACGCGCGCATACCACGTGTCCACGCGCCCGGCCTGGACAGGCGTCGAAGGCCTTCTGGAGCTGGTTGCGGCCGCGTGCGGCGCAGGATCGGGCGTGGTGCTGCTGTGCCTCTTCTGCAGCCTGGCGCTCGAGGGGCTGGGAGCTGCGCCGTCTGCGACAAGCATCGTCGAACCGGCGTTATTCGCCGCAAGGCTCGCCACGCTGTGCGCAGCCCAAATCGCCGCGTTCGCCCTCGACGTGGCCTCGCACCGCCTCAGGCGCGTGCGGCTGGCCGCCATGGCGGAGGCCAGCGACGAGCGCATACCCCTGACGCTTGCCAACTACGACAAGCTGCAGCCGATGCTGCGAAAGGCATGGACCGTCGAGGGCATGGCCGTCGTCATGACGTGCATCTTCTGCGCCGTGGCCGCCATCCACGCGATCGCCTCGCCCGAAACGGTCGGCACGGATTCCCTGTTCGCCCCGAACGGGAGCCTTGTGGCCATGGGCATATGCCTGGCGCTCGCATCGCTGCAGTTCGCCGCGCATGGCCTGCAGCGCTGGCTGTTCTACGAGATTCCCGTGCCGGTACGCTTCGTCGCCGCCCTGAGGAAGTAGGGCGCGTCGGAAGACGTTCGCTTTCGCGCATCGGGCGGCGGGGCGAAGTGGCCCGGCCCCATTGTCGCCCGATGCCAACTTTTAGCCTCGCCGTCATGCCCTGCTACGCCAGGACCATCTCGATTCCGCGCTCGAGCGTGGACGCGTCGATGGCGCCCGACGCATAGGCCTCCACCGTGCCGTCGGCGTTGATGAAATACGTCTGCGGTATGGACGTGATGCCATAGAGCACCTGCCCCTGCGTCGTGTCGTCGAAATAGACCGGGAAGGTGTAGCCGCTCTGCTCCACGAGCTGCAGCGCCCGCTCGCGCGTCTCGCCGTTGAAGTCGGGCACGTTCAGCATGACGAACTGCAGCTGATCGCCGTACTGCTCGTAGGCGGCCTGGAACTCGGGCATTTCCATCTTGCACGGGCCGCACGTGCTGGCCCAGAAGTTCAGCACCACCGGCTTGCCCTTCAGGTCGTCCAGCGACACCTTCCCCCCGTCGACGGCAGTCATCTCGAAGTCGGGGGCGGCCGTCTTGCCGGCGTCGGCATCCTCGCCCGAAGCACCGCCGGCACCATCTGTCGAACCGGCAGCCCCATCCGGGCCCGACTCGCCCGTTCCGTCGCCCACACGCTGGGTGGTTTCGCCCTGCGTCTGCAGCGACTGCGGCTGGGCGCCCGGCGCAAGCACGTTGTACGCCACGGCCGCCACGACGATTACGACGACCAGCACGACGATGCCGACGACCAGGCCCTTCTTCGACGCAGCCGCAGACGCGCCGCCCGCGCCTTCCGAGGCGGCCTTCACCTTCGCCTGCGCGGCGCTGCGCCCCTTCGCCTTCGCCTTTGCAGCGTCGCGCTTGCCCGGCTTCTGCTGCCTGGCCTTCGCCTGCGAAGCCTGCTCGTCGGCGCTTGCCGCATAGTTCTTCGTGTAGTTCGATTCCTCAGCCATGCAAAGGCCAACCTTTCCGAAACATCTAGCTCAACAACGTCAGGAGCCGGCCCAGCAGCCCCGTCGCCATCAGCACGCCGATAGCGACCAGCAGCCAGCCGCAGACCTTCGTGATGACGTCGTAGTTCCGCTTGATCGCGTCGAACGCGCCCTTCAGCTTGTCGATGAGCAGCGCGCTGGCCACGAAGGGAATGCCCAGCCCCGCCGAATAGCACAGCAGCATCAGCACGCCGGTCACCGCCGAAGCCTGCTGCGACGCCAGCATGAGCGCCGACCCGAGAAACGCGCCCACGCACGGCGTCCATCCGATGGAGAACACGACACCGAACAGCAGCGACGAAAAGAAGCCCAGCCGCCTCTCCCCCGGGCCCGATCCCATCCCCTTGAAGAGGTCGACCTTGATGAAGCCCAGGAAGTACAGGCCGAAGAGCACGACCACCGCGCCGCACACCGCGTCGAGCGCGATGCGGTGCGCCACCAGGAACGACCCCAGCGTGCCGGCCAGCGCGCCCATGGCGACGAACACGGCCGTGAAGCCCAGCACGAACCCCAGCGCGTTGCGCAGCACCACCGGCGTGCGCTGCTCTTCGCCTGCCGCGAAGTACGTCACGTAGATGGGAATCATGGGCAGAAGGCACGGCGACACGAACGTGATGATGCCCTCCAGGAACGAAATGAGAAACTGCATCACCGCCTCGCCTTCCGCTCGCCGTCATTGGCGTCGCCGTCGGCGGAAGCACCAGCACCCGTGCCTGCACCTGCGGCCTCCTTGGCCGCTGCCTCTTCCGCGCCGTCCTCGGCCGTCGCATCCCTTGCCGCGCCGGCGGCCGTCTTGCCTGCGGTGCTCTTGATGTCGCGCTCGATCTTGCGGTAGTTGGCGTTCTGGAACTCGGCCACGAAACCGGCGGAGAAGATGCCGCCGGGGATGGCCACGAGCGCCACGGACAAGAACATGATGACCGACCCCACGATACGCCCGGCCGGCGTGATAGGGACCAGATCGCCGTAGCCCGTGGCAGTGATGGTGGTGACGGCCCAGTATATGCCCGACAGCAGGCTGTCGAACTTCTGGGGCTGCGCGGGGTTCTCGATCTCGTACATCACCACGCTGGCCACGATGATCAGCAGGAACAGAACCAGGAACGCCGCGACTATCTCGTGGCGCCGCTTCTGCAGCACGCGCCCGATGGCGCGCAACCCGCGCATGTAGCGCGATATCTTGACCAGGCGCACCAGCCTGACGATGTTGACCAGCGTGCGCAGCAGGGGCGTCATGGGAATGAACCACGCGACGACATTGGGCGCAAACGACAGGAAGTCGATGACGCCCAGCGGCGAGAAGGCGTACTTCAGACGCGCCATGGGCCGCGAGCAGTCGCCGAACGCCAGGTCGGCTATCCAGAGGCGTGCGGCGTACTCCACCAGGAAGCACACCGTGGAGAAGGTGTAGAACGCGTCCACGAAGCCAGCGACGCCGGCATCGAGACCGGGCTGCGAAGAGACGAACACGACGACCGCGTTCGCGACGATCAGGACGAACAGCGCGTATCCGACGATGCGCGCCGGCAGCTTCGCCTTCTTGGGATTCTCCAAGGCGTAGAAGGTCTGCCGCTTCACCGCAGAAGCCGACTCCAGATCGATGCGGTGGCTGCACTTGCGGCGGTCCCTCCCGGACGCGCCCCCGGCACGCCCCTTTGCCGCCGCGCCTGCGGACCTGGCGGCCCCCTTGGGGCTTTTCGCCTCGCTCGTTTGTTGCCTGTCGTTCTGCGTCACGGCAGCTTGCGCCTTTCGAATGCCGGCCTGCCGGCGTCTGGGTCGATTCGACCATTTTACAAGACGGCGACCCGCCAAGGCGGCGGCATGGGAGACGCGCCCCTTACTGGTTCGTGTCGGAACGTCAACGCAAGCCCGCTCGCGCGTCGCAGCGTCCTCTTTGCCCGTACAACAGGGGATGAATCGAAAACCTCTGACGAAGGGAGTCATCATGCACGGAACGAACGCGATACGCAGGAAGCACGACTGGGCACTCATCGTAGGCGGCGTGCTCGTCTTCATCATGGGAATCATGGTCATGGCGTGGCCGGGAGCGTCCCTGGTGTCGATCGCCATCATGGCCGGCGCCGTCCTGATCGTGGCGGGCGTGGCCGACTTCGTGTCGTACGGCCAGGTCAGCGGCACGCCGGGAGCAGGCTGGCTGATCGCCAACGGCATCTGCGACGTGGTGCTGGGCATGCTGTTCGTCATCTACCCCGTGGCCACCGCGGCCATGCTGCCGTGGCTCGCAGGCATCTTCGTCATCTGCTACAGCGTCTTCGCCATCATCACGGCGATCGGCATCCGGGGCACGTTCTCCAGCTGGGGCTGGCTTCTGGCCACCGGGGTCGTCGGGCTGCTGTGCGGCATCATGTTCATCGCCATGCCCGAGTCCTTCGTCGTCTTCCTGGGCATCTTCCTGCTGATGCGCGGCGTCGCCATGACCGTCGAGGGCATCGTGCTGCCGGCATCCGTCGCCGCCCAGATCGAAGGCATCTAGCCTTCGCGCACGCCAGCAACCACACCAGCGCAAACGGCCCAAGCGGCCCGAACGCTATCGAAACGGAGAAGAGGCACCATGTACTACTCAAGCGGCAACTACGAGGCATTCGCCCACCCGATGAAGCCCGAAGGGGTCGAAGGCAGGCACGCATACATCGTCGGCTCGGGCCTTGCAGGGCTCACCGCCGCATTCTTCCTGGTGCGCGACGCGCAGATGCCCGGCAAGAACATCCACATCCTCGAGCGCGACCCGCGCGCAGGCGGCGCCTGCGACGGCTGGGACTACGCGCAGCTGGGCTACACCATGCGCGGCGGCCGCGAGATGGACAACCATTTCGAGGTCATGTGGGACGTCTACCGCGACGTGCCCTCCATCGAGGACGAGAGCGTGAGCGTGCTGGACTATTACTACTGGCTCAACAAGCGCGACCCGAACTACTCGCTGTGCCGCGCTACGGTTGACCGCGGCAAGGACGCGCGCACCGACAACAAATTCAACCTGTCCGACAAGGCCTGCATGGAGATCATGAACCTGTTCTTCACGCCGGAAGAGCAGCTGCAGGACAAGAAGATCACCGAGTACTTCTCGGACGAGGTGCTGAAGTCCAACTTCTGGCTGTACTGGCGCACCATGTTCGCCTTCGAGAACTGGCACAGCGCGCTCGAGATGAAGCGCTACG
Organism: uncultured Eggerthellaceae bacterium; assembly: GCA_910589135.1. Lineage (GTDB taxonomy): Bacteria > Actinomycetota > Coriobacteriia > Coriobacteriales > Eggerthellaceae > MGBC163016. The sequence goes on from CAJUSL010000014.1 coordinate 19,293, forward strand.
TCACGCGCTTCGTGCACCACCTCGGCGGCCTGCCCGACTTCAGCGCCCTGCGCTTCACGCGCTACAACCAGTACGAGTCGATGATCCTGCCGCTGGAGAACTACCTGAAGGCCCGCGGCGTCGACTTCCAGTTCAACACGCACGTCACCGACGTCGGGTTCTCGTGCAGCGACGCGAAGGACGACTTCAGGAAGGTAGCCACCGAGATCACGCTGGTGCGCGGCGAGGCGCAGAGCGTCGTCGATGCCGCGGAGGGGCTGCCGGGAAGCGACAACGACGCGCCGTCCGGCACCGAGGAGACCATCCGCCTGAGCGAGGACGACCTCGTGTTCATCACGCCGGGCAGCTGCGTGGCGCATTCCTCGTTCGGAAGCCAGGACACCCCCGCGCGCTTCGAGCCCGAACTGGTTCCCGGCGACGGCTGGGACCTGTGGAAGCGCATCGCCAAGCAGAGCCCCGCGTTCGGGCATCCCGAGAAGTTCTGCAGCAGCCCCGAGCTCAGCAACTGGGAAAGCGCGACCGTCACCACGCTGGACGACCGCATCCTCCCCTACATCGAGGCCATCTGCAAGCGCGGCCCGCTTTCGGGCAACGTCGTGACCGGCGGCATCGTGTCGGTCGAGGACTCCAACTGGCTGCTCAGCTGGACCATCAACCGCCAGCCTCAGTTCCGCGCCCAGCGCGAAGGCCAGGTGTGCGTCTGGGTGTACAGCCTGTTCACCGACAAGCCCGGCAACTACGTGAAGAAGCCCATGCGCGAGTGCACCGGCAAGGAAATCTGCGAGGAATGGCTCTACCACCTGGGCGTGCCGGAGGACCAGATCGAGGACCTCGCCGCCAACAGCGCGAACACCGTCCCGTGCATGATGCCCTACATCACCGCGTTCTTCATGCCGCGCGCCGCGGGCGACCGCCCCGACATCGTGCCCGAAGGCGCCGTGAACTTCGCCTTCGTGGGCCAGTTCGCCGAGACGCCGCGCGACACCATCTTCACCACCGAGTATTCCATGCGCACCGGCATGGAGGCAGTGTACACGCTGCTCGACATCGACCGCGGCGTGCCCGAGGTGTGGGGCAGCGCCTTCGACGTGCGCGTGCTGCTGAACGCGACGGTGCTGCTGCGCGACGGCAAGCCCGCGACCGACATGAACATGAGCCTGATCGAGAAGCTTGCGCTCGCGAAGGGGCTCGACGAAATCAAGGGAACCGACGTGTACGGCCTGCTGAAGGAGTTCGGGGTCATTCCCACAACAGCCGAGAACGAGGACGTGCCGACTCCCGCCGTCGGCGCCGTCTGGCCCGGAATCCACTAAGCGGCCGCCGAAGACAGTCCCGAACATACCGCGCCCGACGAAAGGGGGACGCTCAAGGCGATGCGTCCCCCTTCCATGTGCGCATTGCGTCCACTGTCCCCCTTCTCGAGCCAGCGCGGCGCGTCCTGCTTCATACTGCAATGAATTCGCGGGTCGCACGAACCGCGAGTGCAGAGAGATTGGAGGACCATGTCGCGACTGACCATAGAGACTCCGTCGTACACGGAAAAGACCCACGCGCGCATCGCGCAGCATGCCGCAGAAAGGCTCGCTTCCATCCCGCCGAGCCAATGCCCCGTCGACTACACCTACTCCATCGCCCGGATGTTTCTGGCCGACTCGTGCGGCAAGTGCACGCCGTGCCGGGCCGGGCTCTCCGCCTGCGTGGAGAAGCTTGACGCAATTCTCGCCGGGAACGGCACGCAGGCCGACGTCGAGGCGCTGCGCGCCACCGCCCGGGCCATGTACGCCGCATCGGATTGCGCCATCGGCTTCACCGCCGGGAAGGTGCTGCTCGACGCGATCGAAGGGTTCGAAGAGGACCTGGCGAGCCACGTGGAGAGCGACCGGTGCTCCTACCGCTCGAGCGCCGTGGCCCCGTGCATGAAGGAATGCCCGGCCCACGTGAACGTGCCGGCCTACCTCGCCTGCATCCGCGCAGGCCGCCTGGACGATGCGCTGCGCGTGATCCGCAACGACAACCCGCTGCCGACCGTGTGCGGATATGTGTGCGAGCATCCCTGCGAGATGGTCTGCCGCCGCTCGCTCCAGGACGCCGCCGTGAACATCTGCGGGCTGAAGCGCTACGCGGCCGACAACGCCGCCTGGTCCGATGCGCCCGAGCCCCTGCCGTCGACCGGCAAGAAGGTGACCGTGGTGGGCGGCGGCCCGGCGGGCCTTTCCGCCGCGTACTACCTGCGCCTCATGGGGCACGACGTGACCATATACGACCAGCGCGAGAAGCTGGGCGGCATGGCGCGCTACGGCATCCCCGACTACCGCCTGCCGCAGGACAAGCTGGACGCCGACATCGGCTTCGTCCTGTCCACCGGCATCGAGGTGAAGGCAAATTGCGCCGTGGGCACCGATGTCGACTTCGACGAGCTGGTCTCCGGCAGCGACGCGGTGTTCGTGTCCATCGGCGCGCACGACGGCAAGAAGCTGGGCTGCGAAGGCGAGGACGCCGAGGGCGTCATGTCGGCGGTGCGCTTCCTGCGCGACGTGGCCGAAGGCGCGGCCCCCGACCTGGCGGGCAAGCGCGTGTGCATCGTGGGCGGCGGCAACGTCGCCATGGACTGCACGCGCACGGCGAAGCGCCTGGGCGCGGCCTCCGTCGAGTGCGTCTACCGGCGCCGCGTCGCCGACATGACCGCACTTCCCGAGGAAATCGACGAGGCCAAGGCCGAAGGCTGCCAGATCACGCAGCTCGAGGCGCCCGTGGCCATCAAGGCCGACGCCGAAGGCAAGGTGCGTGCGCTCGTCACGCAGCCGCAGATCATCGGCGCCATCGGCCGCGGCGGACGCCCCGCCCCCTTCGACGCCGACGTCGAGCAGCGCGAAATCCCCTGCGAGGTGGTGATCGTGGCCATCGGCCAGGCGATCGACAGCGGCGCGTTCTCGAAGGTGGTGCAGACCGAACGCGGCTGCATCATCGCGCAGGAGGACGGCGCCATCGCCGAAGCACCCATGCCTCTGTTCGCCGGCGGCGACGCCGTCAGCGGCCCGGCCACCGTCATCAAGGCCATCGCCGCAGGCAAGGTGGCCGCGGCCAACATCGACAACGCCCTGGGCTACACCCACGATGTGCACGACTACGTGGACGTGCCGGCCGCCAGGCCCGCAATCGGCCCCCACGGGCGCATCGACTTGAAGGACGTCATATTCGCCGAGGCGGCCCAGACCTTCGAGATCGCGAAGCTGGGCATGACCGCACAGGAGGCGGCGCAGGAATCGAGCCGCTGCCTGAGGTGCGACCATTACGGCTTCGGCGCAACATGCAGCCAGGAGGTGGCAACGTGGTAGGCAATCCCGCAAAGGTCGTCATAGACGGCCACGCCATAGAGACGACCGACAACGCGACCATCCTCGAGGCGGCGCGCGCGGCCGGGATCGCCATCCCGACGCTGTGCCACTTCGCCGACCTGAACGACATCGGCGCGTGCCGCGTGTGCGTGGTGGAAGTCGAAGGCGAGGACCGGCTGGCGGCTTCGTGCAACACCTGCGTGCAGGACGGCATGGTGGTGCGCACCGACACCGACGCCGTGCGCGAGGCGCGCACCGTCGCGCTGCAGCTGCTGCTGTCGCACCACGACCTTAACTGCGCGTACTGCAAACGCAACGGAACGTGCCGCTTCCAGACCCTGCTGCTGGACGCCGGCCTCGTGGAGTGGGACCCGACGGGCACGTTCATGACCGAGGCCCCTTCGGCCTATCCGCGCCACCTCGAGAAGGGCCGGCGCGCGGCATGGCCCGCGCAGGCCATCATCCAGCGCGACGAGAACCGCTGCGTGAAGTGCGGCCGCTGCATCGCGGCCTGCGAGCGCCTGGAGGACATCGGCGTGTGGGATTTCGTCGGGTCGGGATCGCGCTCGACCGTAGGCGTGCGTGGTGCGACCACCGCACGCGAGGCCGGCTGCGTCGCCTGCGGGCAGTGCATCACCCACTGCCCCACCGCCGCGCTCACCGAACGCGACGACACGCAGAAGCTGCTCGACGCCATCGCCGACCCCGCCAAGACCACCGTGGTGCAGATCGCGCCCGCCACGCGCACGTCGTGGGGCGTGGGCCTCGGCGCCGAAGACGGCTCGCTTTCCGTCGAGCGCATGGTGGCGGCGCTGAAGGCGCTGGGCGTCGACTACGTGTTCGACACGTGCCTGGCGGCCGACCTCACCATCATGGAGGAGGGCACCGAGCTGCTGAGCGGTCTGGGCAGCCAGGCTCCCGACGAGAACGGCGTCACATGGCCCCTGTTCACCAGCTGCTGCCCCGCCTGGGTGAAGCACGCGAAGGGCGCGCACCACGACGTCGTCGAGCACCTGTCCACCGCCAAGAGCCCCATGATGATGTTCGGCGCCGTCGCCAAGACGTGGTTCGCGGAGAATAAGGGCATCGCGCCCGCCGACCTGTTCTCGGTCGCCATCATGCCCTGCACCGCGAAAAAGCACGAAATAGAGCTGCCCGTGAACGCGCACGAAGACGCGCGCGACATGGACGCCTCCCTCACCACCCGCGAGCTGGTGCGCATGATACAGGCGTCCGGCATCGACGTGAACGCGCTGGAAGACGCGCCCCTCGACGACCCGCTGGGCACCTTCACGGGCGCCGGCGTCATCTTCGGCACCACCGGCGGCGTCATGGAAGCGGCGCTGCGCACGGCGTACTACGTGGCCACCGGCGAGCTTCCGCCGCCCGACGACTTCCACTTCGCCGTGTCGCCGCACGGCGCCTGGACGGAAGGCTCCTTCGACATGAAGGACTCCGCGGTGCGCTGCGCGGTCGTGCACGGGCTTGCGAACGCGGGCGCGCTGCTCGACGCGATCCGTGCCGGCGTGGTGGAGTACGATTTCGTCGAGGTGATGGCCTGCCCCAGCGGGTGCGCCGGAGGAGGCGGCCAGCCCATCGACGGCACCGACCGCGAGCTCGGGCTTGTGCGCGGGCAGACGCTGCGCGCCATCGACCGCGACAAGATGCCCATCAGATACTCGCACGAGAACCCCCAGATACGGATGCTGTACGACGAGTTCTTCGGCAAGCCGTGCTCGGAGCTGGCGCATCACCTGCTCCACACCGTGCACATGCCCGACGACGCCGGAGCCAAGGCGAAAGGAAGCCGATGAAGAAGACGCTGAAAACGATCGCCGCCACGGCAGCGGCTGCAGCGCTGGCAGCGGCGCTCATGTTGACGGGATGCAGCCAGCCCGTCACGGACGCGAGCGCTTCGAGCGGCGCGGCAGAGGCGGGGACGGCGGCTTCCGAAGAGGCGGCGGCCCAGGCCGACGCGCTGCGCATCGGCTCGCTGAAGGGCCCGACTTCCGTGGGCCTCGCATCCATGATGGCGCAGGGCCAGGGCGAGTTCACGGTGGCGGCAAGCGCCGACGAAATCGCTCCCAAGCTGGCGCAGGGCGAGCTCGACATCGCGCTCGTGCCCGCGAACCTGGCAGCGACGCTGTACCAGAAGACCGACGGCGGCATACGCGTGCTCGACGTCAACACGCTGGGCGTGCTGTACGCCGTGAGCGCCGCCGACGTGCAAGGAGTCGCGGACCTGCGCGGCCGCACGGTGTACATGACCGGCAAGGGCACCGTGCCCGAATACACCGTGCGCGCGGTGCTCGACGCCAGCGGCGTCACGCCGGAAGAGGTCGACGTTCAGTTCAGGTCCGAACCCACGGAGGTGGCGGCGCTGATCGCGCAGGAGCCCGAATCGGTCGGCATCCTGCCCCAGCCCTTCGCCACGTCGGCCACGCTGAAGAGCGAGACGCTGCAGCAGCGGATCGACTTGACGGCCGCCTGGGAAGAGGCGACGGGCGGCGACCGCGGCAGCCTGATCACCGGCGTGACCATCGCGACAGCCGACACGGTGGACGCCAAGCGCGAAGCCATCGACGAGTTCATCACGCGGCATAAGGCCTCCACCGCCGTCGCGCAGGACGACCCCGACCGGATCGCAGCCGAAGTGGTCGCGCTTGGCATCATCGACAACGAGCAGATCGCCAAGGCGGCAATCCCGAAATGCAACGTGGTGTGCCTCACCGGCGCCGAGATGGAAAGCGCCCTTGCCGGGTACCTCGACGTCCTGTTCCAGCTCGACCCTGCGGCCGTAGGTGGCGCGCTGCCCGGCGAGGAGTTCTACCTGAAGTGATAGGGAAAGACGTCAAGACGGACGCAACCGGCAGCCCCGGAAGCGCAGGAGCCCCCAGCGGCGCCAAGGGCGGCCCTGGGGTCACTTTCCGCCAGGAGCCGAGCGGGTCCACCGGTGCGACGAGCCGCCTTGGACGCAGCTCCGACAACGCGAAGAATGCCGTGGCTCATGGCCTCGGCATTCTTTTTTGGCTGGCGGTATGGTTCGCAGCCGCGGCGCTCGTCGGCAACGACCTGCTGCTCGCCGGCCCCGCGGATGCGGGCGCCGCGTTGGTGACCGATCTTGCAGACCCCGTCTTCTGGCAGGCCGTCGCGAACACGAGCGCACGCATCCTGGGCGCCGGGACGCTGTCCTCGCTGGCCGGGGTGGCGCTGGGGGCGCTCGCCTACCGCTTCCGCTGGGTGGCCGAGGGGCTGTCCGCCCCGCTGCAGGTAATGAAAAGCGCGCCGGTCGCCTGCGTGATCGTCGTCGTGCTGGTGGCGTGGGGCGCCGGCGGCGCGCTGGTGACGATCGTCGCGTTCGTCGCGTTCCCTCCCTTCTACGTCGGCATGATGCAGGCCCTCGAGTCGCGGCCGCGTCAGGCCGAAGCGGTACTGCGCCTGGCCGGCGTTTCCAAGGCGCGGGTGTTTGCAGCGTGCATCTGGCCCTCAGCGCTGCCCTTCTTCACGGCGGCCAGCAAGACGGCCGTCGCGCTGTCGTGGCGCGCCGGCATCACCGCCGAGCTGCTGTGCCTGCCCATGGGTTCCATCGGGGCGGCCGTGTACGCGTCGAAGCTGACGCTGGACAGCGCCGGACTGCTCGCGCTGACCGTGGTGGTGATGGTGCTCAGCTGGGTCTGCGAGAAGGCCGTCGTCACACTGCTGGACTTGAGCGGGCGCGCAGGCGTGCGGGCAGCGTGCAAGCGCAACACGCAGACGGCGGCGGGCAATGGGGGGCGCGCCGAAACGGTGCTTTCCGACGGCAGCCATGCAGAGGCCGCAGACGGTGGCACTGTGCCCACGAAGGACGTCACGTCCGCGGCAATCGTGCTTGAAGACGTCGGCAAGGCGTATGGCCACCACGTTGCCCTCGAGAGGCTGACGCTTCGCGTGGAGCCGGGCCAGCGCGTCTGCCTCATGGCCCCCACGGGAAGCGGCAAGAGCACGGCGATTCGCCTCATGCTTGGCATGGAGCAGCCGGATGCCGGAAACGCGCGGGCAGCCGAGCCGGGAAGCGCTTGCACACAAGGCGCCCGCATACCCGAACGTTTCGGCGCCATGCTGCAGACCCCCTCGCTCGTGGAAGGCCTCACGGCGCTCGAGAACGTCATGCTGGCGGCACGCGACGACGTTTCGCAGGAGCAGGCGCGGGCGGCGCTCGCCGGACTTCTTCCCGAAGGCGGGTGCGACAAGGCTCCCTCCGAGCTGTCTGGCGGCATGAAGCGCCTGGCGGAGCTCGTGCGCGCGCTGCTGTCGGGCGGCCAGGCGATCGTGCTTGACGAGCCGTTCGCGGGCCTCGACGAGGAAAGCCACCGCAAGGCGTGCGCGTTCATCCTGGACAACCTGCACGGTCGCCCGCTGGTGGTGGCGACGCACGACCCCGTCGACGCCGAACTGCTGGACGCCCGCATCGCACGCCTGTAGCGCCGGGCTGCACGGACGCGCGCAACGCCGGCCGGAGCGGGCCGCAGATCCAGCAAGACGCTTGAGCGGATTCCTTGCACAGCAGATTTCCTTACACGCCCTCTTCCGGAAGCTGCCCCCGCCCGCATCCCCTTCCGTCTCTCCATCAGACGCATTCACCGCCCGTCGTGGACAAGCTCCTCGGCAAGATGGGCGACGTCGGCGCGGAGTTCGGCTGTCCGCTGACATGGGTATACTATCCGCAGGACCAGGACCTGAAAGCCTAAGGCGGGGTTTCAGGGATATCACCGAAAGCGAGCACGCGATGATAGTAGGCGACCCCAACGCATTCGCCATCCTGTGCGAGACCGTCGACGACTGGAACGCCGACGACACGTTCTGCAACGGGCTCTTGACCCTTTTCGTGAACGGCGACGTCTACCCGCAGGAGGTCGTGTCGGCCACCTTGCGACACGAGGTTCCGTGCCTAGCGCAGAGCCTGGGAAGCATCGCCGTCGACGAGCGCCTTTACGCCATGGCGCCGCAAGACGCCTTTGCGGAGATCTATGAGGCCACTTTTCCCGAAAACTTCGACGTCGACAACGACTACCGCTTCGAGGTGAGCCCGCCGTCCCTGTCCGACAACGGCTGCCACGTTTTCGCGGTAAGCGACGGGGTCAGCGCCAGGGTCTTGGCGGCCAGGCTGGGTTACGCGGCAGAATGCGGCGCCCGGGCGACGCAAGGCATCGTCGTGAGCGAGGCATTCGTGCCGCTCGGCGATATGGAGCGGATCGCTGCGCAGGCGAAGGCCTTCCTTCCTGAACGCGCTGGCGAGACCGACAGCTAAGCACCTGCGATTCTTCAAAGCCAGCTAATCCGCGCTGCCTCGGCAGCATATTCGCCCCTTGCCGCTGCGTGCGCCGTCGCTTTTGCAGGTCGAAGGCAGCACATAAGCACGATTCGAGATGCAAAAGACCAAAATCAGACGTCTGATGGACAAAAGCCGGTTCCAGTGAGCGGTTTTGCGGACGCGCAGGGCGGCGGCAGAACGCCGGCTGCCAACCGCCTCGCGGACGGCGTCGTGAATCCCCAGGTGGAGGGCTTGCTTTCGCCCGTAAATAGAGGCTGGGGCCGCTCGCGATTCGCGATGAAGCACCGAGACCGATCACTGGGACGGGTTTTGTCCATCGTCGCCCACATTTCGGGACATGGATGCGCCAAGCTCGCAGAAACCGTCCCGCAAGCCGACAAAACCGACCAAACCAAGGCACAGGGCTAGAGGATGGGCGCGGGGCCACCAGGCTCTGGCAGGATCGAACGCGGCCAAACGACAAGCAGAGCCAAAACGCTTGCGCCTGGCTCGCGAGCGCATAAGGCGGCAGGCCGCGCTCCCGATATGCTAAGATGCTACAAATGAAGACCCCCCCCCTCGAACCATTGCTCCAATCGTAAGCCGACGCCTCGGCGCGCCTCCGCACGCACATCTTCGCGCCGCGTAGCCGCCCTCCAGACCGACTGGCGCGCAGGCACCGTTCGCCCCGCAAGACCCGCGACCAGCAGCCGTGCAAGACCTGCATCCGCCAACCCGACTAGACCCTCGGTCGGTGAGCCTGCAAGGCCCTCGGCCGATGCCTTTGCAATGCCTGCATCCGCCAATCGCGCAAGGCCCTCGGTCGCTAACCGCAAAAGCCGCCCGACGCGCGCGGCATCGCCGCCTTCAACCCCGGCAAGCCCGCGTTATGCGCCCGCCCTCGACGGGCTGCGCGCCCTGGCCGTCGTCGCCGTCATCGTGTACCACCTGGGCTATGGCTGGGCTCCGGGAGGCCTGCTGGGCGTGACCGTCTTCTTCGTTCTGTCGGGCTACCTGATAACGAGCCTGCTGGTAGCGGAGCGCATCCAGACCGGACGCATCCAACTCGGGGCGTTCTGGATGCGGCGCGCGCGGCGCCTGCTGCCCGCGGTGGTCACGGTCATCGTCTGCACCGCGCTGCTCTGCATGCTCTTCGACCAGGTGCTCCTCACCAAGATGCGCCCCGACGTCATCCCCTCGCTGCTGTTCGTGAACAACTGGTGGCAGGTTTTCCACGAGGTGTCCTACTTCGATGCGCTGGGGGCGCCGTCGCCCCTGCAGCACTTCTGGTCGCTCGGCATCGAGGAGCAGTTCTACCTGGTGTGGCCCCTGCTGGTGGCAGGCCTTCTGGCCCTGGGGGCAAGCCATGCGCATCTGCGCCGGGCAGCCCTTGCGCTCGCCGCCGCCTCGGTGGTCGCGATGGCGCTGCTGTACGAGCCGGGAGGCGACCCGAGCCGCGTTTACTACGGCACCGACACGCGGGCGTTCTCGCTCCTCATCGGGGCGGCCCTTGGCCTGGCATGGCCCTTCGGCCCCTTGGGGGAGGCGGCCTTCGGCATAACGCGACGAGCGGGACGGACGGGCCGCGCAGGCATGGCTAGCCAGGCAAACAGCACGCTGCCTGCGCCCCTCAAGGTGGCCCTCGACGTGGCGAGCATTGCGGCGCTCGGCGGCCTCGTGGCCATGATGTGCCTCGTCGACGGATTCGCCGAGATGCTCTACCCGGGCGGCCTGCTGCTGGCCAGCGTGCTCACCGCCATCGTCATCGCGGGGCTGGTGCACCCGGGCAGCCTGCTCGGGCGCATCTTCGCCGCAAGGCCGCTCGTGTGGGTGGGGAAGCGCTCGTATGGCATGTACCTTTGGCACTTCCCGCTGATACTGCTCATCTGCCCGACCGACGGCACAACACCGGAATGGTGGGTTGCCGTGGGCGCCGTGGGGGCCGTGGTGGCGGCCTCGGCGCTCTCGTACCGCTTCATCGAGGACCCCATCCGCAAGGGCGCCATCGGGAAGGCCGCGCGCGCCCTGCGCACAGGCGAGCTTTCCGCAAGCCGCGCCATCCGGCGGGTCGCCCCCGCCTTCGTCGGCGGCGCGGCCGCCTGCACCGTTGCCGTCGTCGGCCTCACCCTCATGGAAGACGTGAGCGCCGTGGAAGACATCGAGCTCTACCAGGACGAGACGCCTGCGGTGGTGGGCATGCTCGACGTCGGCAGCGACCGCGAGATGAGCGAGGCCGACAAGGCGGCCCAGGAGGCAGCCGAGGCAGAAGGGCTCGACGTGCTGGTCATCGGCGACTCGGTGTGCAAGAAGGCCATCTACAGCTTCCCGGGCACGTTTCCCTATGGCGCGCTTGACGCCGCCCTCAACCGGCGGATGAGCCAAGGGGCCGAGATATACCGCTCCTATGCCGAGCAGGGCATCGAAAGCGACGTCGTGGTGTTCGCGCTGGGGAACAACGCCGCCGTGACCAGCGACCAGATCGACGAGGTGATGGAGGCGGTCGGGGCGGACAAGCAGGTGTTCTTCGTCAACACGCGCAACGCAACGGGGTGGATGGGAAGCACCAATGCCGCGCTGGCGGATGCCGCGGTGCGCTATGGGAATGCGCACGTCATCGACTGGATGTCTGCCAGCAGCGGGCACGGAGAGTACTTCGAGGCCGACGGCATGCACCTCAAGCCGGTAGGCGCCGAGGCCTACACGAAGCTCATCCACGACTCCATAGCCGACTACCTCCCCGACCGCTCGAAGGAGGTAGAAGGCGCGAGCCCCGAGGCCCAGGAGGTCAACGACAAGGACGGGGCGCTCTACCTGCCCTCCGTGTGAGGCAGATGACGGGGGGCGGCTACGGATGGCGGCAGGCGACGGGGCGGCGTCATCGACCGCCTGCAGCTTGTGCTTGAGCGGCAGCAGACGCGCATGGGGCGCCCCGAAGGGCGCCTCTCTTGTCTCGACGCCGCACACGACCTACCCCAAGGAACAGCACGCTGGCAAGGCCACGAGCCGCCGCGCGGTGCAGATGGTGTAGGGCGCCGCGATGCCGTTCCGCTCGGCGATGTCCCGCCACCTGGTTCCGAGCTTCCGCCCGATTCCCGAGAGCGTGTCGCCCTTGACGACCGTGTAGGTGCGGCTGCCGTTGGCGGCGGCCATGACCTTCCCGTAGCGGTGGTCGAGCGCCGCCTTGAGCATGGAGCCGTTGCCCCACCTGCCGGCCCAGGCCTCGTCCGCT
>CAJUSL010000015.1:0-2810 GCA_910589135.1 uncultured Eggerthellaceae bacterium
CTGCCTGGATGGGCCGGCGACCTCGACCTCGACAAGTGCTACATGACGGCGGAGGAGTGGATGGAGGCGGCATCGGTGGGCGAGGTGCAGCCGGTGCCGACCCCTGTTCCGCCGGACACCTCGCTTGCCAACATCCCGCTGCTGACCCTGGTGGCCGACACCATGTCCGGCCGCTACGGCGCCGGCGACGAGCGCAGGGAGATGCTGGGGAGCAGGTGGCGGGAGGTGCAGGACGCCGTCAACCACGTCTACGACGCGACGGCCGAGCAGCTAGCGGACGAGGTCTGGGCCGGCAGGTGGGGCAACGGCTCGATGCGCAAGGCGGCGCTCGGCCGCCGATACGGGGAGGTCATGGCCGCCGTCAACGGCAGCAGCACCTACACGGTCGTCAAGGGCGACACTCTGTCCGGCATCGGGGCGAAGCTCGGCGTCAAGTGGCAGACGATCGCCACCAAGAACGGCATCGCGGCGCCCTACACCATCTACGCCGGGCAGCGGCTTACCTACTAGCCATGTCGCGGCGAATTAGCTCTTTCAGGTACTGCGCCTTGTTCGGTTGGCTCTCGAACCATTCGCGGATATCGGCATCGGCGGGATAGAACTTCAGGTTGAACGACCTGACACTGCGTTTCCTGTATTCGTTGTCTGCCCTTTTCTGGGCCTCGCTTCTTCCCATGCTATACTCCTTGTTGTGTGGAGCGGCCATGTTCATCACCTCCCTTCCCCCGCCCCTTACGGGGCGGGTTCGGGGTTTTGTCCTACCTCAAAAAGTTGAGATGCAGGACGATTTGAATCCGCCAGATTCTGATGATGAAGTCCATGGCCGCTCCTTTCTTTTCCCAGAAAGCCTTATTGCTTTCTGACATCTACTAGTATAGGGGAACCCCTATACAAATGCAATGGTGCATTTTGAAAAGTTTTGCAAAATAGCGCGGAACATCGCGGAACATCGCCTGGTCAAATATAGCTAAAAGTGATCAAAACAGTACGTTTGTATTATGACACTACGAAAACAAAGGTCAGAGGAAAACTCCTCTGACCTGGTGTTTCGTGGAGCCAGCGACAGGAATCGAACCCGCAACCTGCTGATTACAAGTCAGCTGCTCTACCGTTGAGCCACGCTGGCGACAGCCATATCCTATCGGAAACGAAAACGGATGTCGAACGATGCGGTCTGCGCAATGGCTGGTGAACGGAGTTAGGGGATAGCATCCCCTAACGTCCCCTAACTCGAAAAAACGCGATGTTGCGAAATGATGAAATACGTGGTCAGACGTGGTGCGATGTGTTGCGATGTTGCGGCATTTGCCCAGTATGAGCTTTTTGTAATCAGTGGGTTGCGGGTTCGATTCCTGTCGAGCGGACGTGTCCGCTCTCGTCACAGCGCGTACCATCCTGGCTCAAGCGACAACGAGCGCGCCTGAGTCGGGTTGCATCTCCGTCAGGTTGCGCCAGAGACGTTTCGGCATGAAGTTGCGGCGCAACTCGGGGTTGTAGCGCGCGTCGACCGCAACGCTGCGATAAAAGCGGCGCCAGGCGTCCTGCATGGTTGCCTCTTCTGCGGCCTTGCCGGGAAGCCGAAGCGCGTCGAACCCGGCTCCCGACAAATCGACCAGGCGCCATCCGTTCCCGTCGTACACGCCGCTGATGCCGTGCGCCTCGTCGTAGATCACGAACGGCTGGACATTGAAGCGCTCGACGAAGTGGGGCATGACCAGCGGCACGACCGAGTCGCGTGGGTTGCATTTCGCGAACCAGAAATCGGCATCGCCGCCGCGCAGGTGCTCGAACCGGATGAACTGCCGCATGTGCTCGCTTTCCTGGTCGACCGAGCGGCAGATGGCGTGCAGCGGGGCGACCTTCTCGTGGGCGATGTTGGAGAAGGGGCGCCTTTTGCCGACGTGTTCGTCCATGACGTAGCGCGCGAACGCGTAGGCAGCGGTGCCTGCGTCGGTCCGTGACGAGCAAGATGCCTTGCGTATGGCGTTGTAGGCCGAGTAGCCGCCCTTCTTGGCGATGCCCCTGCGCACCCTCATGGCGTGGCGCAGGTTGGTGTCGACGCGATGCACGCGCTGGCTCAGACGCTGCTGATGCGCCGTTTGCAGTGCGACCTCGGAAGGCTGCTCGTGGTTGGCGTAGGCTGCGAAAATGCACGAAAGCAGGCCTTCGAGCGAACCGTCGTAGACGTAGGCGACCTCGTCGAATATGCCCTCTACGGCCGTCATGCCGCCTGGAAAAGGTCGTCGACGCCGGGCGCCTTCCTCGGCGTGCGCTGCGTGCCGGCACCCTTTCTCGGCTTGCCTGGCTCGCGGGCGGACGCCGGTAGCCCTGCCCGCGCCGCCGGAAGCGCTTCGCGTGCTTGGCCGCCTTGCGGAAGCGCTGCGCTGCCGACGCCGTCGAACAGGCTGAGCTGCCCCGGCATGGCCGCGTCCGCGCGTCGTCCGTGTCGGCCGCCGTCGATGGGGGACGCAAGCACGGCGTGCAGGCCTTCGCGCGAGAAGTCGACGCCTCGGCCCAGGTACGCTCCATTGCACGTGACGAAGTAGCGCGCCCGTTTCAGCGCGATTCCCAGCCTCTTCAACTCCGCCTCGCCAAGCGTGGTCTGCCGGCGCGCCTTCACAATGGACCTCGCGCCGCGCACCCCGATGCCGGGGACGCGCAGAAGCACCTCGTAGGAGGCCTTGTTGACCTCGACGGGGAACAGGTCGAGGTTGTTGAGCGCCCAGTTCGCCTTGGGGTCGATGTCGCGCGCCAAAAACGGTGCGTCCTCGCCGATGATCTCGTTGACGTCGAACTCGTAGAAGCGCAGC
>CAJUSL010000015.1:2820-10208 GCA_910589135.1 uncultured Eggerthellaceae bacterium
GCCTCGTCCAGCAGCTCCTCCGCCCGGAAGTGGTAATACCGCAGCAGCCAGTCCGCCTGGTAGAGCCGGTGCTCGCGGTCGAGCTGGATCGCATCGCTCTGCGGCAGGCGCAGGTCGCGCACAGTGGGCGTGTAGGCGCTGAAGAACACGCGCTTCAGCGACATCTGGCGGTACAGCGCCGCGGACAGGTTGAGGATCTGGTAGTCGCTTTCGGGGGATGCGCCGATGATCATCTGCGTGGACTGCCCGGCGGGCACGAATGCGCGTGCGGCCTTCTTCGTGGGGCGCGTGTTCATGTACGTGGCGCACGTGCGCCGCTTCAGCGCGCGGGTTTCGCCGTCTTCCGCGATGGATTCGCTTATCTGCTTCATGGGGGCGAGGATGCTCTGGCGCGACTTGTCCGGCGCGAGCAGCTGCAGGCTCTTCTGCGAGGGAAGCTCGAGGTTCACGGACATGCGGTCGGCGAGGTAGCCGATGCGCTGCAGCAGTTCGGGCGACGTGCCCGGCACCGCCTTCGCATGGATGTAGCCGCGGAAGCCGTATTCCTCGCGCAGGATGCGCAGCGCCTCGATCATCAGCTCGCTGGTGTCGTCGGGCGTTCCGAGCACGCCCGAGCTGAGGAACAGCCCCTCGATGTAGTTGCGCCGGTAGAACCCGATGGTGAGGTCGGCCAGCTCGCGCGCGGTGAATGCCACGCGCTTCATCTCGGCATTGGAGGAGCGGCACGAGCAGTACGCGCAGTCGTAGGCGCAGACGTTGGTCATGAGCACCTTGAGCAGCGTGACGCAGCGGCCGTCGGGGGTGAAGCTGTGGCAGCAGCCCGCCACGTGCGAGGATCCCAGCTGCCCCTTTTTACCCCCGCGGTCGATACCCGACGAGGTGCATGCGACGTCGTACTTCGCCGCATCCGCGAGGATTTCGAGCTTTGACACGATGTCCATGACACCTCCAAACATACAAATGTTCGCACGAATATTTGTACGATTGTATGGGACGGGCTGCTGGTTGTCAATGGCGGGCGGCGCGTCGCGAAAAAAAGGGAGGGGTCGGGCCGAGGGAGCCAAGAGGTCCGCCCGGGCCGGTCTGGTCCGGGCCAGGCCCGGGGCAGCGCCGCGCTGGGACGAGGACCTTTTTGGAGACGGCAGCAAAAAGGCCGGCTATCGCCGGCCTATCTCAATCGGTTCCGCAGTCCAGATTTACACCTGGAACAGCTTCCAGGTGTTGTGCAGCAGCTGCGCCATGGAGGCGCGGTTGACCTGTCCCTGCGGGTCGACCAGGCGGTATCCGTCCGCGTTCAGCTCGAGCGGAAGCACGCCGTTGCCCACGGCCCAGCCGACGGACTCGATCGTCTTGGGGGACACCGAGAAGCCGTCGGTGATGGTGATCAGGCTGACCGGATTGTACAGCGTCTCGATGCCGGCCGTCTGCACGTAGGTCTCGAGCATCGAGCACACCTCCTCGCGCGTGACGGGGGTGTCGGGGTTGAAGACGTTGGCGTACTGCGTGGAACCCTGGGACGTGCTGCCGATCATGCCGATGCTGCGCGCCCAGCGGATGGCGTCGTTGTAGGGCGCGTCGATGGCGACGTCGTCGAACGGCAGGGTGTTGTTGGCAGGGTTGCCCACGCCCGAGAAGCCGACCGCGGGGCTGCCCGCCATGGCGTACAGCAGCTCCACCGCCTGGGCGCGCGTGACGACGTCGCCGGGACGGAAGTCGAACGCGCCGCCGGACGCGCCCATGAGGCCCGCGGAGGTGACGTAGTCGAGCGATCCGTCGGTGGCGTAGTCGGCACCGTAGTCAACGTCGCGGAAGCGGCCGCCCAGGTCGAAGTTGACGTCGACGTACTTGGAAGTGGTGCCGTCGAGCATCATCTTGGACGAGGCCTGCCACACCTTGTAGGTTCCGGCATAGTCGCAGGACGTGTTGTACTGGGCGACCCACTTCTCCCAACCCTCGAACACGGGGTCGGTGAGGTAGTGTGTCCACCAGTAGGTGTTGGCGTAGATGCCAGGCTTGTAGCCGGCCTGGCGCACGGTCTCGCAGAAGGTCTGCGCAATCTGCGGAAGGATGGCGCGCACGGCCTCGTTCTTCGACTGCACCTTGTCTTCCAGGTCGAGGTAGACGGGGAAGTCGGGGGTGTGGCCCTGCAGCATCCTGAGCGCATGCGCCGCCTCGCTGGCGGCGTCCTCCACGCTTTCGGCGTAGGAGTACAGGTACACGCCGTAGGGGATGCCCAGACGCTCGCACTCGGCGACGTTGTAGGACCAGAAGCTGTCGTCCTGGTCGGCGAGGTCGGACCCGTATCCGCAGCGGATGATGGCGAAGTCGATGCCCTGCGCCTTGACGGACTCCCAGTCGATCACGCCCTGGTGCTGGCTGACGTCGATGCCCTTGCGCACGGCGTTGCTGACGACGGTGCCGTCCCATGCCACGTAGCCCGCGTCGGTCAGCGGCCAGTTCCACTCGGGGGTGGCGTCCTCCCAGGAGGATTCCTCGGCAGCCGCCTCGGCCGCTGCCTCCTCGGTGACGGGGGAGGGGGTGCCGGTGGTCGCCAGGGGCACGGTCGCGTTGATGACGTTGTCGGGGCGCGGCGCGGAGGCGTCGGCCGGGGGCGTAGTGGAATCGGACGCCGAGCTGCCGGAGCTGCTGGAATCCGCGGCGTCCGGCGTGCCGTCGCTGGCGGTCTGGTCGTCTGCAGGGGCCTCGTCGGCGGCTTGGTCGACCGCGGGGGCCTCGTCGTCCGCGAAGGCGACGGCAGGCATGCCCAAGGACGAGGCGGCAAGCGTCGCCGCGATGACCGCGGACACGGCCTTCTTGGCCGCGGGCGTTCCGTTTGCGTGCATATGTAGTGACCTTTTCGTCATCTCATCTGCTCTCTTATATGTGTCGTTTGCATTGCGAAAGGGCGGCATGTTGCGAATTTATTGATTTTGCCACAAAGCAATTATGCGCCCGCATAGGCCATGTTCGTGGCCAAGGGGTGCATAATTCAAAGAAACTTCACGGTTCGGCAACGCTTCCGCAGGCCGCCGTGCCGCATGGCGCCGAGGGTTCTACTGTCTGGCGCCGTACTGGTCGTAGTAGGCGGCGATCGCTGCGACCTGCGCGTCGTCGAGGAATCCCTTGCCCTTCAGGTAGTCCACCACCTCGCCCATGGCGACGATGGCGCTCGCGGGGAAGCCGTAGCGCTCGCTGACCTCCTGCAGGGCGCTGACGCTTCCGCCCTTGCCGACCTCCTGGCGGTTGAGCGACACCATGAGGCCGACCACCTCCACGTCGGCGGCCGCCTTCAGGATGGGGTAGGTCTCGTCGATGGACTTGCCGGAGGTGGTGACGTCCTCCACAATGACCACGCGGTCGCCGTCGCGCAGCTCGCTGCCGAGCAGGATGCCCGCGTCGCCGTGGTCCTTGGCCTCCTTGCGGTTCGAGCAGTAGCGCACCTCCTTGCCGAACAGCTCGCTTACCGCCATGGCCGTCACGACCGACAGAGGGATGCCCTTGTAGGCGGGCCCGAACACCACGTCGAAGTCCAGCCCGAAGCCGTCCTCGATGGCCTGCGCATAGAAGACGCCGAGCCGGTGCAGCTGGCTTCCGGTCGTGTAGGCGCCCGCGTTCATGAAGAAGGGCGACTTGCGGCCGCTCTTCAGGGTGAACTCGCCGAACTTCAGCACGTCGCTCGCGACCATGAAGTCCACGAACTGCTTCTGGTAGTCGTTCATCGCTCCTCCTTGGAATCGTTGCGGACATTATACGTCGATATGCGCCGACCGGTCCCCGTGGCGCACCGGTTGCGCTAATATGAATCCAACCTTTGCAAGCGTACGTTCGGGCAGGTGCCCGGGAGGTCGGCGTTGTCGCTGTTCGTTGCCAACTACAGGTCGCCCAATGCGTCGGGGGAGCGCTCCCGGGGCTTGTTCGAATTCGAGAGCGAGGCGCGCCTGGGCTCCAAGGCGAACGCCCACGACGCCCGCGTCAAGATGCTCGAGCTGTACGGCAACGACGCGCTGTCCTGGACGATCGAGGACATCAAGCACAAGCCGAAGAAGACCTCCGGCGCGCAGGCCGACGGCCAGATGGAGCTGGACTTCCGCGAGCCGCTGAAGGAGCCGCCGAAGAGGCGCCGCTCCACCAAGCGCGGCGTGGTGTAGGCGTATACGCAACCGGGAACAGGAGAGGCGCCATGAAAAAGAAGCACGTCAAGTTCTTGAAGGAGATCGTGGAGACCCCTTCGCCCACGGGAAGCGAGGTGGCGGTCGCCGACATCGTGCGCGAGCGGCTGATGCCGATCGCCGACGAGATCCACACCGACACCATGGGCTCGGTGCACGCCACCTACGAGGGGCAGCTGCACCTCGCCTCCGCCGCCGCTGTCATGCTGGGCGACGACGCCGAGGAGGAGTACGCCACGCCCGACTTCGACGCGCCCTTCGGGGGCGCCGGGCTCGCAGGCGACGACTTCCACGACCCCTACTTCGACGACGATGGCGACGAGGACGAGGACGAGCCGGTCCCGGGCGCATTCGGCGGCCTGAACCCCCCGGATGGCGCCTGCGCAGGCGTGCCGCCGCTCACGCTCATGCTGGCGGCGCACATGGACGAGATCGGCCTCATGGTCACCTACGTCTCCGACGACGGCTTCCTGTCCATCGCGGCCTTGGGCGGCGTGGACGCGGCCATCCTCCCGGGCATGCGCGTGGACGTGCACGCCGAGGGAGGCACGCTGCGCGGCGTGGTGGGACGCAAGCCCATCCATCTGATCGACGCCGACGAGCGGAAGAACGTCACCCCGCTCGACAAGCTGGTGATCGACCTCGGCATGACGGGGAAGGCCGTCAAGCGGAAGGTCAAGGTGGGCGACTCCATCACCGTCGCGGCCGGCTTCGAGCGGTTCGGCCGCAACATGGCCACCTCGCGCGCCTTCGACGACAAGGTGGGCGTGTTCATCGCGTGCCGCGTCATGGAGAAGCTGGCCGACGACCCCGACTACGCGGGCAGCTTCGTCGCCGCCATCACCGTGCAGGAGGAAATCGGCACGCGCGGCGCCATGACCAGCGCGCATGCGGTCATGCCCGACGTGGCGCTGGCGTTCGACGTCACGCACGCGACCGACTATCCCGGCATCGACAAGACCAAGCACGGCAGCATCGTGTGCGGCGGCGGCCCCGTCATCGCGCGCGGGCCCAACATCAACCCCGTCGTGTTCGAGCGCCTGGTGAAGGCGGCCGAGGACGAGGGCATTCCCTACCAGCTCGAGGCCGAGCCTTCCGTGACGGGCACCGACGCGCGCGCCATCCAGGTCACGCGCGAGGGCATCCCCACCGGGCTCGTCTCCATCCCGCTGCGCTACATGCACACCCCGACCGAGGTCATCAGCCTCGACGACGTCAGCGCCACCGTGCGCCTTATCACGCGCTTTGCGGCCGACTTGGACGAGGTGGGCGACTTCGTTCCGGGGCACGCCGAGGACTACGAATCCGACCTGCGCCTCGAGAGCGGCCAGTACTGCGAGGACTACGACTTCCTGCTCGACGAGGTCGTGCGCCTCACCGAGGAGGTGGCCGACCTGCAGGCGCTCGCCGGCCTCGATGTCCAGGGCCCCTCCGGCTGGGACGGCGTCGGGCCGTACTACGGCACCGTGGAGGAGGTGGGCGTCGCCGCTGTCGACGACGTGCCCCTGTCTCCCGACCAGGCGCCCTTCGGCCGCCAGAGCGGCGTGCTTTCCGCCGAGCTCGCCTCGATCGGCATCGACGCCGGCGTGGCGCCTCCGTTGCAGGAGGAGCCAGAAACCCCCGCCGCCTTCGGCGAGGGGGTCTTCGGCGAGGATGCCTTCGACCAGGGCGCTCTCGACGAGGACGACTTCCCAGCCGCATACACGGACAGCGACGGAGGGGTTCCTTCCATCAACCTGAAGTTCGAGGGCGCCTTCGACCAAGCGGTCTATGGCGACCCTGCCGAAGGCCAGCCTGGCGCGCAGCCGGCCGAGGGCGATGCGGCCACGCAGCCGGCCGTCGCGGCCGGGCAGGCGAGCGACCCGGCCGTCGGGCCGCTTCCCATCGTCATGGTGAACGCGTCCGACCTGAAGGACGACGAGTAGCCGCATGGCGACGGGCAAGGGCAAGCCGATAGCGAAGAACCGCAAGGCGCGGCACGACTACGAGATCTTGGAGACCTTCGAGGCGGGCATCGAGCTCACCGGCACGGAGGTGCGTTCCCTTCGCGAGAACAACTGCCAGCTCACGGACACGTTCGCGCTGGTGAGGGGCGGCGAGGTGTGGCTGTCGAACCTGCACATCGCGCCGTTCTCGAACGGCAACATCGCGAACGTCGACCCCGACCGTCGCCGCAAGCTGCTTCTGCACAGGAAGCAGATTCGCTACCTTGCGCAGAAGACGCAGGAAAAGGGGCTGGCGCTCGTGCCCCTCGACATCTACTTCAACGATAACGGTCTGGTTAAGGTTGGGCTGGCGCTGGCTCGGGGCAAGAAGCTCTATGATAAACGTAATAGCATGAAGGAGCGCGACATGAAGCGGGACGTGGAGCGTGCACTGAAGGCCAGATAGCGAAGGAGGCCATCATGAGCCTTGACGACGAGCTTGACATCATGGAGCAGGCCGGCGAGACCGACGCCGAGCAGGCCGACGAGGCGACCGAGGTCCAGGACGTCGAGGACGACCTCGACGAGGTTCTGGGCAAGGACGCCATGGAGAGCGACCAGGAGAAGGCCTACGACTGCTTCATGACGGACGACGAGGCGGACTACGACGGCTTTGACCCTTTTGAGGTGGAGGCCGACGAGGCCGTCGAGACCGAGGCCGACATCCTGAACTCCGAGGGCTACCACGAGCAGACCACCCATGACCTCGAGGAAGAGGCCATCGAGATGGAGATCGAGGAAGGCGACATCCATGCCTACCTCGTGGACGAGGACGACAACGAGATCGGCTTCGTGCTCATCGACGACGAGGGCAACGAGCAAGAATACTACTACGTCGACATGGACGAGTACGAGGTCGTCGACGAGGAGGGCGGCGAGGAGACGCGGGTCATCCGCGCGTCGGACGAGGAGGAGTTCGACCTCGGCATCACGCGCGAGGGCATCGCGGAGACCACCGCCGACCTCAACGCGATCTATCGCGACGGCGCGCAGGTGGCGGCCGAGCTCAAGGACACGATGGCCGACATCGGCGAGGGCTTGAGCTTCCTGAAGAAGCGCCGCTAATCTGGTAGAATGCACTACCTGTCATGTGGGGGCGACTGGTTTCGACATGGTGGGTCCGATACGAGGAGCAAGCCGTGGTCTCCTCGCCACGCTAAACAGGGGTACCGTCAAAATTAATTGGCAAAACTAACACCAAGTACGCTCCGGCGTACGCCATGGCTGCTTAATC
>CAJUSL010000015.1:10233-10460 GCA_910589135.1 uncultured Eggerthellaceae bacterium
GACAAGCTTGTAGCGTCTCGTTGAAGATTCAGTATGGACCGGAGTTCGATTCTCCGCGCCTCCACCAGGTTTTTCATACTTCAGCCTTTACGGCCGAAGTATTTATTGACGCTGCGGCTTCCCATGGCACCCTGCTTTGAAGGTCAAGGCGGGGTGCCATGGGAAGCCTTGCTCATTTGCCAACCATGCAACATTCCTAAAAAAAGATTTCGCTCGAATTCGAATAC
>CAJUSL010000015.1:10470-14028 GCA_910589135.1 uncultured Eggerthellaceae bacterium
CGTCGCCCGCTCATTTGCTGGTCCTGTAGAGTCGGGTTTTTCGCCATAACTTACATAATTCTATAAACGTTTAGCCCGCTGTACTTCCATGGCATTATGCTGAGCTACTTTGAAAGGTTGTAGGGCGAAGCCGCACCGGCTGCGTTGCGGCTTTTTATGTCGAAGGCTGCTTCCTATCGTTGCATTATCAATTTAATCCATATATTATAATCTTTTTATCAGACAACATGACCGCTTAATATGTACGCCTTACTACGAGGTAAATAATGAAAGCAGAGGTATTGCGGTCTGTGAGCAATAAGCGCGCGCCCGATTAGAAGACAGTCCCTGGAGTCGGCTGGCGGATAAAACGAAGCTTTTTTTGTTCCAGTGGAGGATGGGGTAAAATGTCGAAATCCATGAATGCTGTATCTTTGCCATGGCGAAGAACGGCCGTCGGCGCTGCATGGATAGTTTGGTTTTCTTTGTTGATGGGAACGCCGTTCTTTCTTGTTCGAGCGCATGTTCCCCCTTCGGCGTCTGCAATGTTCGCATACATAGCTGTGGGGCTCGCTTTCGGATCGTTGATGGCGCAAGGCGGTGTTTGCGAATCAAAGTCTTACCGTAGGCTTTTGATGGTCTTCGCCAGTGGCATCATTATGACTTTGATTTCCGTTCTTCCTGAATGGGTCGTCCTTCCTATTGCGTTATCAAAAGGATTTGGGGCTGGTTCGGAAGCTGCGAACATCTTGGGATTCGATTTACGTGCGTTTCTGGAGATGGTCCAGCCGGCATTAGTTTTGATGGCTTCAGGTTTATGCGGTTTTTCGTTGCCATCGACTGTGCGTCTTTTCAACAATGATGATTTGAGCGACTTGGAGAAGGGAAGCAAGTTGCCATATCTCACGATGGCGTCATTTCTTACTCTGGGGTTTTTGCATTCGGCCATGATGGCCTTTTCCTTGGGCGTGGGGGACGGTTCGTCGTTTGCTGGGGGAGAGTGGCCTTTTTCGACTGCTCGACCAATAGCCTGGATGCCTCTCATGCTGTCGGCGGGAATATCCATTACGCTGCTATCTCCTATTGGGTCAGTCAGTACGGCTTTTACCGCAAGATATAGCTGCTTTCTTTTGGTTGCGTATTCGGTTGGGGTTTTGTCTTGGAACGTCCTTTCGCGGATCGTTGCCGTCTACTCTTCAGATTTCTACTCGACCTATGCCCTCCTTTCTTTGTTGGCGTGTCTTCTCGTAATAATGCTTTGCGGTTTTCGCATCATTGCGCTTCGTTATGGCAGGAAAAACGAGATAAGGCCAAGCGGCCATATCTCCGAAGAGGATAGGGATGCGCTAGCTTTTGAAAGGCATTTGTTTTTAGAAGCCGGACTGACGGATCGGGAGTCGGCTTCCGTGAACGCGCTAATCCGAGGACAGACCTCTTCGCAAATTGCTAGCGAGATCGGTGTTAGCCCTTCTACCGTCCGAACATACCTGCAACGCTCTTATAAAAAGCTTAATGTGCAGAATGCTGCTCAGCTAAGAGAGAAAATGAATAAGGACTTCATGGATCAACTAGCTGCAGAACCAATATCTGAGGCCGAGGGACAAAAGAGGGCTCCTGCATGGTTTAATGCGAGGGCAAGGGGCTTAATCGCGGCTGTTTTGTGCCTAGGTCCATCCAGTTTGGTTGGCACCCTTTTGCTTCCTTACCAACATCATCTTTCAATATGGGGGGCCGGATTGCACGTGGTGCTTGGTGGGGGTCTTGGGCTTTTGGTGGCTGGCTTGTTTGCGACATTCGGTGTTTTTGTAGTTGGCTATAGACAAAACGAAAGCAAACGAGCGCAGGCAAAGGGCCGTTCATTTGGAAGGCTAGCAAGGTTGCTGTTTTCTGTAGCGCTATTGGTTGTTGGTTGTCTTACATGCTTGTGGGCTGAAGGAACGTTTAGCGCCGCAGCGGGTGCATTTGTGCTGGCCATGGGCGTAGTGATGCTCGAGGTGTTCTTATATGAGTCTGGGGCACATGCCGTCCTTAACAGCAAATACTTGCTCTCGGCATCGGCGTTGTTCCTTGCCTTGCCTTTTGTGGCACTGCGGATTTTCGAGTTTCGCCAGATGGCGATAATGGCGATGCTGCTCGTTGTGGTTTCGTGTGCAGTGCTCTTTGGGTTGTTTTGGCTTGCAAGAGATGATGTTGCGGACAAAAGTGACGTGCCAGGGCTTGCTGCCATGTATCATACTGGCAGTTATAATAACCTCAGTTCGACGACCGGCGCTCTCGCGGGTGTTGCATTTTTTGCTCTTGGTTTCTGCTTTTATGGGTTGTGGCTTTATTCCTATAGCCATATATACGCTATTCTGTTTGGTGTTCTGCTCTTTTCGTTTGTTGTGATTGTCGGGGTGGGCGTCTTGCTGCGGGTGGCGAAGGGCATTTCTGCTCCAGGTTTTGTTCTAGCCGTTGCCCCAACTATTGCCGTGTCGATCTTTGCCGGGATTCCCGCATTCTTTCTTATTGCGGCGCTTGTTGCGACCGCAATTGCGTGCGTCGTGCTAGTAAAGGGGAAAGTTGTATCTGTCGCGGCAATTGCACGTACCTGCATTTGGATGGGATTCGGCCTGATGGCCGGAGCGATAGCTGCAAACCTGTTAACAGACATATTGTTTTACAACGGTGTTGAAGCTAATCCTTTTGATAATGTCGGTGTAGGCGCTGTCGTCGTTTTGCTTGTTGCGATTATAGGCTCTATGGTGTCGGGAGCGGCATGCGTGCTTTTGTTAAAAAGGCTTGCTGAAGCGCATTATTGTATCGAACAGAAAGCCTCTTCTTATGCTGAATACGGCAAAGATGATTCGGTTGCCCGCCGCGTGAACGCTTTTCTTGTTTCGCAGGGGCTTACTTCGCTACAGGTTTCAGTTGTGGAGGGGCTTGCAAGAGGATTTTCGTTAAGCCAAATTGCACAGGAAACCAACTATTCCAAAAGCTCAATTATGGCGGCAAAGACGGCCGCTCTTCTACGACTTCGCATATCTAGCAGCGAGGATATAGCAGAGCGTATCGTTTCATGCATTTCTGAGAACAGAAATGAAGAGTAGCCTCGTGTAGACAGCAAATCACTGCTATTTCTGCACGCCCTGATGACAGACAAAACGGCTGCACTTGGTTAAGTTGAACGCAGGGATTCCGAATAATGTCATTAGGATGAAGGAGGCAATACCAATGCATGTCTTGAAGAGATTGTCGCTTGCCGCCATCGGTTTCGCTTTCGCTTTTACGCTGATGCCTGCCGCCGCGTTTGCGGATGAGGGAATTGAGCCTTATGCCAACATCACGAACAGAAGTTTCTACTTCAAGTTCAACGCCACCGGAGACACATATCTAGGGGATGATCCTCGCGCCAAGGATAATTCAACATCGGTCTATATTTGGGTGAAGGCGATGTCTGTCGATAGGTGTAAGGCTTATACGGACGGAGCGCATGCTACGAGTGGCCCTTGGTACAACAAGACGGTGAAAGGTTACGCAACTATAAAAAGGAAAGGAGAGTTTTTTATTGATAACTACATAAATGAACACGGTTTCGAC
>CAJUSL010000015.1:14038-14689 GCA_910589135.1 uncultured Eggerthellaceae bacterium
TTACTGGATGGGCTGATTCGCAACCAGGCGTCGTCAGCGGCGTATGGAGTCCGGACAGCGTAGGAAGCTATCCTCGCATCAACGGCGATTAGAGCAAGGTCAAATCCATACCATGCGAGTGGATTTTGAATCCTGAAACGAGGGAGCTATAGGATGGGGAAGAAGCTTGACAGGAGCGAAAAAGCGGCCCTTGTTGGTCTTGTGCTAGCCTGCCTCTGCGCTGCAGGTATTGTGGCGGCATTGAGCTCGTTTGGCGGCGGGCAATGCGAGGAAGAAACCCATCCAGTCTACGTTGCGGAACAAGACGAGCCCGTCTCCATTGCCGGTCTGGATTTTGACGGAACGCTTGAAGTGAAGGTGCTCAATGGCCAGGTCTTTTCAAGTCCGATCGAAGCCGGGATCCAGAAGGACGACATGGCTTATTATCCGGATGTTGGCCCGGAGAAAACGGTATTTCTTCTCGTGTCTTTCAAGGTGCGCAATGTGGACGCTATTCCGATTTGGGAAACGAAATCTGGACAAAAGCTAATCAACGTATCAGAAGTCATCAATCTTGAGGGCATAGGCGACCACCACTATTTCAATGGTACGGCTGCCGGGGTGAACGAACTGACGGAAAAGCTCTATTTTGACTTGCCCGTGGGGGAAGAG
>CAJUSL010000015.1:14699-30641 GCA_910589135.1 uncultured Eggerthellaceae bacterium
AGAGAGAGTTTACCGTGGGATGGTTTGTTCCAAAAGATTCGATACCCGAATTCGTTATTGTAGGCGACTACGAGGAGCGCAAGATCGTCCCCCTCGAGGTTGTGCCTGGAGCAGATGGACTCCAAGGATTGGGGCAAGCATGAGGAGCTTGATTCGCGTTGAGCTTGACAAGGCATTTCGAAATAGATGGTTTGCTGTTGCAGTCATTGTCGGGTCGATTCTTGCTTTGGTCGCTACTGCCCAAACAATATTGGTCGGAGGCGCCAACATTGAATTTGCTGTCGGAGCATATGAAACCCCCTCCGGCAGCATGAAGTTCTCTTCCCCCTATTCTTATAACTGTTTCGCTTCGTGGATGTCTGTAGATTCCACAACTTTGGCTTCGTGGGTGTTCTTCAGGATAGCGCCGTTGCTGGCGGTCGTGCCCTATGCTTGGTCTTTGGGGTCTGAGCTCAGATCGGGTTATGCATCACAGGTTATCACGCGATCTGGAAAATGGGGCTATATAGGAGCAAAGGCCCTAGCGACGTTTTTGGTAGGAGGCACGGTGATCGCGCTTCCGTTGGTGGTAAATTTTTTCACTATTGCAGGCTTTTTCCCTGCATACACACCCGAGGTTTATGATGCGATGTATAACGGCATATTCGATGACAACCTTTGGTCGTATTATTTCTATAATGCGCCGGTCGTCTACGTGCTGTTGTATCTCGTGCTCGATTTTGTGCTTTGCGGCCTTTGGGCGACGTTCACGATGTTGGTTGCAGTGGTATGCCGAAACCGCGTGGTGTCGCTGACGACCCCATATCTATGCCTTCTGGTGCTTCAATTCATCAACGAGCGTATTTTCCTGGCCCTTGGGGGTATAAGAGGATTTCAGCTTAGCCTGTTCGAGAACCTGCGCGCCTTTACTGCAAATTACGTGCAAAATGGCTGGATTATTCTGGGAGAAGGCACGGTTTTGGTGTTGGCGGCTGCGATTCTTATGGCCACATTCTTGCGGAAGGATATCTTGTGAGCCATTTTGCGAGGTCGATTCGCGCTCTCTTTTGCTGCATAAAGGCCGACCTGTATGGAAGCTGGAGAACAACGTGCTGCTATATTGGTGCGGCTATCATACTGTTTGGTTTGCTTGCTTTGAGTGGCTGGCTTCAAGCCGCGGCTGATGGCATAGAGGGTCCGAAGAGCTTCGGGGACGTAATCGCATATTTCTTTTCCGGTTCGAAGCCGTTCGTTTTCACGCGTGAAAGATTCGAATTTCCCATTGGGTGGTTCGTGATGATGATGCTGGTTACGCATATGACGTTGTGGTATCCGTTTCGGGACATTCGCGGATTTGGAACGCTGGTATTGTCGAGGTGCTATACCCGTTGGTCTTGGTGGGTCGGAAAATGCGTATGGGTTGCGCTATGCGTATTAGCGTTTTTTGCTGCTGCATGCATAGTCGCTTATATTGCAGTTGTTTTCGGAGGGGGCGCCAGAAACCTTGCCCTGTCGCCCTCGTTTTTGACGATGATGGATATTTCGTATATCTCGCCCGAGCAAGCCCAGCAGAGTCTGTCTTCATTTTTGGTCGGCGCACCCTTTGCCGTAATGGGTTGCTGCCTGGTTCAGTTGTTCGTTTCGTTGCTGTTTGGGCCCACCATTAGTTATGTGTTCACTTCTTCGATGTTGACCCTGTCTGTCTTGATTGGAAATCCGTTGCTTTGGGGGGATCATCTCATGTTTTTGAGAGTTGCATCGTCAGATGGTGCCATTGCAGGCAGCGTCGTTGATGCGGCTGTATTACTGCTGTGGCTGACGATTGCCTGTGTTGGCGGAGGTATTGTTTTTTCAAGAACAGATTTGATGGGAGGTGATTCGAGTGGTGATTGAGCTTGAAGGTGTTTCTAAGAGTTTGAAGGGCAGAACGGTTCTAGACGAAATAACGCTCACGTGTCCTTCGCGTGCAGTCGTTGGGCTTTGGGGTCCCAACGGCTCTGGCAAGACCATGCTGATGAGGGTGATTTCAGGGTTAGTGAAGGCATCTTCGGGAAGTGTATGTGTAGAAGGGCGAGACTTGACAAGAGGGGGCGTTTTTCCTCCTAGTTTGGGCGTCATGATCGAATCTCCTGCATTTTTAGACCATAGGACCGGTTTCGACAACCTGAGGCTGTTGGCTGCAATAAGGGGTACAGCATCAGATGCGGACCTAGCTCAGGCTCTCGAATCAGTTGGCCTGCCTCTGCAGGATAGAAGAAAGTTTCGGGCATATTCTCTGGGCATGAGGCAACGTCTTGGATTGGCTGCTGCAACTATGGAAAGTCCGCATCTCGTGCTTTTAGACGAGCCTACGAACGCCCTGGATGTTTCCGGCGTCGAGATGGTTCGTGCTCTCGTTGAAAAGCAGCGAGACGAAGGAGCGACCGTGGTCCTGTCTAGCCACGACAAGGCATTTCTTGAATCCGTGGCGAATGTGGTGTGGATGATGGAAGAAGGGCGAATTGTTGGAAGGTGGAACCATGGGAAGGAGCTTTGTGTCTAAGCTTGGGGGCCTTTGCAGGACGAAGCGAGCTTGGAAAAATGGTCTATTGGTGCTTGTGGCCATGGTCTTGTTGGTAGGATGCATTCGGATTGCTGAGGTTAATGCGGATAGAGCTTCCGTTCCGGAGAAGCATTTCGACGCAGGAGAGACTGTTGACCTGGGTGCCTTATACTTTCATAGCGATATTGAAGCGCCTGTCGGTTATACTGCCAAATTGATTGGCGCTAGCCTGATGAGCCCCCGGCAGTATCTAGAAAGCATGGGGACAAGCGCGGATAAAATCGAAGTCACGGTAGGTGACGACGAGTTGCCGCAAAGCGTACTCTGCGTGAGGGCCCTGTTCGAAAAACAAGGGTCGGCAGAAACCGGAATTCAGATTGCAAGTTATAAAGTCGTTCCGGACAGAAATGATGTGTATTACAGCTACGATAAAGATTTGTTCTTTGCGGCCTATCCATCGCTGGGGGAAATGATGGGGGCATTTGCCCTTGTCGACGATAGTTCTTTCGAAGTGTCGATCCCTTTTACATGGATTGCGAACCCGGAATATCTTCAATCTTATGAAGAAGAAAGGCGGCTGCCCATCGAAGGGTCTAGATTTCGGCTTTTGTTAGGCAATGCGCCCGAACGTACTTTCATAGACTTCGAAACGTCATGATGCTAGTGTTGCTCCTCGCCAACATGAGTCTAGCGCAGATTCTGGTTATTGCGCTATCCATGCATGTCGTTGCTATCCGCCTTCGGGCGTTCGTTTTTTACAGGTTTTGCCAACTGGTTGAGCGAGCGCCTCGGCCGTTTTGTCTTCTTCCCGGCCTGTCCTGGGCGAGCGAAAGCATCGAAGCTTCCTCGAATTCCGCCCGTTGCCAAAAAATCGCCGCTCCGTGTCCAAAAATTGCGGAAATCGGCAGGTTTTCGGGCTCGTGGGCCAAAAAAAACACCGACGCCGGAAAGGCGATTTCGAGAAACCCCAGGTAGAGGCGTTGCAAGGTGCGACGACCATATGAAAATCGGCCGAAAACGCTCGCAAAAACACCGATTTCCGCAATTTTTGTCCATCGGGACGCGAAAAAGTGGCATCGGGGCCGCGCTGGGTGCTCGATTTGACTTGCGAGGGGGCGCCCCGAAGGTCGCCAGCGCCGATGCCGCCGTTTTCCGCGAAGGCGCTTCCGGCAATGTGCGGCTTGCGAGGGAATCCAAACGGATGTTTGTGTTCCGGCCGGCGAGCATATACACTGATGCCATGGAAAACGGCGAGGACAGGGGAGCGCCGCTTCTGCGCGCGTGGGAAGGGCCGGCGATCCTGCTGGTCGACCTCGACGCGTTCTTCGCCTCGGTCGAGCAGCTCGACCATCCCGAATGGCGCGGCAAGCCGGTGATCGTGGGCGGCGACCCCGACAGGCGCGGCGTCGTGTCCACGTGCTCGTACGAGGCGCGCGCGTACGGCGTGCGCTCGGCGATGCCGTCCTCCACGGCGCACAAGCTCTGCCCCGAGGCCATCTGGACGCACGGCCGGTTCGACCGGTACCGCGAGGTGTCGAACGCGGTCATGTCGGTGGTGCGCGACGAGACGCCGCACGTGCAGCAGGTCTCCATCGACGAGGCGTTCGCCGACGTCACGCCCACGCGCACCAACACCGAGCATCCCATCCTGGTGGCGCAGCGCATCCAGGCCCGGGTGGCCGAGCTGGGGGTCACGTGCTCCATCGGGCTCGGCACGACGAAGTCTGTAGCGAAGATCGCGTCGGACATGGACAAGCCGCGCGGCCTCACCATCGTGTTCCCCGGAACCGAGCAGCAGTTCCTGGCCGACCTCCCCGTGCGCTCCGTCAGCGGCATCGGCGCTCAGTCCGAGTCCAAGCTGCACGCCATGGGCATCAAGACGCTCTCGCAGCTCGGCTCCGCCGACCTTGCCGAGCTCGCGCGCGTCTTCGGCGTGAACGCCGAGATGATGCGCGACCGTGCGCGCGGCTGCGACGTCTCCGCCGTGACCACCGAGCGCGAGGCGAAGTCGGTCTCGCACGAGGTGTCGTTCGCCACCGACCTGGAGACGCGCGAGCAGATCGAGGCGTCCCTCACGTCGCTCCTCGCGCAGGTGGGCAGGCGGCTTCGCATGAAGGGCCTCGCGGGCACGACGCTCATGCTCAAGGTGCGCTTCTCCGACCGCAGCGTGCACTCGGCGCAGACGCACCTCGACGTGCCCAGCGACGACGACATCGAGCTGCGCCCGCGCCTGATGGAGCTCGTCGACAAGGTGTGGGTGCCGGGGCGCAAGGTGCGCCTGCTCGGCGTCGGCGTGTCCGGGTTCGGGAGGATGCCGCAGGGACAGCAGACGCTCTTCGACGCCGACGGCCTGGGCGATGCGCCCGCTGCGCGCGACGTGCTTGTCGAGGACGATTCGAAGCGCCGCAGCCTGCTGGAGGCATTCGACGCGCTCAAGGACAAGTTCGGCGAGGATGCGGTCCGCTTTGGCAGCGCCTTTCGCACCGAGGGGAACACCACGGGGTCTTCCTCCAAGAATTCCGCCGACTATCGCTGAGTCTGGGGCGTCGGCCGGGTTGGCGCGACGTCCGCAGAGACGCCTTCCGCGACATTGCGCGGCCGTCCGTCGGATACGCCCTTGCGGCCTTGCGCGGCCGTCCGTCGGGCTAGTTGTGCTTTTGTCTCCACACGCAGAACGGCGGTTTCTTTAAGGGCGTGAATTTTATACAATAGGCGGCATCGAATAGCGCGGACTTGAAACACACGGAAGGCATCGATGGCTAAGCATTCCAAAGGCAAGCACGGCAAGCCCAAGACCGGAAGCGCGTTTCCCTTCGGGCGAAAGGACGCCGAGCCGTCAGGCGGCAGGGAGGCGGACGAGGACTCTTCCACGGGAGGGGCCTCCAAGGGCGCCAGGCTAGGGGCCCACGCCGCCCATGCCGCAGGGTCTTCGAAGCGTCCGGCGCCGGCGGACCCCATGGCTCAAGGCGAGCCTGCCGCCGCCGATTCCGCCGCTCGCGCTGCCGGCGCCGACGATGCCTCCGACGCGGCTGCCTCTGCTCCTGCGGCCGAACAAAACGCCACGGATGCGCCCGGCGCCATGGGCGAGGAGCAATCCGTGCACGATGCGGGCGACGCGAGCGCGGCCGAAGGCACGGAAGCCACCGACCAGGCCGCCGGCCCTCAAGGCGCAGGCGAAGCCCCGGCAGGCCCCGTCGAAGGCGGGTTCAAGTCCAGCTCCGACATCCTCGAGGACAAGAAGGCCAAGCGCAAGAAGATCGCCAAGCGCGTCGGCATCACGTCGGTCTCCGTCATCGGCGCCGCCGCTGCCATCTACTTCGTGGGCGTCGCCGTCTTCTCCACGCATTTCATGCCCAACACCCACATCGACAACCTCGACCTGTCGTTCAAGACGCCCGAAGAGGTGCAGGCCACGTTCGACAACAAGGTGGGCGACTACGCCATCAAGGTGAAGGGCAACGGCCTCAACATCGCGTTCACCTCGCAGGAGGCGGGCATCGAGATCGATTCCGTCGGCATGACGCAGGCCGTCGCCGACGCGCAGGACCCCTGGAAGTGGCCCGTACAGGTGTTCCGCGAGCGCAACATGACCTCCGCCATGACCGACGCGCTCACCGCGAGCACGCTGTCGGACGTGGTGACGGCCGCCGTCGAGGGCGTGAATGCCACGGCGAAGGACCCGGTGAACGCCTACGTCGCCTACGACCCCGATCTGGGCGCGTTCGACATCGTGCCCGAGGTCCAGGGCACCAAGCTCGCGTTCGAGGAGGTCCTGGCCGACATCCTGGTGGGCGCCATGACGCTGCAGGACCAGGTCGTCATCCTCGACGACGCGCTGATCAAGCCGGAAATCCTCAGCGACGACCGCAGGCTCGTGGGCGCCCTCACCGAGGCGAACGAGCTCATCAAGGCGGACCTCACGCTCATGATGGGCGGCACCGAGGCCTGCAAGGTCACCGCAAACGACATCCAGAACTGGGTGTCGATCACGCCCGAGTTCACCGCCGTGCTCGATGACGCCGCCATGACGGCCTGGGCGACCGACCTGGCTTCCAAGTTCAACACGGTGGGGTCCGCGCGCACCTTCACGCGCCCCGACGGCAAGAACATCACCGTATCGGGCGGCGACTACGGATGGAAGGTGGACAAGGGCGCCCTTGCGTCCAAGATCGCCGAGTCCATCCGGGGCGGCGTGACGGGCAACATCGACATCCCCGTCCTGCAGGGCGGCTCCGGGTATTCCGGCGTCGGCGGCAAGGACTGGGGCACGCGCTACATGGACGTCGACATCTCCGAGCAGCACGCAAGGCTGTACGGCGACGACGGCAGCATCATCTGGGAAAGCGCCATCGTCTCGGGAAGCCCCACCGCCGACCGCGCGACGCCCTACGGCGTGTACGACCTGAACCTGAAGGGGCGCAACGTCACGCTCACGGGCCGCGACCGCGCCGGCAACATCACTTACGAGACGCCGGTCGCCTACTGGATGCCGTTCATCAGGAACTCCATCGGCTTCCACGACGCAACCTGGCAGTCGTCGTTCGGCGGCAACCGCTGGCGCCAGGGCCATGGCTCGCACGGCTGCATCAACCTGCCGCTTTCCAAGGCCGAATCCCTGTACGGCCTGCTGAAGGTGGGCGACGTCGTTGTCGTCCATACGTAGCGCCGCAGCACTCAGGGGCGCCCGCGCCGGCGCCTCCGCCCCCATAGGGGTCTTCGATTCCGGCTACGGCGGCCTCACTGTCCTTGCGGAAATCGTCTCGCGCATGCCCAGAGAGAGCACCGTCTTCGTCGGCGACTCGGCGCATTTCCCCTACGGGCCCAAGAGCCAGCGCGAGGTCAGGGACTACGCCCTCGGCATCTGCTCGCACCTGGCCGACCGGGGCTGCAAGCTTATCGTCATCGCCTGCAACACGGCGACGGCCGCCGGACTCAAGGACGCGCAGATGGCCTTCGACGTGCCCGTGGTGGGCGTCGTCGAGCCGGGGGCGCGCGCAGCCGTGCACATGACGCGCAACCGGCGCGTCGGGGTCATAGCCACCCAGGGCACGGTCGATGCGGCCGCATACCCCCGCGCCATCCACAACCTGGACGCGGGCGTCGAGGTGTTCTCGGCGGCAGCCCCGCAGTTCGTGGACATGGCCGAGGCGGGCATCCAGTTCCGGGCGCTTCCCGACGACGAGCGCCTTTCCGCAGCCCAGCAGGCGTCCATGGTCGTCTCCGACAGGGGCGTGCTCGACGCCGATTCCGGCGAGATGTACATGGACATCGCGGAAGGGTACCTCGCTCGGCTGCGCGACGCCGGCGTGGACACGCTGGTGCTCGGCTGCACGCATTTCCCCCTCATCCAGCCTCTCGTGCAGAACGCCATGGGCAACGACGTCGCGCTCGTGTCGTCCGCGGAGGAGACCGCGCGCGAGGTCGAGGCGGTGCTGGGGCGGCGCGGTCAGCTGGCGGCTGCGGGCCCGGCCGCGACGCGCGAGTTCTACACCACGGGCGAGAGCGTGGCGGAGTTCGAGCGGTTCGGGCGCATCGTCATGGGCGAGGCGCTTGGCTCGGTCGACCGCCTCGATTTGTGGGGCTGACGGCGCCGGGGGGCGGGAGCGCAGGGCCGACGGGGCGGATGTCGGCGGCAAGGCGCCTGCCTGACGGGGCCGTTGCCGATGGCGAGGCCTCTGGGCGCACGGCAAGGCGCCTGCGGGGCAACAGGGATACGGCCAGGGAAGACGGGAGCAGAACGCATATGAAGAGAATCATCGTCGCGACCAACAACGCGCACAAGGCCGATGAGATTTCGCACGTGCTCGGCATGGACGGGCTCGAGTTCGTCACCATGCGCGAGGCGGGCGTCGCATCCGACCCCGTGGAAGACGCCGACACCTTCGAGGGCAACGCGCGCATCAAGGCGCGCTCGGCCCACGAGGCGAGCGGCGGCGCGGCCGTCATCGCCGACGACTCGGGGCTCGTGGTGGACGCGCTCGACGGCGCACCCGGCGTGTACTCGTCGCGCTTCGCGGGCGAGGACGGCAACGACGCAGCCAACAACGCGCTGCTGCTGGAGAGGCTGGAGGGCGTGCCGGAAGCCGAGCGCACCGCGCGCTTCGTGTGCACGCTCGTGTTCATCGACGAGGACGGCTCCGAGCGCGTCGCCACCGGGTCGGTCGAGGGACGCGTCGGACGCGTCGAGCGCGGCAGCGAGGGCTTCGGGTACGATCCGCTGTTTTATCCCGACGCCTACGAAGGGGCCCTCACCTTCGCCGAGGTCCCGCAGGCCGACAAGAACCTGATATCGCACCGTGCGATGGCGCTGCGCGCGATGCGGGACCTGCTCGGCTAGGGCCCGCATCGCCGGCGCGCCGCGAGGGGCGCATCCGGCGGCGCGGCGCCGCCCGACGTGCCGCCCCGCATGGGGCCTTCGGCAATTTGACCCCCGTGTTCGGCATGGATTAGAATGGCTCGTGCCTAACGGGACGTGGCGCAGTTTGGTAGCGCGCCTGCTTTGGGAGCAGGATGCCGCAGGTTCGAATCCTGTCGTCCCGACCAGGAAGAATGCGAGGCCAGGGGACGTTTCCTCTGGCCTCTTTCGCTAACGCATCAAAGGCGGCCGCGCGTGCGACAGCGCAGGGGCGCCGTCGCGGACGTGACGAGGTCGATATGTCGAAGAAGCAATCGCTGACCGGAAGAACCCTCCACTATTACTGGATGGCGACGCGCAACCACCTGGGCCTGTTCGTCGCCGTCATCCTGTCCACAATCGGCTTCGTGGGCTTCCTCACCTACGGCAACCCCTACGTCATGAGCCTGGTCGTCGACCGCGTCAGCGCAGACCCGGTCCCCTCCGAGCAGGTGTTCCAGGTGTTCGGCCCCTACATCGCCGCGCTCGTCGTCATCAACGTGCTGGGCCAGACGTGCAGCAAGCTGCAGGACTACTCCCTGTGGAAGCTGCAGATCGCGGTCAACTACGACCTGGCCACCATGGCGTTCGACGCGCTGTCGAACCAGTCGATGTCGTTCCATTCCAACCGCTTCGG
Source organism: uncultured Eggerthellaceae bacterium (assembly GCA_910589135.1). Classification (GTDB taxonomy): domain Bacteria; phylum Actinomycetota; class Coriobacteriia; order Coriobacteriales; family Eggerthellaceae; genus MGBC163016. The sequence continues at coordinate 24,252 of CAJUSL010000015.1, forward strand.
CGGCACGCTGGTGGCCCAGACCAGCAAGTTTATGAACGCCTACACGCAGCTGATGCACAACATCACGTTCCCGTTTCTGCCGGTCATCTGCTCGGTGGTGTTCACCTGCTGCATCCTGGCGCCGCTCGTGCCCGTCTACGTGGGCGTGCTGCTGGTGCTGCTGTTCGCCTACGCCAGCGTGTCGTACGTCATGTACAAGCGCATCCTGCACCTCAACGAGAAGGCCGCCTCGGCGCAGAACCAGCTCTCGGGCGAGCTTTCCGACGCCGTCACCAACATCCTGGCGGTGAAGACGTACGGGCGCGAGGACTACGAGCGGTCGCTGTTCGACGTGGCGAACAAAGACGTGGTCAGGCAGGACTCCACGCGCATGAAGGCGTCGTTCGCCCGCGGCGTGGCCACCGCCGCCATCACCATCGTCATCATGAGCGTCGTCACCGTGTTCATATCGGGCGGAAACTCCTGGTTCGGCATCACGCCCGGCACGCTGGTCGTCATGTTCACTTACACCTACACGCTTACCAACCAGTTCAACTTCATCGCCACGGGGCTGCAGCGCTTCAACCAGGCGTTCGGCGACGCCAGCGGCATGACCGCCGTGCTCGACGAGCCGCGGCTCGTGGCCGACGCGCCCGACGCCCGCCCGCTTCAGGTGGGGGAGGGCCGCATCGACTTCGACGGCATCAACTTCTGGTACGTCGACGACGGCGTGGAGAAGCAGGTGTTCGAGGACTTCGAGCTGCATATTCCCGCAGGTCAGAAGGTAGGGCTCGTGGGCAAGAGCGGCGCGGGGAAGACCACGCTGACGAAGCTGCTTTTGCGCCTCGCCGACATCCAGGAGGGGACGATTCGGGTGGACGGGCAGGACGTGGCCGCCACCACGCAGCAGAGCCTGCGCCGCCAGATCGCCTACGTTCCGCAGGAATCGCTGCTGTTCCACCGCTCGATCGCCGACAACATCGCCTACGGGCGCCCGGACGCCACCCCGGAGGAAATCCGCGAGGCCGCGCGGCAGGCCAACGCGCTCGAGTTCGTCGAGCAGCTGCCGCAGGGCTTCGATACGCTGGTGGGCGAGCGCGGCGTGAAGCTTTCGGGCGGCCAGCGCCAGCGCATCGCCATCGCGCGCGCCATGCTGGCCGACGCGCCCATCCTGGTGCTCGACGAGGCCACGAGCGCGCTCGACTCGGAAAGCGAGGCTTTGGTGCAGGAGGCGCTCGGCCGCCTGATGGAGGGGCGCACCACCATCGTCGTGGCGCACCGCCTGTCGACGGTGGCGAGCCTCGACCGCATCGTGGTGCTGAAGGAGGGCCGCGTCGTGGAGGACGGCCCTCATGCGCAGCTGGTGGAGGCCGGCGGCGAGTATTCGCAGCTGTGGGACCGCCAGACGGGCGCGTTCATGCCATAGGGGCGCTGCCGCGTTCGCTATACTTCCCCCATGGAGAACTCCGCGAAAAGAGCCGCGTCGTCCCTCTGCCGCCCCGTGCCGATGACGCCCACCGACTGGCTGGTCGACTGCGTGGTCGCCGCCGGCGTGTTCGGCTTCGGGCTGCTGCAGCTCACGTTCTCCGCCAACATCTTCGTGCCCGACGACTTCATGCGCCGCATGCTGGGCATCCACGCCATCACGCCGTCGCTTCTCGGAATACTGGCCACGCTGGCCATCAGCCTGCCGCTCGTGGTGCGCCGCCGCTTCCCGTGGCCGGTGTTCGCATGCACGCTGGCGCTGTGGATGGCGTTCGAATGGACGGGCGGCGTCGAGTCGTTCTCGACGGCGAGCCCCCTGGTCGCGCTCTTCACCCTCGCCTGCGAGTGCGGCCGCGGGCAGACGGTTGCCGCGGCGTCGGCCATGCTGGGCGTCATGCTGCTCTCGTCCATGGGCGGGCGCAACTCCGGCCTGACCGCGCTCCTGGTCGTGCAGAACGTGGCGCTCGTCATCGCCGTCGCGTTCGCCGGATACGCCCTCAAGGCGCGCGGCGACTACCTCGAGGCCGCCGAGGAGCGGGCCGAGGAGGCGGAGAAGCTGGGCGCCAGCGAGGCGCGGCGCGCCGAGGAGGCGGAACGCACCCGCGAGTCGGAGGCGCGTCGGCGCGTCGAGGAAGAGCGCGTGCGCATCGCCCGCGAGCTGCACGACGTGACGGCGCACTCGCTTTCCGCCGTCAGCATCCAGGCGGCTGCGGCCGAGCGCTTGGTCGACGTCGACCCCTCCGCTGCCAAGGAATCCATCGCCGCCCTGCGCGCCACCGCGAAGGACGCGCTCGCGGACATGCGCTCGATGGTGGGCGTGCTGCGCAGCGGCGAGGAGGCGCAGCTCGAGCCGACCGAGGGGACCGACCGCATGCCTTCCCTTGAGGACTACCTGGAAGGCGCCGGGGTGGAATGCGACCTTCTCATGCTGGGGTACGACCGTGCGGTGGTCCCGACGCACGTGGACGTGGCCCTGTTCGGCATCGCGCGCGAGGCCTGCACGAACATCGTCCGCCACGCCCAGGCGGCCCACGCCACCATCGCCCTGCGCGACCTGGGGGAGGACATCGTGCTTTGCGTCTGCGACGACGGACGCGGAATGCCCGAGGGCTGGGCGCTTGCGGAGGCGGCGCGCATGCCGGGCTCGGGCGGCCACGGCATCGTGGGCATGCGCGAGCGCGTCAGACTGCTCGACGGCACGTTCGCCGTCACGCCGGCGAAAGGCGGGGGAACCTGCATCGAGGCGGCCGTTCCCGCGAGATGGAGGAGTTCCCATGAGTGACGGCAAGACGAGCGTCCTGATCGCCGACGACCAGGAGCTGGTGCGCAGCGGCTACCGGGCGATACTTTCCACCTACCCCGACTTCGAGATCGCGGGCGTTGCGGCCAACGGCAGGGAGGCGGTGGAACTCGCGCAGCAGCTGCGCCCCGACGTGGTGCTCATGGACATCCGCATGCCCGAGCTGAACGGCATCGAGGCCACGCGGGACATCACGGGCAACCCGCTGCTTTCCGGCACGCGCGTCCTGGTGCTGACGACCTTCGACGTGGACGAGTACGTCTACGACGCCCTGCGCGCGGGCGCGAGCGGGTTTCTTCTGAAGGACGCCGACCCGGACGAGATAGCCGACGCCATCCGCATCGTGGGCAGGGGAGACGCGCTCATCCAGCCGTCGGTGATGAAGCGCCTGGTGGAGGACTTCGCGGCCGATGCGCGGCAGGCGCGCCGCCCCAGGGGCGAGCATGCCGAGGCCATCGCGCAGCTGACCGACCGCGAGGCCGAGATCTTGCGCCTGGTGGCGCGCGGCATGACCAACGAACAGATCGCCGACGGGCTGTTCATATCCCCCGCCACGGTGAAAACGCACGTGGCCCGCATCATGGGGAAGCTCGATGCCCACGACCGCGCACAGCTGGTCGTGTTCGCCTACGAAAGCGGGTTCGTTGCTCCGTAGGGCGCGTCAGGGGACGTTCGCTTCCGGCACATGAGGCCGGGTGTCATCGGGCAACTCCTCGCTTCGGAATTCCGCGATGCGCCGTATATCACGGAATTCCTTGCTCCGGGGGTTTGCCGCTCGGACGCCCGGCCTCATGTGCCAGAGGCGAACGTCTCCCGGCACGCCCGTCATCGGGAGCCTTGCGAATTCGTCGTCTGGGAAACCTGACAGCAACGGTGTCACATTTCCTTCATCGTCGCTTGCAATCCTTGGCGAGGGTGCTAATATATCCCATTGTTTAGCACTCAAACCAAACGAGTGCTAAATTGCTGAAACGGCACATCCAAGCAAAACGCACGAAAGGAAGGCTGCGCCATGAATCTTAAGCCACTTGGCGACCGAGTCATCATCAAGCAGGACGAAGCCGAGACCACCACCGCCTCCGGCCTGTTCATCGCCGGCGATGCGAAGGAGAAGCCCCAGACGGGCACCGTGCTGGCCGTGGGACCGGGCAAGATGGACAAGGACGGCAAGAACCTGCCCATGCCGGTCAAGAAGGGCGACCGCGTCGTCTACAGCAAGTACGGCGGCAACGAGGTTCTCGACGGTGACGAGGAAGTGCTCATCGTGCGCGCCGACGACATCTACGCAATCATCGGCTAGTCATAGCTTCGCAGTCGTACGCTTCATCGAAAGGAATCAACTCACATGGCTAAGAACATCAAATTCGACGCCGACGCCCGCTCCGGCCTGGCCGCCGGCGTCAGCAAGCTCTCCGACGCCGTCAAGGTCACCCTCGGCCCCAAGGGCCGCTACGTCGCGCTCGAGAAGAGCTACGGCGCCCCCACCATCACCAACGACGGCGTGACCGTCGCCAAGGAGGTCGAGCTGGAGGACCCCATCGAGAACATGGGCGCCCAGCTGGTCCGCGAGGTCGCCGTCAAGACCAACGACGTGGCGGGCGACGGCACCACCACCGCCACGCTCCTCGCCGACGTCATCGTCTCCGAGGGCCTGAAGAACGTCACCGCAGGCTCCGACTCGCTGGCCATCCGCCGCGGCATCGAGGCTGCCACCGAGACCGTGGTCGAGGCCATCAAGAAGGCTTCCAAGAAGGTCTCCACCAAGGAGCAGATCGCCAACGTCGGCACCATCTCCGCCGGCGATGCCAACATCGGCGAGAAGATCGCCGAGGCCATGACCGAGGTCGGCAAGGACGGCGCCATCAGCGTCGAGGAGTCGCAGACCTTCGGCCTCGAGATGGACATCGTCGAGGGCATGCAGTACGACCGCGGCTACATCTCCCCCTACATGGCCACCGACATGGAGAAGATGGAAGCGGTGCTGAAGGACCCCTACATCATGCTCACCGACCAGAAGGTCTCCAACGTGCAGGACTTCATCCCGCTGCTCGAGGAGGTCATGCGCTCCGGCCGCCCGCTGTTCCTCGTCGCCGAGGACGTCGAGGGCGAGGCGCTGGCAACCCTGCTGCTCAACAAGATCCGCGGCACGCTCAACGTCGTCGCCATCAAGGCGCCCGGCTTCGGCGACCGCCGCAAGCGCATCCTCGAGGACATCGCCGTCGTCACCGGCGCGCAGGTCATCGACAAGGACCTGGGCATGAACCTGGCCGACGCCACCGTCGACATGATGGGCACCGCCAAGACCGTCAAGGTCACCAAGGACAACGCCCTCATCGTGGACGGCGCGGGCAAGAAGGCCGACATCAAGGCCCGCATCGCGCAGATCAAGGCCGAGATCGACCGCACCGACTCCGACTTCGACCGCGAGAAGCTGCAGGAGCGTCTCTCCAAGCTCTCCGGCGGCGTGGCCGTGCTCAAGGTGGGCGCTGCCACCGAGTCCGAGCTCAAGGAGAAGAAGTCCCGCATCGAGGACGCGCTGCAGGCAACTCGCGCGGCCGTCGAGGAGGGCATCGTCGCCGGCGGCGGCGTGGCGCTCATCAACGCCATCCCCGCGCTCGACAAGCTGTCCGTCGAGGCGGACGAGCAGGTGGGCGTGGACATCATCCGCCGCGCGCTGGAGGCCCCGCTGCGCGCCATCGCCGAGAACGCCGGCTACGAGGGCTCCGTCGAGGTCTCCGAGGTCAAGAAGGCCAAGAAGGGCATCGGCCGCAACTACAAGAACGGCGAATGGGGCGACATGATCGCCATGGGCGTGAACGACCCCGTGAAGGTCACGCGCACCGCCCTGCAGTCCGCCGCCTCCGTCGCCTCGCTGATCCTCATCACCGAGGCCACCATCAACGAGATTCCCAAGGACGGCCCCGACCTCTCCGAGCTGGCCGGTGCCATGGGCGGCGGCGGTGGGATGTACTAGTCCCTCGCGTTGACTTGGCCGCAGGTCGATCAACCTGCGGCTTTAACTCGCATCTCAGGCAAGAGGCCGCCCAACCGGGCGGTCTCTTGTTGTATCATGCATGGCATGGGATTCTTGGAACTGGTCGAGCACGTAGTATCGCATTCGATTGCCGACACCCTCTACCTCATACCGTTCCTCTTCGCCACCTACGTGGCGATGGAATGGCTAGAACACAAGACGGGCACCCGCACGCAGGACGCCATCCGCAACGCCGGCTCGGCCGGCCCGGTCATCGGCGCCATCCTGGGCGTCGTGCCCCAGTGCGGCTTCTCGGCTGCCGCGGCCACGCTGTATGCGGGCCGCGTCATCACGCTGGGCACGCTGTTCGCGGTGTTCCTTTCCACGTCCGACGAGATGCTGCCCATCTTCCTGGCCGAGAAGGTGCCGGCCACGACGATCCTGCTCATCATGGGCACCAAGGTGTTCGTCGGCATGCTCGCCGGCTTCGTCATCGACGCCGTCATGCGCATCGCGCGCAAGCACGACGACGGGCTGCGCATCCACGAGCTGTGCGCCGAGGCCAACTGCGGATGCGAGCAGGACTGCGCCACGTGCCGGCGCGACCCGCGGCTGGTGTACGAGCATTGCGACGACTGCTACTTCGTCAACG
>CAJUSL010000016.1:0-26930 GCA_910589135.1 uncultured Eggerthellaceae bacterium
CCTGAACGAATCCACACGTGCTGCACGTGCACGACCGGCTCACATCGAAGAAGAGATTAGAGGACGGGGCAGTCCATGGACCGAACGCATGGGGTGCCTGCCCGAAACGGTTGTCGCATTCCGTACAGCTCTTCCAATGAGCTGCAGCGTCGAACTGCCACTCGGTCAGGGTTTCGTGGGAGCAAATCACATCAACCTGCAAATAGCTATCGTTCAGCGTAAAGACGTCTTTTGACTCCGTCTTAACATATAAAATATCCAACGCACGATCGCCCCATACCCTCTTTCGCAGCTCCGCGACAACCATTGGATAGAAGGCGTGGTAAACCTCTTTAAAGGGGGCATAACGATCCAGAGCAACCGTGAAACTTTCGTTCCCCTGGGTGAGCTTCTGCCTGATTTCTGTCTCCGCCTTTGATACGTATTTGGCCACCTCACCAGACCTGAAAAGATAATTCGCGGCAGTGGAGTTGCACGGATAGGCAGGGTTCCGCCTATAACCGTCATGGACCAGCTCGCTCATCTCGTCGGTGATACCGAAATACACGTTCTCGAACGGCGCAGTAGCGTCGTCGTCTTTCGTCGGGTCTACCTGCGTCCACACCCCGTCCAAGCGGACCGTAGCCCATACGTGGCCGTTGGCAGGCGTGCGCACGCACTGAATTCTGGACCGGACGAGAAGCATCTTGAGCGCCTGGTAATACCCTTCGCAAACAGCCTTGCCCTTCGCGAAAGCGCCCAACGCGCTTGACTCCTTATACGAGTAATCGTACTCGACGTTGTCCACGATGAAGTTGTTGTAGAAAAGGGCCTTCTCGTATTCGGTCTTATAGCCTTTCGCGTTGCATTCGTCGACGACGCGCTGCGCAAGGTCCTCGACACGAGGGTACGCCAAATCGTTGACTACAATTCGCTCGGTTAGGCTCTTGAAGCCGTTGGTAACCGTGTCGCGAACGCTGCAATATAGGTAATAAGTTCCAGAAGCGACGAACGTATAGACAAACGTATTGGCGTCCGAGAAACCCGAACTAGTCATGTTGTGCACAATGGAGCGCTCTCCGTCTATGTCCAACGAAACAGACGTGAACATATACTGATAAGAACCCGATCCGCCAGTGGCGCTGAGCGCAAACGTGACCGGCTGACCGCAAGCGATGCTTCCCGTGCCGGTAGTGGGGGCTCCTGAGTAGTCCAACCGTGGCGCAAGTGATGCTGAGCTAAGCGTAACGGGGTTGTCGTCCGATACGGAGGTGTCACGGATTTGGCTTGCGCCATTAAACGCGACATCCTGCAATTCGGACGAAAAGTCAACACCCTGCGCGGCATCAACTTCACCCGGCAGAGCACCGGCGAGAGAGCCTTCGTCGGCGGAACCGCCCCCAACCGCCACGCCATCCGTTGCCCCCTCATCGGAATCGCCCGCATTCGCAACGCCGCCCAAATCCGCTGAAGCAAACTCAGCCGTCTCCGCGAATGCGCTCAAAGGAACGACCGGCAAGACGAGCATCGCCGAAAGAAATGCGCCAAGAATCCCTCTTGCAACGCAGCAAGTGCCCTTCATAAGCCACTCCCGCCATTAGATCCTAGGAACTTGTGGGAAACACATGCGATCAAGACGACGCTGTTGGTTCATTATCGCAAAATAGCACCGCAAGATGCAATCGCCCGGCAAAGGATGTATATTGTTTTCTTGCTCGCTGTCACGAAATCAATACAAGCCTAGAAGGTTGTGGTGACCGCGGTTTCGTCATACATCCTTTCACTCGAGCAAGGCTAGAACTCAACCGTCCGCATGGAGGCTTACATGCTCGAACCATTAGCAAACATACTGTCGATGATAATGTGGCCGTTCTACGACCTCACGCAAAACTGGTGGATCACCATCCTGCTGTTCACGATAGTCATCAAGGTCATACTGATGCCGCTCTCCCTCTGGGTGCAGAGGAACTGCATTCGCATGGTAGAGATCATGCCCGAGGCCAACCGCATCAAGGTGCGCTACTTCGGTGACAGCGAAGCCATCGGCGAGAAGCAAAACGCACTCTATAAAGAGAAGCGCTACCACCCGATGCTCAGCCTCATCCCCCTCGCGGTGCAAGTAATTATCCTGTTCGGCCTGGTGGACGTGATACACATGATCACCGACAACGGCGCGCCCGGCACCGAATTCCTGGGAATGGTCCCCTTCGAGGACGGCGGCATATCTTGGGTCATGCCCCTCCTTGCCGGCCTGTCCGCCGTGGCACTCGGCTTCGCCCAGAACCGCATCAATCCGCTGCAGAAGGAGCAGTCCCGCGCCGAGAAGAACACCACCAACGGCCTGTCCATCGCGCTGTCGCTGTTCCTCGGCGTCTTCGTGGCGGCAGGGATGGCCTTCTACTGGATCTGCTCCAACGTCACGGCAATCATCGTCCAGTGGCTCTGCAACGTGATTATCAACCCCAGGAAGTACATCGACTACGCTGCCCTGGAGGAAAGCAATCGCGACCTGGAGGCGCTCAACAGCCTGGAAAGCGCAAAATCGAAATGGTGGAAGCCGAACCCACTACTGAAGCGCGAGAAGCAGGACTATAAGCGGTTCTTCTCCATCATGGACAAGCACATCGTCTTCTACTCGGAGGGCAGCGGCTTCTACAAATACTTCCGCGGGGCGATCGAGTACCTTCTGGCACATTCCGATATCTACATCCACTACGTAACCAACGACCCCGACGACCAAATCTTCAAGATCGCCGAAAGCGAGCCTCGCATCTTCCCCTACTACATCAGCGAGAAGCGTGCCATCACGCTGTTCATGAAGATGGACGCCGACGTGGTGGTGACCACCCTCGGCGACTTGGACAACTTTTACATAAAGAGGTCGTACGTACGCGACGATATCGAGTACGTGTATATGTTCCACCACACGACCTCGATGGACATGACATCCACGGTCGGCGAGTACGACAACTACGACACTCTTCTGTGCACCGGCCCACACCAGATAGACGAAATGCGCCAGATCGAGGAAATCAGGGGCATCAAGAAGAAGAACCTCGTGGCGACGGGCTACGACCTGATCGACAGGGAGATCGCCGACTACGAGAACCGCATCAGCATGCTGGCGTCAAACAGTCGCCCCACCATCCTGCTCGCCCCCAGCTGGCAGGAAGACAACCTGCTCGACAGCTGCGTGGACGACCTTATCCAATCCGTGCTTGACAAGGGTTACCGAATCGTCGTGCGCCCTCACCCGGAATACACGAAACGGTACCGCGCGCGGTGGGATGCGCTCAAACAGAGATATGCCGACCGGTCCGAGGAGGAGCTGTACTTCGAGAAGGACTTCTCGTCCAACGACACCATCCTGCTCGCAGACGTGCTGGTGACGGACTGGTCGTCGGTCTTCTGCGAGTTCTCCTTCGCCACGCTGAAGCCTTCCATCTTCATCGACACCACACCGAAGGTACGCAACCCGAACTGGCGCGACTACGGGCTCGACTCGACCGACATCTCCCTCAGGAACCGGGTCGGCAAGTCGATTGCACCCGCCGACGTGCGCGAGCAGTTCCCCGTGGTCGTCAAGGACATGGTCGAGAACAAGGGTCGCTGGCGCGGCCAGATCGAAGAAATACGGAACGGCTTCTTCTTCAACCTTGGAAGCGGCGGAGACGCTGCAGGCGAATACCTTCTGGAAACCGTCCTTGTGCATCAGGAAGAGAAGCGCGAAGACACTTCCAACAACAGACGCAACGACAAGCCCCAACAGGACGACGGCAAGGCAGCTTAGGAGGTCGCATGCTTACCATCATCAACGCAAGGAAGCTGACGCTGGCCCTGGCAGACGCCGCAGTCGTCGTCGCAATCGCAGCCGTCTTGGGACTGGGCTTCCCCGCGTATGCGTTCGCATACGTGGATCCGTCGGTCATGACGTACACCATCCAGGCGCTTGCCGGCGTGGCTGTAGCGCTCTCCACCGTCATCGGTGTCGTGTGGCGCCGCGCTAGGCGCAAGGTCTACAAGACGTTCAACATCGACGAGAACAGGGGCAAGCTCGTCGAGCCTTCGGTGGAACGACTCGATTCCGCGCAGGCGAAGGAAGCGAGCGAGCGCTGCTACGATCCGTCGTCGTTCGCATCGCAGGCACGCCGCGACCCCGACCTCAAGCACAAGCCTGACCGCTGGTGGAAACGCGTTCTTCCTGCGGCGCTGGTTTCGACCTTTGCGACGGGAACGCTGCTGGTCGTGGCGCCGTACGAAATCGTGGCGTCCAACTCGGCTTCGTTGCTTTTCGGCCTCGATGACATATGGGCCCCCGTCGCCCTTTCCGCGCTTGCGGTAGATGTCGCACTCATCTGCATGCTTTCCCTGCTTCGAGGCAGAGCATTCCGCCTCGCCTGCGCGCTGTTGGTAGCCTTCGGGCTTTGCTGCTGGGCACAGGCGTTGTTCATGAACTTCGCTTTGCCGGCAGCCGACGGATCCGTCCCACGCTGGGGCGAATACACCACCATAACGGTCGAAAGCGCCCTGCTTTGGGTTGCCATCTTCGCCCTCGTCATCGTTTTCTCTTTGCGCGGATCCTGGAAAATGCAGCGCGTGCTCCCGTTCGTTGCGGCAGCCATGATAGCGGTGCAAGGAGCAGGCGTCGCGTCCTTGTTCCTGGACGCAGGCAACAACGCTTCCGCCGAAGAAAACAGCGCGCAAACCATCAGCGCAAAGCCTCCCGTCATCACGAAAGAGGGGATGTTCGACCTTGCCCCCAAAGACAACGTCGTCGTGTTCGTGCTGGACACGACCGACACCACCGACACGATACCCCTTGTCGAGGAACACCCGGAGTCTTTCAAGGAGTTCACGGACTTCACGTTCTTTACCGACGTGTCCGGAGCGATGGTGCCCACGCGCTATGGCACGGGCTTTCTGTACACCGCCCAGCTCCCCCGGCACGGGGAAGACTTCATGGACTACTACAGAGAACGCTACGATAGGTCCGAGTTCATGAAAGATATCGCCGACTTGAACTACTCCATAGGGATATACACCGACAGCTTCCTCAACGGCACGCAATATATGTCCGACTATGTCGACAACCTGCACACATTGGAAGAAAACCCCAAAATTGCAGCTCCGGAAGCCATCGTGTCTGCTCTGTGGAAGTGCGCGATGTATCGCGACATGACCTGGGCGCTGAAACCCACTTTCTGGTTCTACACCGACGAAATCAACGATGCAATAACCTACGTAGAGGAAGACTGGGGCTCCAACTCGCCCTACATCATGAACGATCCGCGCTTTTACGAAGAGCTCACCAACCGAAAGCTTCGCGTGGTCGACAATGGATTCAAGGGCGATTTCCGCATCCTTCACCTGCTCGGATCCCACGTCCCTTACGTCATGGACGAAAACGCCAAGGCTGTTGCCATCGACGACTCCGACCTTGAACGGCAGACGCTCGGCGCAATAAAGATAGTGAGCGAGTACATTCGCCAGATGAAGGAGCTGGGGGTCTACGACAACTCTACCGTCATCGTCACGGCAGACCACGGCAAGTTCGACTACGGACCCGGCAAAAACGCCATCGACAGGCCAACGAGCCCAATCATGTTCGTGAAGCCGGCCAACCCCAAAAACCCGGGTCAACCCATGGCGGTATCGAACATCCCCATCACGCATGGTCATTTCCATCCGACCGTCATCGAAGCAATGGGCGGCAATTTCTCGAAGTATGGAACACCTGCGCTCAGCGAGACCGAGAACAACGACCTTCGCTACTACCTGATGACCGTCCACGACGGCAAGGTCGACACGGCACTCAGGGAATATGTTATCGACGGCGACGTCACGGACTTTAAAAACTGGTCCCTGACTGGCGAGGAATGGGATTTCTACATGGATGGGACCCTGCTCAACAATCCTTGATTGTCCTTAAGTCAATTTCCCCTTAGCTCTTCGCCGGCTTCTTCGTGCGGCTGAACAATTCCTTCCAGTCGCTTGCCGCCAGCACGGTGCCGCACAGGATTGCGATGCAGCATACGATTTCGATGGGACCAGGGATGGCGCCCAACAAGATCACGCCGAACAGGACCGCCCATGCCGAATACGAGATGTTCAGCGCCATGCCCTTCGCCGCGCCGATGACGGAGATTCCCTTGTAGTAGAACAGGTACGACACGGCGCCCGCCAAACCCGCAAGGGCCACCACGCCGGTTGCGGCGGTGGGAATCGCCGACAGCGTGAACAGCCACGCGCCGAACATCGGCAGCACGAACACGCAGTAGACGAGGGCCGACGTGGTCTCCCTGATTTGCAGCGCCGTCTCGTTGTCGACTGCGTCGTCCCTCATGCCCCAGGCGCACAGCACGGCTTCGGAACCCCAGCCGACCACGCATGCAAGGGCGCCGAGCAGGCCCACGACGGGGTCGCCCACCACCGTAGTGTCGGCGCTCAAATACCCCATGGCTATGATGCCGGCCAGGGCCACGAACAAGGCAACCACCTGCTTCGCCGACATCCTTTCCTTCAGCAGAAGCACCGCCATGACTGTTCCAAAGGCGGGATAGAACGAGGAGATGATGGCGGTGTAGCCGGCTCCGATGTTGTTGATCGCGATGACGTAGCCAGTCATGCCGACCGGCCCGCCGAGCAACGCTCCCAGCATGACCACTTTCCCGCTGCGCGTCTTAAGCGCGGCGAGCGTGTCCTTCAAGCGGCGTCGGACCGCCATGTAGAGGAACAGCCAGAACGCGCAGAAAACATCGTGCAGGGCCGCCCCGACGATGGCGGCCAAAGCCAGCGCCTCCTCGGTGCCGATGTAGGGGCTCATTGCGAGCCCGATACCCAAGATTACCGTGTCGAGGCCCCACAGAAGGCCGCTTGCCAGTCCGTATTTCATGCCGTCCGCTCTCCCCTGCTGTCAGTCTCGTACATCGCCAACGCCCTTCCCAGGTATTCCTTCGCATACCGGTAGTAGACGTACAGCCACTCCCCTACGTTGTCTCCCTCGGACTCCTTGACCAGCGACCACACATACCAGCACCATCCGGCAAATGCGACATAGGCGAAATTGTGGCGCACCTCCTCGTTGTTGGGCACGCGGCCAAAGTAATGCTCGAGCGCGCGGCGCGCCTCGGTTTCGCGCAGCTCGCACGTGACGACGAAGGTACCGAAGTCGTTCGCGTAGTCGGACATGCCCGCGTATTCCCAGTCAATGAGCGAGACGTTGCCACTTTGGCTCACCAAAAGATTGAGATAGAAGAAGTCGTTGTGGCACAGGCACTTCTCGGACTCGTCCGCAAGCACCAACGCATGCAGGCGATCGACCTTTTCGGCAAGCGCCCGGAAGTCGGGCGCGTCGATCGAGGCGCGTTCCTTCAGCAAGGCTTCGTAGCGCTTGCTCTCGTCGTAGAAGTCGAATTCGCGGTCGATGGAGATGTCCTCCTCGTGAAGCCTCCTCGCGATGTCCATCGCCGTGGCGAGCTGGGCGTCGTCATGGGGGTCGAGATGGCGGCACTCGGGTATGAATTTCGACAGCTTCCATCCTTTGTGTGGGTCGGCATGCACGAACGTGTTGTCGATTCCGAGCTCCTTCGCCAAGCGAAGGGCGCTGGCTTCGGCCGCCCTGTCCACCAGCTGCTCCGTTCCGACGCCGGGATGCCGATAAACGTACTCGCCTTCGTCGGTGCGGAAGTGGCACGAGAGATTGGTGAGGCCCTGCTTAAGCGGGTAGATGTCCCGTATTTCGCTCCTGCTGCAACCAAGGGTCGCCGTGATGTTGTTGAATGCGTCCGAGTCCACGTTTTCGAGAAAGAACGGGTCGAATTCGCGCAGCTCGTCGAGGGAGTCGAACTCGTAAATCACGCCCTGCCCGTAGTCGCGTGCCACCATGGAAAGGTCATCGATATGGTCGATGTAGAGCTCTTCCCAGAGCTTGTCGGCGGTCTGCGGAAGGTCGTACTCGGCAACCAGAATTTCACGGAACTGCTCCGAGAAGGCGCGGTCGAAGTAGGCGTGACCGATCATGTACAGAGCGTCGGAGCCCCCGATTGTAACCGCCGTGATTCGACCGCGAGGGCCCAGGGACATGCACCACTCCTTCGTGGGTCCATCGGCATGCTCTGCCGAATAATACGCGCCCCATTCGTATTTGGAGAACGGGTTCCTTACGTAGTAGTCATCGGAAGAGCAGACCAATGAGTTGGCCAGCCTGTCACGGACGGCATACAGGGACGAGTTGTTGTTGCGCGACGCGAACTCGTGGTTGACGACGATGGTGACGCCATATTTGTCCTCAAGGTAGAAGAAAGCCTCCTGCTTGTAGCCGACAACGACGATGATGTCGTCGATGCCGGCTGCTTGGAGTTGTTCAATCAGGCGCTCTATCAGCACCTCGCCACGGACGTTGAGCAGGCCCTTGGGCTTCTCGTACGAAATGGGTGCGAATCGAGAAGAGAGGCCTGCGGCCATGATGATTGCGTTGTCGACCTTGAAGGGCGCGAGGGCCTGCTCGCCTGCCGGCGTGAGTTTGCGTTCGGCTGATTTACCCCCTACGATGAGGCCCGCTTCGGCCAGTTGCTTTAATGCGCTGTTGACGGTGCCGATGGAAAGCCCGGTCGCTTCCGCCATCTCCTGCTGCTTTGCTTCGGGGTTGCGCCTGACGCAGTCGAGGACTGCGAAGGTGTTCTTGGTGAGGGATGCAGGTTGGCAACCGACTCCCCTTTTATTCCCAGATGCATTTTTTCCAAATGTATTTTCCGCAACCGCGCGTTCCCGCATTTCCTATCGCCTCGAATTGGTTGGCTACATTGAGATTTTCAATATTATAACCATTTCTAGCGATTTTGAAATCAGAGCGATGTGCATACTAGAAACTAAGTCTTTGGTTGAATCTCAAAACGCAATCCGGAAAAGCTAACCGCAAAAAAAGAAACGTATCTGCTTAGCCTCGTCAACAAAGCGGATATAGGCAAAACACGCATCATGCGTGCCGCAGATTTAGTCGACTTCTGCAAGTGCGCGCTCAACCGTACTCCATTGCGGAGGAAGCGGAATAGAAAAGTATTGGAGCGGATTCCTGTCAATAGCGATAAGATCACCATTCCCCGTCTAATCCAGCACTTTCCCCGCGCAGCTCTATCAACTAAAGAAGTCATATCGCGAAATATTTCCAATGAAAGCGGCAATTGGAATCTTGACAGGCTGATCCAGAAAATGGGAGAAAAGTATCATTACAACGAGACTCCGGTAGACGTAATGGTCGAAGCACGCCTGATAGCCCTCGATGGAAATCGACGCGTCGCAGCAATGAAATGCATGAAGGATCAAAACCTTTGTCAAGCCGCCACTCAAATAGCTTCCCCTTTTCAAAGATGGAAGCTCAACGTACCCGATAAGCTCCCCTGAGACGTCTGCGATCGCGAAACTGCGCTCAATATCGTCAAGCATCTACACTCAGGATTAAAAAGACGGGATAATTCCGAAACAGTTCAAGCGCTTTCATCGAGGCCTCCAAAAGGCCGCCCGATAATCCCGGGTGAAGCTTCTGGCAGCATTGCTCCCCACGCAAAAGAGCTAAATGAAGAGTAGAGCAAGCAGGCATATCAACGAATCCAATCTAATCAAGGTCGGATTATCGATGTCCGACGAAGAGCCTTTTTCGAGCATGGACAAAGAGGCGACCAGACAGCTCATGGAAAATATCGCGGAAGTGGCAAAGCGAAGGCCGTCCATCGCCAGGCATAATCCCGGAAATCCGAAAGCTGCACTAGTTGAATTAAATCAGGATAAGCATAAAGACACTAAGCCCTTCGAAGCCAACAATGCAAAAC
The DNA here is from genome assembly GCA_910589135.1 of uncultured Eggerthellaceae bacterium. Classification (GTDB taxonomy): domain Bacteria; phylum Actinomycetota; class Coriobacteriia; order Coriobacteriales; family Eggerthellaceae; genus MGBC163016. Next base: position 9,804 of record CAJUSL010000016.1, read on the forward strand.
CACTTGAAGCCTCGAGGACAACTCAGACGGCACGATGGATAGGGATTCTGAGCTCAGGAGAAGCTGCAGACCCTCAAAAAAATGCCCCAAAATCTTTTGGCGGAAAAAACTCTCAGGCCTAATGGAAAACGAAGTGATTTGATATATCGCGCAATCGAATAGGTTGACGAGCAATATCAAAAGAGTCCAGATGCCCGCTATGCCCCTCTCCCCGTCCTAAGCTTTTTCTTGCGCATTCTTCTCGAGACAGTCGCAGGAGAATACTATCTTCTCCGTTGCAACGAAGCCTTCAGCGAGAACGCGCTAATCAAATTCATGGAAGAGGCAGCCGGCCATTGACCAGAGAAAAAAAGGAGTGGATGTCAAGAACCATCTTTCCCTAAAAGCTGATTGAATCAGCGAAAGAAACCCGTTCGAGGCAGTGCTTCACAAGCGAACTCATGGCACGATGAACATTAAATGCGAAGACTTTGCGAAACGGTCTGAACTCATCGCCGAGACAATAAGAAAGCCATTGGGCAGATTGAGAGACGGATTCTATTGTCATGCCGCGGGTTCCGCTTGGCTAGAAACAATATCGAGCAAAGAGTCTGAGCATATCAGGTATTCTCGTTCTCTTCTTTTTGTCTGAGCAGAATACCTTAGGGAGTAGCGGAAGACATTTCCCTTACCGTACAGCTCATCAGAAAGAATCAATTGTGAGCAATCGTAAGTAATGACCCAGTTTTTGGGGGATTCCTCCCCCATCATTATGCGAGCCAATTTCTGATGGTCGTCATACGAGAACGCATTGAGATACAAGGAGGCCCCTTTGTCAACGTATGGGGGGTCTAGATATAAAAGCACGTCTGACTTGTTGTCGTACTCAGAAACGATATCTGCGCCATCTTCGTTTCTCAAGTCGATGCGATTCGAGAACTTTGACAGGCGCTCTATCTTTTCAATTAGCTTGTCCTTTTTGAATCTAGCATCAAGCTTGTATTTGCCTGATTGAGACTTCCCCCCGATCACTCCACCTTTAACTATCCCCGATCTATTGCATCTATTGAGAAAGAAAAATGAAAAAGCCAGCTTAAACTTGCTCCTTAAATCCTTCTTTAAGTATATGTCGTGCTGTTTATGCCATTCTTCAATTGTGATATGGGTTGAGCTGATCGTCTCAATAAATCTCTCTGGCTGGCGAACAAGGTAATACCAAAACCAATAGACTGCAGAATCGTAGTCGTTAATGACGATTGCATCAACTCGCTCGTTCAGGAGAAGGTTGATTGCCGCCCCCGCTCCCCCCGCATATGGTTCTACATAGGTTGATATATTCTCGCGCTCACGCAATATCGAATCGAGAAAACCACTCATCGAGCTTTTTCCGCCAGGATAGCGCAATGGGGTGCTTATCCCATATTGGTTCTTAGGAATTCTGAGTTCCCTAATTGGAATCACTATACTTTCCACCAACGCTTTCATAGGCAGAGATAAAACTATCGACGAACTTCTTCTTTTCTGCTGAGTGAGCACCTATCCATCTATTTATTAGCTTACTGCATCCTCGGCCAAACCTATTGGCGTCTTTTTCTCTGCCGAACCACTTTTTTGCCTCTAGAACGCTTGGCTCATCGATATGAGAGTAGTCAAGAAAGCAGACTTGCTTTGTATAACCTCCTGGAAGCCTGTCCCAAAAATCATCTCTTTCATCAAGTTCTCTCAAAAAGCGGTAGAAGACTACTTCCGGTGCTGCGCCTCCAGGAAGAGCGACGGAATTCGATGATTTGTATGCCGGGCGCTTTACGTCTATGTCCCCATCGTAAACGATGACGCTTTCTTTGAAATCTCTGAGTCCGGCTTTTCGGAGATTGTTCAACTCCCCTTCTCCCAAGGATATGTTCTTGATGTCGAGAGACTTCTTCAGCTTTGCAGGCAATAGGCCCTTCAGGAATATCCTTGTGGATGAATCCTCCGAGAAAACGCCTATCTTACGCATGGCCTCGGGTGCAACAGTTTCGCCGCACAAATGCGCAATCGCTCTTCCTATCGGAAGTTTTTCGTATATCGCTGTTTCGGAGTCCCTCGTCTCCAAAAACAACAATTTACAGTCCTTTTGATACACTTCGTCATCCATTGTCCTGAGAAGCTCTGGAGAATGCGTGGTGAAAACTATTTGCAGGTTGAGGTCGTTCGCGAATCTCAAAAGCGCCCGCAGGAGTTGGACCTGAGCGGCGGGATACAGTGTAGCATCTACCTCATCTATTAGAAGCAAGCCGCCCTTGTACTCATCCCTCATCCTCTCTTTTAAACGCTTAAATGACAATATCGCTAGAAGGACTTTCCCGATATTGTCCTGTCCTGCTGAGTTTGCCAGGGAATTATACTCGTCAGTCGCGAAACCCAAAGTTGCCTTGTTTTGAGACTCCACGTATTCTGCGCTTTTCATTTGCTGATCGATAAGCAGGATACGCCGATGGTATTTTTCGAAGAACTCCTTCTCTTTGATGGTAAGGTTTGCAGGCGTATGTTTAATCTTCTTCTCTTCCCCAATAGGTACCAGCCGCTTAAGGGATAGATAAATTACTGGAATCTGAACATGTTTCTCGCCAGATGCTTTACTTGTACCAGCCCATGTTCGTATGTCGTTGACCTTCTTCGATGTTCTGGCATCCGTGAAAGCACGGTATATTTCCTTCGGATAGATATCCTTGTCAATAGTTGCAAACCACACATGTTCACCTGCTCGCTCAGGCCCATCTGGACCATCGGAGAATTTGAACGCATCGGAAAACGCGAGCTCGAAATAATTGTTATCTATGGTACGATACGCGTCGCCATTCTCATCTTTGTGTTCGCGAAAGCGAAATGGCTCCCCTATCATCCCAAGCAAAGTCGACTTCATGCTTCCGTTCTGTCCGGCTATAGCTGTAATTCTTCTCCCAAGGCCGAAGGTTTGGCCATGCATCATGCGAAATTTCTCAACATGCAATTCCGAGAGTATCACGTTGTCACCGATGCCTTATTCGCTTAGAGGTTTAATGCTTTTCTTAAACACGATCTATTCGTAATAATCTTATCCATTAGAGATAATAGATTGAATCAACATCTTTAAACTCTGGTCAAAAATTAATCCCTTGCTGACTCCTACCTAAATATAGGGCAAATTATTCCTTTAATCGCTCCTATGTCCATGTACCTGACCAGTTCGTCAACCAATTCTTTTTCGGTTGCTTTTGTTGAACCTGAAGTGGGGGAAACGCTTTCTACTACATAATTAAATTGCCTTTTTGCCTTTTTTCTTTCGCCTTCAGCATCAATCTTTCCGAAGAAGTCGTTTTCGAGAACCTCTCGCGCACTTTTGCTGAATCGTATTCTGCAGAAATCATCAAACTCGTTCAAATGTCTGTTCATCAATTCCACGAGTTTGACTTCGGGTGTATACCCCAAAGAGAAAATCATCTCTTTGTGCTTATTTGCAAGACTCAAAAAATCCTGACGACCGTCTTCAAAAGCGTCCTCATCGACCACTGCTAACACTTTTGTATAGTCCGGAGCTTTGTCGACAAAGTTCAAAGCCAATTCTGCCGTTTCTTTGTAGCCTGCAACAGGCAATACGGGACAAAGAATTTCCCTGCCCATCTCCCCTGAATCAACAACACGCCTGCACATACTCTTAAAGCAATGCATTGCCATCTCGTCCTCGACGAAAACCAAATAGTCGCCTAACACCGAATTAAATACATCAATGCACTGCATCGCCTGCGCTGGATAGCAGGGATTCGTCACCGTAATCTCTTCGCCATGTTTCATGAGAAGGATTATGTTTCGCGGGTCTTCATTTGATATAAGAGTTTGCGAATGAGTGGCGACCACTATGGTAAGAGATTTTGCCTCAGCTTGCTCCCTTAGAAAATCTAAAAGCTTTCTCTGAACCTTTGGATGAATAGCCAACTCCACCTCATCAAGAAGTACGAGGCTATGATTCAATGTTTTTTCCAACCTTGAAAGCAGCCGCAATACAGCAAGTTCACCGGTACTGAACCTTTTCTCCGAATACATCGACCCATCGCTATCCTCAACCACAAAATAGTCATTGAACCAACGGCGGCCATTTTTTGTTTTGAGGATCCTTAGATCCTCAAAACGAGGATCCCCAAATACCTTTCTCAAAGCGCTCTGTAAAAAGGGCGTCGGCTCATGCAGCGAGCCACTATCCAGATCATCCTTCCTCACACTAAGTCTTCCAGAATCAACCTTTGCAAAAATTGACGCAGAGAACCCAAATCCGGAAAGCGTTCTTGCTCCCTTGCGCGGAAAGGGGCTCCATTTCTTCTCCCCTTTCCTGTACACAACGCTTCCATTGTCACATTCATACTGGATCCGTGCGTCTTCATACTGATCGACACTCGAACCGTTCGACGATTTTGGAAAGTTATCTGCAAAGGCATAGGAATTACAAATCCTGTGCAAGCATGCCAACAATGTCGTTTTTCCGGATCCGTTTTCTCCGACAAGCAAATAAACGCCCGGGGCACCTGGCACATCGAAGTGGAGGTGGCTTATTCCCTTTAAATTGTCTATCGTTATAGAGCCGGACATATTCTTAAGCCCCTCTTTTGACCGCTTCATAATGCAAAAAGTATAGCAACAAATTAGCTATATTTTCAATTTAATACATACCTAGATTGATTGTTCCTGATAAACGAAAGGCAATCTAGCCGCACCTTACGTAGTTAAACGTTACCGCAATGCCCATATCTTCCAACTTTCCACCTCGCGCCTGAAAACGAGCTCATGTCCTCCTTGGACAACCTGGAACGTCGAGATATAAAAAAAGGGGGGGTTCAGCATTCGGAAGAAATTTCACAATGGCATAATCCTCCACAGGATGGCGTACTACGTTACTTATGCCATATGGCCCTGCAAGCGTATTGGCTGCATATATAAAACCTCCCCACTCATCCAGCACTTCTGCGGACACAAGCTTGGAAAGTGCCGCATGGTCGGACTCGGAGGTTTGCGTTATGCGGTAGAACAAGGCGGCCGCAGTCAAGATAAAGAAATCACCAACGGATGTATTTCCTATTTGCTCACAAAACTTCCCATACTTGAAATCACGCGTTCTCAGACTTCGCCAAAAAAATATTATTCAGCTCATAACGCTCACCTGGCCCTCTGCCACCAAACGAAATTACAGGCGAGGCCTCTGCGTCTTTTGATGCATAACGCATAATTCCGCACGAATCCAACAAATCATCAAATTGAAGGATAACGGATTCACGAGCCACCACATATGGAGTCAGAATCAGCAAATTCATCGTCTCGGGAATCTGCGAGATTCCCTCAAGACGGTCTTTGTCAGCATGCAATAAAACACCATATGTAACGTCTTTCGCATTATCAAAAGTCTTCGAAATGCATTTTCTACTTCCAAAGGAAACTTCAAACGCGTCAGAGTTTAACGACTCAAGAGAGTTGAGAAGGTTCCCGAGTTTCTTTTTGATCCATTCGTATTAGCCTTTGCCCATTTTATGAGAGATTTAACAAACAGGTCCTTTCCCCGCACAAAATACTTCCTTTGAAGCATCAGGCGCAAATACACTGCAGTCACGTCCTTTTCGCTGATATCGATATTTCCCAATTTTGCTATGTCTTCGACGGCAAAAGACGCCAAGGAAGAATTGACGCTGACGACAGAGACAAGGCGCTTATATTGGGCAATACTAAGCCGGCAAAACTCCAGAGTCTGTACGTCGATTTCCATAATCTAGGCTATCTTTCATATCTGAATCCCAGGCAAAGTAGGCAAGCTGCGCTAACTAAGAGCCCTCTGGTTTCGAAATGCCTTTACTTGTCTCACACATCTACTCTCGGAGGTGATAGCAGGCTGAAAAGAAAACCTATTGTCTCCAAAACACAACGGAGCAGACGCGCTTCCGAGGTACGAAACATTGCGTCCGTCAATTTCGTCGCTCGGTTATTTTCAGCGAAATCCCTTACGACACTGCTCCAGAAGCCGGCAATATACACCTCTAGCTCACCTTCGTGAGGGATTTGAGGAACGTGCGCCTGACTCGCTGTTGACCGTCCCCTCCCCCTATGCACGATGATTCATGCCTTAGATCCTGTTTTTGGCGTCGCGCGCTGCCTCCGTTCTGCATTTAGGTGCACGTTGCCATATTACATACACCTAAACGAAGAGGTGGCAGAAGCTCCCGCAAAGAGATGCCTGCGACCGCGCCAGAAGCATAAGCGCGGAGACCCCCACACGTCCCCTACTCAAACGGGTTCGGCGGGGCGTCCTCGTCGTCGGCCGCAGGTTCGCCCACCTTGTGGTCGAACTCGACCAGGTCGAACCCGTGCTTCTCGGCGAACAGCTCCTGACGGCGGGAGATCTCGCGTCCCTTGAACGTGCGCATGAACTCGAGCACCGGAACCGACACGCGCTCGTAGGCGTCCACCAGCTCCTCGAGGGTCTCGGCATAGCCCTCCTCCACCAGGATGCACAGCAGCCGAAGCGTCAAATCCTCGCTGTAGACGCCGATGGGCTCGACGTGCACGTTGCCGTCGTCTCCCCACGAGCACAGCGCGTAGTCCCCCGCGGCCAGCCTGGGAGCATCCTCGATCAGCGTGTCCACGACGTCGGCGTACACGTCGACGACCTCCCTGCGCGCCGCGACCCCGTCGATGAACATGACGGCCGGGTCGACCCCGAGCGCGTCGGCGATCTTCTCGACGTTCTTGAGCGAGATGTTCGCCCGCCGCTGCTCGATGCTGCCGATGTAGGTGCGGTGCAGCCCGCTCTTCTCCGCAAGCATCTCCTGAGACAATCCGGCACGCATGCGCAATTCGCGCATGTTGTCGGCAAAGGTGTCGATCACGACCATGGGCCACCTCCGAAACGATTCTTTCGGAAAATGTAACCAGTGTGCAGACTATTTATCTACAGCAAAAGAATAGTATCGAACGCGATTTATGCTACATATAATCAGCAATTGACAATTCGCGTTGTCGCCATATTATGCTATAGTTATATATTTTATTTCCTTGCATCACGACTCGTCGACTGCGCAACGAGCGCATGCCGTGTATATACTGCGGCACTTCAACCGACCCAATGTGCGCTTGAGCGCGGCGAGCGGCAACGCCGCCCCGCACCAGCAGCGCGTCCCGCGCCGGCCTACTCCCCGCCTTGCCGCATGCTCGCCACCATGCGCGCGCCCAGCGCGTCGTAGAACTCGCGGATCATGGCGCAGTACGAGTCGCGCGAGCGCAGGCTGCCGGTGGCGTACAGCGACCGGGCGCGGCATCCTCCGCCACATATATATTTGAACCGGCACTCGCCGCACCCCGAGCAGTCTTCCACGCCGAGCGAGCGCATCGTCTGCCCGACGTCGCCCGCAAGCGCCTCCTCCAGGCTCCCCGTGAAGGCGTTTCCCATCGCCAGGTCTTCCCTGTGCAGCATATGGCACGGATACACCGTCCCGTCCGCGTCCACGCTCAGCGTCCTCGACCCCGCGCCGCAGTTGCGCTTGACGGTCAGGTTCAGCCCGACGGGCGCATCGACGGCGAGCACCGGGGCGCCGTCGCCCATGGTCAGCATGTCGCGCCCGAGCCGCCTCAGCGTCTCGTCATCGGGAAGCAGGCCGCCCAGGTCGGGGTCTCCCGGCTCGCACGTGAGCAGGCTGAAGTTCATCGTCACGCCCAGATCGCGCGCCAGCTCGACGTAGCGCGGCAGCTCGTCGATGTTTCTGGCATGCGCCGTCGGAATCATGTGGGCCGCAATGCCCGCCTCCTGGATCGCCTTGATCGCCGCCACAAGCTCGTCGAACCGCTGCTCGCGGCGAATATAGGGGACCGAATCCGCCGAGCACCCGTCGAACGACACCGACACGCCGTCCACGTACGGCGCCATCTCCGCAAGCGCCTCGCGCGTGACGCACGTGCCGTTCGACAGCACGTCCACCCGGCGGATGCCGCGCTCCTGCTTGGCATGCCGGACGATCCGCGGAAGGTCGGCACGCAAAAACGGCTCGCCTCCCGAAACGACCAGCCGCTGCACGCCGGCAGCTGCAAGCTGGTCGACGGCGCGGCACACGTCCTCGAGCGGGGCGTCCGCCAGCGTGTTGCGGTTGCCGTCCAGCGAATAGCAGCCGCGGCACCGCAGGTTGCACCGCTGCGTCACATGCAGGTAGGCCGAAAGCACCGGCTGTCGCGCACCTTCAAACGCATCGCCCACCGCGTCGGCCCCCGCGCCCGTTGCGCCGTCGCCTGCGAAGAAGCCGCCCTGCTTCAGGTGGTCGAACAGGGCCTCGTCCACGGCAGCGACCTCCGCCGCCGGGACATCCTCCCGCAGAAGCCGCCCGCACACCTGCGCGCCGTCGCCGGTCAGCCCGATAACGTAGCCGTTTGCTAAATTGCCGACAATCGGAATCCCGCAAAAATCCTGCAACACCACTGAATCGTTGAATTTCATGCGCCCGCTCCCCCGTCGAACAAACTCCTAATATAATCTCTCGCCAAGATACCGCATCATCGCTAGCATGTCGTTAACTAGTTAGCCCCTCAAGTTACCGGACGGGAGGTGAACCCATGCTTTTCTACAGCGCTGAACCGCAGTCCATCTGCGTACCTGTCGGTATCAACGGAACCTGTTTTGGTCTCGGGTGGTAGCAGAGAAGTCCACGGGAAGATATCGCAGGCGGAACACAAGTCGATTTATTGTGCTATCTTCCCACCGTCAGCACAAGTAAAGTCCAATGCCACCATTTTGAACGGAACCGTCAATGAGACTTAATCGCGATGTAGGGAGTCAGCCACTATCGCGCATCGCGTCAATGTGTCGACTTTTCTCAATTCTATGCCGAATTGTATTCGTAGCCATGCTTGCATGGTCGGCGTTCGTCCTCATCTTGATGTGCTGGTCGCTCGCAATCACGGATTTCTCAGGCGAAATCCTTCCCTTAGCATTTGCCGTCCCTTTCCTTTACGCGCTCTATTCAGTGAATGCATGCCTTCTCCCGTACGTTTTGAACAGAATGCTTGACGACATCTCGAAAGGAAGAACCCCGTTCACGATGAAAAACGCCAATAGGCTTGTCTTTCTGGCGATTATCCTTCTCCTCTACGTCGTTTTCGAAACCTTGCTATCCACCGTGGATTCGCACTTCGTCTTAACTCTCGAATCCAGTTCCGTAGAAGTCGGAAACTTCGTCCGCAGCTTCTCCTCCGACTCCGGCACGACGCTCAACCTTTTCCCGCTTCTCATGTCCGCAATGTTCTTCGCTTTGTCCTACGTTTTCAAATATGGGGTATTATTGCAACAGGAGTCTGACGAGACGCTTTAGGCCACGCAGCGAGCCGTTCCGCGACATGCGATGAAGAAAGTTTTTCGCGAACTGTTTAAGCATCACCTATAATATGCTCTCTATAGCCTCTGCAAACTTTGCAACGCACGAACCCAAAGGAGGACCATGGCAATCAAACTCCTTATCGACCAGGCGCTCGCAAAGCGCAAGATGTCGCTTCAGGAACTCGCAGGCCGCATCGGAATGTCCACGGTCAATCTGTCCGGCTACAAGACGGGCAAGATCAAGGCCATCCGCTTCAACACGCTGAACGCGCTGTGCGAAACGCTGCGCTGCCAGCCGGGCGACCTGATCGTCTACGTCCCCGAAGGCCAGGAGGAAACGGCCATCCAGCCCTACGGCGCGCAAACGGTGGAAATGGCCGGCCCGCCCGTGCTGGACTTCGACATCGCCAGGGCGGTCGCGCAACTGCGCGAGGAAACCGGCATGACCCAGTCCGAATTCGCCAAGGAATGCGGCGTGCGCAAGAACGTCATCGCCAACCTCGAGTCCGGCGACACCTCCATCCCCATCCAGACGCTCGCGCAAATCTCGGAGCGCCTGGGCAAGCACATGGAGCTGCGCCTCGGCGTGAGATTCGTCTAACCGAACCCGCGCAGAAGCCTTACACTTGGAAGCACCTCGCCCGACGGCGGGGTGCTTTTTGCTAGAAAGGCCGCCGCTGACATGACTCCCGACCGCGACATCTTCCGCTTTCCCGCAGAAGCCTACGAGGTGCTGCGCACGCTCGAGGCCGCGGGCCACGAGGCGTACTTCGTCGGCGGATGCGTCCGCGACTCGGTCATGGGGCGGCCCATCAACGACGTCGACATCGCGACGTCCGCCCGCTGGGAGGAAACGGCTTCGGCCTGCCAGGCAGCGGGCATGCGCGCCCACGAAACCGGCGTGAAGCACGGCACCGTCACCATCGTCGCCGGCCAGCACGGCTTCGAGGTGACCACCTACCGCGTCGACAGCGCCACCTCCGCCGACGCGCGCCATCCCGACAGCGTCGCGTTCGTCTCGTCCATCGAAGAAGACCTGGCCCGGCGCGACTTCGCCATGAACGCCATGGCATGGCATCCCGAACGCGGGCTGGTCGACCCGCATCGCGGCATGGGCGACATCAAGGCGGGCGTCATCCGCGTGGTCGGCGACCCCGCGCGCCGCTTCCGCGAGGACGCCTTGCGCATCCTGCGCGCATGCCGGTTCGCAAGCCAGCTGGGCTTTCGCATCGACGACGCCACCTACGAGGCCATGCTGTCGCAGAAGCACCTGCTCGAAAACGTGTCGACCGAGCGCGTCACGCACGAGCTCGACCTGATGCTGCTGGGCGCCCACGTGCACGACGCGCTGATGCGCACGGTGGACGTGGTCTCATTCGTGCTGCCCGAGCTAGTCGCCATGAAAGGCTGCACGCAGCCCACGAAGTACCACTGCTTCGACGTGCTCGAGCACACGGCATGGGCCGTCCAGGAGGCCCGCCCGACACGGCTCGTGCGCTGGGCCGCGCTCTGCCACGACATGGGAAAGCCCGCATGTCGCTTCCTCGACGCCGACGGCGTCGTTCACTTCTATGGACATGCCGCCGTCGGCCCGGGCATCGCCCGCGACATGGCGAATCGCCTTCTCATGTCGAACGCGTTCAAGGACGGCCTCTGCGCCCTGGTCGAGAACCACAGCGACACGGTCGCCGCCACCCCCCGCAGCGTCAAGCGCGCGCTCGCCAAGCTCGGCGGCGACGTCGAGCGGCTCCGCAGCCTGCTCGCGCTGAAGCGCGCCGACATCCGGGCGCACGCCCCCGCTTATCGCAGCCAGACGGCCTCCATCGACGACATCGAGCGCACGCTGGACGCCATCGTCGCGGAAGGCGAGGCATTCTCGGTCGCTCAGCTGGCCATAGGCGGCCGGGACGTCATCGCGACGGGCGTCGCGGAAGGGCCCGCCGTGGGCGCTGCGCTGCAGGCCGCGCTCGATGCCGTGATCGAGGGCTCCGTCGAAAACGAGCGGGCGCAGCTCCTCGCCTTCCTGGGGCAACCCACAACGCGCTAGGCGAGGCGGCATCACCGCTTGCAAGGCCGTCCGACGCGAGGCAAGGCAGCCTTCCGAACCCGCACAAAACCGCCGCGCGCGGCTGCGATGTGCTTATCGTATGTGCCGCCCGCAAGGGGTTACATTGCCCACAGGCGGTCTGTATAATAGCCGCCGATGACCCAGCTCCGCGAAAAGATCCTCGCCTTGAAATACCCCTCTCTGCTGCTGTTCGCGGCAGCCATCTGGGGGCTTGGCACCGTCTTCATCAAGGGCATCGTGGCCGAGATTCCGCCGTTTTGGCTGGTGGGAGGCCGCTTCTTTTCTGCCGGGCTCGTGTTCTGCGCGCTGTTCGCGCCGCAACTGGCCAAGCTCGCCCGCGAAGGACGGCTCGTCCGGCATGCGAAGGTCGCCCTCGTGCTTGCAATCCCCATGATCGCCGGATACATGGCGAACTCGCTCGGGCTCGTCGACACCACCGCGGCGAAGAGCTCGTTTCTGACGGGGCTGTACTGCGTGCTCGTGCCGTTCATCGCCTGGACGCTCACGAAGAAGCGTCCCACGGCCTTCAACATCACCGCCGCGCTGCTGTGCGTCGCGGGCGTCGGGCTCGTCTCGCTCGTCGGGCAGACGAGCCTCTCCATGGGCTGGGGCGATGCCGTGACGCTGCTTTCGGCACTGTTGCTCGCCATCCAGCTGGCGGCCACCTCGAAGCTCGCGCCCGGCATGAACATGCTCGCCGTCACGGCGCTGCAGTTCGTGTTCGGTGGCGCGATGGCGCTTGGAGTGGCGGCCTTCGTCGAACAGCCGCCCGCGCTGCAGGCACTCGCCAACCCGTCCATGGCCGCCAGCCTCGCCTACCTCGTGCTGGGCGCCACGTGCGCCGCGCTGCTGCTTCAGAACATCGGGCTGGCGAAGGTGCCCGCCGCGTCGGGCTCGCTGCTGCTCAGCTTCGAATCCGTGTTCGGCGTGCTGTTCTCGGTGCTGCTGCTGGGCGAGGCCCTCACGCCGCCCATGCTGTGCGGGTTCGCGCTCATCTTCCTGGCGGTCGTCGTCAGCGAGTGGCTGCCTTCCTCCCGGCTTACTGGACGCAAACGGCGCCCGATGCGCCGTTTGCGCGAAGGCGGCGCCCTTCCGCATTCCGTCGTAGGCACGCACGCAGGCCCCGCAGCGCGCCCCCAGATGCATGCGCGCTACGAGCTGCCGCCGCGAATCGACTAGCGCAGCCGCCTTGTGCTAGCATCTGCCCATGACTGATTTCCCCCTGAAGCCCCACGATTCGGACGCGCCCCCACCCCCCGTGCACGAGCGCGACGGCGTCGTCTGGATGTCGTCTTCCGCTCTCGACGCATTGCCGTGGATGACGAACGGCACGTCGCCCCGCATCGGCGGCGTAAGCAGCGGCCCTGCCTCCGCGATGAACTTCTGCCTGAACGAGTTCGACACGGCGGAAAACGTGGCCCGCAACCGCGAGCTGTTCTTCGCGGCCGCCGGCATCGACGCCGGCCGCGTCGTCGACTCGCGGCAGGTGCACAAGACGGACGTCGCCGTCGTGGACGAGGCGCTGATGGCGCTGCCGCCTGTCGAACGCGCCCGCATCAACGGCGGCGTGGACGGGCTCGTGACGAACGTTCCCGGCGCGACGCTCGCCTGCTATTCCGCCGACTGCTGCATCGTGACCATCGCCGACCCGGTGCGCAAGGCCGTCGGCATCGCGCACGCGGGGTGGCGCGGGACCGTTGGCAAGATCGCCGCCAAGACGCTCGACACCATGGCGGCGCACTACGGCACCCGCGCGTCGGACGTCGTCTGCTCGCTGGGGCCGTCCATCTGCAAGGACTGCTTCGAGGTGGGCGAAGACGTGGTGCAGGCCGCCCGCGAAGCGTTCCCCGAAAGCGCCCACGACTCCATCTTCGCCGCGCATGCGGGCGGAGACGGCAAGTACCAGTTCGACATCTGGGAGGCCAACGCGCAGGTGCTTCTCGAGGCGGGCGTGCCGCGCAGCAGCATCGAGAAGCCGAACGCATGCACGTGCTGCAACCTCGACCTGCTGTTTTCGCACCGCGCAAGCAGCGGTCGCCGCGGCACGATCATGACGTTCGCAGGAATACGCTAGCCAGGCGTGTCGGGGGACGCTCGCTTTCGGCGCGCCTAGCCCTGGAACTCGAGCAGGTCGCTGCGCAGCAGGAAGTCCAGCTCGCCGGCCGTCTCCTCGTCGGTCTGGAGGAACAGGAACCCGTACGACCCCACGGCGTTGGCGTCGAAGCGGTGGAAGTCGAGCACGTTCGAGAACCGCGCCGCGAACGCATCGTGCAGAAACGGCCTCGACAAGTCGGCGCTGGGATGCGGGTTCAGCAGCGACATCGTGTACACCTTGCCCGCATACGGCGCGCTCAGCGCGGCGACGTCGACCTCCGCGTCCTCGAGAAACGCCTCGTACGTGCGCAGCCCCCAGGCCCAGTACGCCAAGTCGGTGCCGCCCAGGCCCGCGAAGCGCAGCGGGTTGAACTCCACGGGCACGATGGCGCCCGCGTCGTCGACGCGCACCTCCACATGCGCCGGAAAGTCCCGCGCGCCCAGCACGTCGTTGACCTCGTCGAGCCACCGCTCGAAGCGGGGCGCCATCTCGGCGACGATCTCGTGGCTGGTGTTGTACAGGCGGTCGCTCGTGTCGTCGGCGCTGGCGAAGTCGTGGCGCATGACGTTCAGGCAATGCGCACGCCCCTGCGCGTCGTAGTACATGTCTATCGCGTACTCCTGGCCCGCGATGTAGCCCTCCACGACGAACCTCCCCGTGTCGACGACGCTGCCCGGATAGCGCTGCGCCCACACCTGCTCCTCGCGGTCGATGTCGGCGAGCGCCGCCTCCCAGTCGTCCGGCGACGCGATGGTGTAGACGCCCATCGAGCAGAACCCGACCGCGGGCTTCAACACCACCGGCAGCGGAAGCTCGGCGGGGTCGATGCCCGCAAGCTCCGCACGGCTGCAGCTTCTATAGAACAGGCCGGGGGCAAGCGGCGCCAGGGCGTCGCGCATTTCCGACTTGTCCTTCGAGAAAGCGATGGCGCGCGCAAGGGACTCGTTGTGCGCGTGCTCCAACACCCAGTCCAGGGCGTTCTCGGAATTCGAGTACACGCGCTCGCCGGCGTCGATGCGCGCGGCGGCCTCGTCGTCGCCCACCAGGTCGAGGCGTGCGCCCTCGGCGACGAGCGCCCGTGCGAACGCGTTGCCAAGCACCGGATGGCGCGCCTCGGCCGCCCATTCCACCAGCAGCGGCGAGACGTAGGGCTCTTCCAGAATCAGCATGCTTTCCCCTTTCCCTTCCAGCCTGCCGCACCCGAACCTGGCCGCCGCGCAGCAGCCGCCGCCGGCAGTCACGGCATGGTTTCGCAAAGCTAACGGCTCGGCTTCTTCGCGCGAATCGCGCCCGCGCGAACGCCGAGCGGCGTCATGATGGTCTCGTTCGTCAGGCACTACATGATATCAGCGAAAAGGAGGACGTTATGGCTAAGTACGAATGCGAAGTCTGCGGCTGGATATACGACCCCGAAATCGGCGACCCCGACGGCGGCATCGACCCCGGCACCGCCTTCGAGGCGATTCCCGACGACTGGGTGTGCCCGGTTTGCGGCGCCACCAAGGATATGTTCGTCATGGTGAAGGAATAGCAGGGGGCGAACATGAGCGATCTCTACAAGGACATCCAAGCAACCCCGCCGACGAAGAAGACGCGCATGGTATGGAAGTGCACCGTGTGCGGCCATATCGAGCGCGGCTACCCGGACGGCCTTCCGAAGGATTACCGCTGCCCCATCTGCAACGCCAAGGCCAAGAAGTTCGTGCGCGTGGAAATCGAGGAGTAGCCCGGCCTACACGAGGCCCGACGCCGCGCCCACGGCGGCGAACCACACGGGGGGCACGATCAGCGACGGCAGCAGGTTCATGACCGGGATTTCCTTCACCTTGAGGATTCCCAAACCCGATGCCAGGATGAGAAAGCCCCCCACCACCGTGATTTCGGCCATGAGGTCGGCCGTCAGAAGGGGCGCAAGCTGCGAGGCCAGAAGGTAGATGGCCCCCTGCCAGCAGAAGAGGACGGCCGCCGCCAGCGCGATGCCGAAACCGAACGACGAGGCAAGCACCATGGAAGTGACCAGGTCGAGCATCGCGTTGGTGAACAGATAGGTCTCGTCACCGTGCAAGGCGCTGTTCATGGGGCCCAGGATGGACAGCGTCCCGAAGCAGAACAGCATGATCGCCGTGGACAGGCCCTGCGCCAGGTTTCCGCCGTCCTTCGACCGCTTGGACACGAACCGGTCGAAGCGTCCGGCGATGTCGAGCCACGTGCCGACCACGCCCCCGATCGCGAGGCTGGCGATGAACAGCACCGGGTACACGCTGTCGGCCATCCCCACGACGATGGCGTTGATGCCGATGCCGACCGCAGCAAGGCCCATGGCCATGAAGAGGATATCCTGGTACTTCTCCCCCAGGCCCCGCTTGGCCAGGCTTCCCACACCCGAGCCCACGACGATGGCTATGGTGTTCGCGATGGTGCCGATCAAAAGCGCTTCCCTCCCCGCGCCCGCAACGGACGCCCACGGATGCATGTCTGGCGCCGATGCGCTGCGTCTCAGACCCCTTCCATAAACGCCTATTGTAGCGCGACGCCGTCCGCTGCGCGCACAAGCCGCATATGGCGCGACAGCCATCATCGCGAACGACCTGGGCGCGAACCTGGTCGACACGAACCTCACCCAAACGAGCGGCTGCATCGTCGCCGAGATCGCGAACGGCTGCATCTGCTACCAGATGGACAACCTGGTGGACCAGCTGCGACGCCTGCGCGACAAGAGCGGCGCCGCGTTCGTCATGAGCGACATCCCCGGCTGCGGGGTGGGCGCGCTCGACCACGTGTACCACCCTCTCGCGAAGGACCACGCCGACGAGTTCCGGCTTGCGCCGTTCACGGTCATCGTCGACCCCGAGCGCCTGCGCATGATCATGCCCGAGAAGGCCGACGAGTGGGTGCGCATCGCCCCCGACGCCGGCGGCTTCTCCGTGCTGGACGTGACGGGCGGCTATACGATTGCGAGGTGAACCACGTGCTGGACATGCCCATCCAGCTGGAAGGGGCCGACGGCAACCTTCGCGACGCGACAGTCGACGACCTGCTCGACGGCCCCCTTCCCGACCGCGCCATCCGCACGCATCCGGTGTGCTACAGCTGCGCGGCCGGGTCGGGTTCAAGCTGTGGCGGAAGCCTGGTCCACGGCCTGGAGGCGTGACGAAGGCGGTGCGGCGAGGGGCTACTTGCCAACCTTGCCGTCGCCGTCGAGGTCCTTGTTGGTGACGGCCTCGGCGACGTTCTTCAGCGTCTCGCCCAGGTCGCTGCCTTTCTCCTTGGCCGCATCAACGACCTGGCCGCCCTTTTCCTTGGCGGCATCGAACGCCTGGCCGCCTTTCTCCTTCGCCTCGGCGGCGGCGCCTGCCAGTGCGTCCTTCGCCTTGTCCAAAAACGGCTTCGCGCTCTCGCCTGCGTGCTCGACTGCTTCCTTCGCGTCGGTCGTGGCGTTCTTCAGAGAGTCCTTGATGTCCATCACGAGCTCCTTTCGTGCGGCCCATGTGCCGAGGCGGCCTGGGCTTCCGGTCAGTGCACCCATACTAAAGTCGCACCCCAGACGCCCGAACCCGCACCCCTCGCTTTTGAATCAACCGTAACTGCGCGATAACCCCGACGTCATCATCGGCGCATGCAAGCGCCCCG
>CAJUSL010000016.1:26940-30548 GCA_910589135.1 uncultured Eggerthellaceae bacterium
ATCCCGCCCCTCCAATCGTCTACAATGGGCACAAAGACCGCTCCTACAGAAAGCTGACACCATGCGCGACATTCAGGCCCTCCTCTTCGATGCCGACGGAACGCTGCTCGACACCTACGACCTCATCGTCGCCTCGATGCGGCACACCGTCAACGGCATCGCCGGCGGCAACTGGAGCGACGCCGAGCTCATGGCCCGCGTGGGAACGCCCCTGCCCGAGCAGATGATCCATTTCGCGGACGGCGAACCCGAGCGCGCCGAGGAACTGACAAGGCTGTATCGGGAGCACAACGACGGCATCCACGACGAGGGCATCAAGGCGTTTCCCGACACGAGGGAGGCGCTGCAGATGCTCGCCGACGCCGGCTTCCGCATGGGCGTCGTCACGTCGAAGCGGCACTACCTGGCCAACCGCGGGCTCGAGATGTGCGGGCTTGCGGGGTTCTTCGACGTGCTGGTCGGGTCGGACGACTGGCCCGAGCACAAACCTGCCGCCGGACCGATCCTGCGCGGGTGCGAGCTTCTCGGCGTCGCACCCGAACACTGCGCCTACGTCGGCGACAGCCCGTTCGACATCCAGGCCGGCAACGCCGCAGGATGCCTGAGCGTGGCGGCGCTGTGGGGCATGTTCAAGCCCGCCGAGCTCGACGCATGCCATCCCGACATGCGCTGCGCCTCGCTGACGGAGTTCGCACGCGAAGCTGCGCAGTGGAGCTAGGCCGAGGCGTCCCATGTGCCGGCGCTTCGTGATGCTCGAGTGGGACGAGGTGCTGCAGGTCCTGCACCGCATCGAGACGGACGCCCCCCTCGGCACCGGCGAGGAATGGCCCGCGCGCGGCCTCGACGCGTATCCCGGCTCTGAAGCGCCCGTCATCGCGGCGGTCGGCGCAAAAGGCGGCACTGGCTCCCCATCGCGCCGTGCGGGCGTCGAGCAGCCGCACGGCCTCGAGCCGGCATGCCTGCGCTGGGGCTTCGAGGCGCCCTGGGACGCGCGCAAGCTCCTGTTCAACACGCGCATCGAGACGGCGCTCGCACCGGGCGGCGGCCTGTGGGGCGACGCGCTGCGGAACGGACGGTGCATCGTCCCGACGCTGGGGTTCTTCGAGTCGAGCGAGACCGAGACGGTGGCAAGCCCGCGAACCGGGAAGCCCATGAAGGCGCAGTACCGCTTCGCCGCGCCGGAAGGGCTGACGCTTCTGGCCGGCGTGCGCAACCAGGACGCCTTCAGCGTGGTGACCACCGAGCCGAACGAGCGGGTGGCGCCCGTGCATGCGCGCATGCCGCTCGTGCTGCGCGAGAGCGAGGCGCGCCAATGGCTGTTCGGCGACGCTGCCGCGCTCGCAGACCGCACCGGCGTCGCCCTTGACGTCAGCACCGAGGCGCCCCCGGCCGTATCCGGCTCGGGGGGCGCCCAACTCTCGCTGTTCTAGGGACGCGCGGCACGGGCGCCTTCCGCAGCCGCAGCGCCCCGCATTCCGTCTTCTAGGCGTTCAGCTCGTCCAGCCAGTCGACGAGCGGGCAGCATGCGCGCACGTCCTCGACGGTCATGTCGGGGTAGTTCTTCGCGCCCGCCTTCTGGATGGACTCGATCATCGTGTCGGACAGGGTGGTCCTCCAGTCCGCCACGTTGAAGGCGGCCGCGACGGTCTCCACGTCGGCGCCAGCGGCGATCGAACCCTTCGGCGCTGACGGAGGAGGCCGCCCGCATGACCGCAAGGGCGAACGGGTCGTCCTCGTAGGCGCGGGTCGCCTCGTCGCGGCCCTCCTTGCCCATCGCCGCCGTGGGACAGAACGCCGGGTGCGAGCCGTCGGGCTTTCCGCAGCCGGCCACGCCGCAGTCGATGCAGCTCATTTCCTCGATGTCGCGCGTCATGGCCGTCCTTCCCTCAAGAATCCCTTGATTGCAGCTCGCGCGTGTCGAGGGCCGCCTTCTGCAGCGCTTTCTCAGGAGCGACGTTGCGCAAAAGCGTAGGATCGTCGAAAAGCGGAGCGACCATCATGTCGCGGGATCGCAGCGCTTCACCCGAGCCACCCAGCGCCTGCTCCAGGAACTTCACAAGGAACGTCAGGTCGGGAAACACGCCGGCTTTCGCGTTGCGGTAACTCGCGCGCACGAGAGCGTCCCGAAAGTACCGCGCATGGCTTTCGAAAGGCTCGTTCGTGACGTCGTAGCCCAAGTCGTTCAGGTACAGCACGGCGAACACGGCGACGGTGCGCGTGTTCCCCTCCACGAAGGGGTGCACCTGCCAGACGCGCGCCACGAACCTCGCCACCCCCTCGACGAACCCGTCTCCGTCCGCCGGGCCATCGCAGCGCGAAGCCGCCAGCTCGTCCTCGAACGCCACCTTGAGGGTCGCCGCAACCAGGCTCGGGTCGGCGTAGACCACGCTGTCCCCGTTGAGCACGAGCTCCTGCTTCTGAAGCGCGCATTCCTTGTAGACGCCCGGCCGGTACACGTCCTGGTCAAGGTCTTGGAAGATATAGGCGTGGATGCGCTGCAGCATGTCGGGCGAAAAGAAGAAAGCGCCCCTGGCAAGCATCTCGGCGATGCGGAAGGCGACGAAGTCCGCCTCGCGCTCGCGCTCGTCCGGCGCGGGCGTCGCCCCTTCGGCCGTGCCGTCCGCCATTGCGGCATAATAGGCACGCAGCAGACCGCCCGTTTCCTCGAGGGTGCGCACACCGTGGACGTTGTCCTGGGAAAGCCCGTTCAAATGCTCGGACGTCTGCAGCCCGTCGACGGCCTGCAGGCCGTGCGCGATGCCCCAATGCCTGCGCAGCGCATCACTCGATGGCTCGCCGGCAACCGCCTCGTAGGGGAAATCGGATGGCATGTCGGCAGTCATCGCGCCCCTTCCATGAAAAAGGTCACCTTGAGGGTGCCCTGCAGGTCTCTGGCAGCTCCGAGCGGATTCGAACCGAAGCCAATCGACCATGGGGAGACGAAACTCCCTTCCTTCAGTCCGTTCAAGCATATACCATTTGAACCACAGGCGCTCACGAACTCGGCCAAAACCATCACGAAGCGCTCGGCTTCTGCGCGCATAATCGCCTGCATGGCAAAACGTCAGGGAAAGATAATCGCTCCGTCCGATCTCAATATCCAAAAGCACGAGATGGGCACCGCTCGCGACGTCATCTTCGACTCGCGCAGGATGCCGCGTCTGACCAACATGCAGATTCAAGACGAAGTCGTGAAATGGGCATCGAATCCGTGCTCTCTATGACGCTTGCTGCATGCAAACCGCGCAGGCAAGGCCATCAAAATCAAGCAAACAGGTACTATACAGAACAGCAAAGCATCCGGCCGGTGAGCATTTCACTTAAGTCCGACGCTTTGCTTGCTTTTTCCATGATTCTTTCTGCCGGCATTTCTTAAAAGAAAAGGCCGAGGCGACAAGGCCCCGGCCTGCAGATTTCTGGTAGCTCCGACCGGATTCGAACCGGCGACCTCCGCCTTGAGAGGGCGGCGTCCTAAACCGCTAGACGACGGAGCCACGTAGTGCGTTAGCTAGTATACACGAAATGTCTTCCGCAAACCCCGCAAACCTGCAAGGAAAATGGCTGGGGTGGAAGGAGTCGAACCCTCACATACGGCACCAGAAACCGCT
>CAJUSL010000017.1:0-501 GCA_910589135.1 uncultured Eggerthellaceae bacterium
GGGCGCGAACGTGCGGAAGAACGGCATGAATCGCGTGATGACGATGGTCAGCCCGCCGTACCTCGCGAAGAAGTGGTCGAGTTTGGCCATGCGCTCGGGCGTGAGCGCCTTCACCTTGCCCGAGTCGATGATGCGGTGCCCCAAAAAGCGCGCTATCCAGTAGTTGGACGTGTTGCCCAGGATGGCCGCCGCGTAGAACACGATGAGGCTTGCCGCCAGGTTGAGGCCGCCGCCGTCGGCCGAAAACACGCCCACCGCGAACAGCAGCGAGTCGCCCGGCAAGAACGGGAAGAAGACCACGCCCGTTTCCACGAACACGATGAGGAACAGCGGCGAGTACACCCACACCGGCCCCAGCGCGATGATCCATCCGGCGATGAAGCCGCGCGGGTCCTTCAGCAGGTTGATGAAGAATTCGATTACGCCCAAAACGCCTCCTTGGCAGGTTGCAAAAACGAGCATTTCCGATAGGACAGGACGCTCGCCAGCGGTCCCTTATGG
>CAJUSL010000017.1:511-13407 GCA_910589135.1 uncultured Eggerthellaceae bacterium
ATGGCTGCTTCCTCCCGGACCTGACCAGGTTCGAGACATGGCGCCGTCCTGCCCCATCGGAAATGCTCGAAATCGGCAAGGCAACAGTATACCTTAGGTGCACCTTAGGCACATCTAACGGCGGCGCGGCCCCCGAAACGCGGCCGACGCTTCAAAATGAAACCATCTCGTAGCGCAGGCCCTCCTCGCTCTCCAAGCGCTCGAACAACTCGTCGCAGTCGTATACCTTGATATGCGACTTACGAAAACCAGCCCTGTCACGCGTGATGATGGCGTCGGCCTTTACCTGCAGCGCCGTTTGGAAGACGAACGCATCCTCCAGATCGTCCCACGCGGACGCCGCGACTGCGTCGTAGTCCGCCTCGTTCGTGGCGTACACGCGAACCGACTTCCGGAGCAGCCTCATCGCACGCCGCGCCTCTTCGGCCAGCGCCGCCTTTCCGCCCTCGGTTGCTACGTACACGAAGTCCGACACCTGAGACGAGCCTATCCACAGCTCGAATTCCCCTAGGTACCCGAGCGCAATGAGCTTGTCTGCGGCGTCAGCATGCGGCTGCCTTCCTAAAACGATGTCGAGCAGGATGTTGGTGTCCAGAACGAGACGCATTCAAGGCCTACGCTTCCGGAACGTCTATGCCGTGCCTGCGCGTCATCTTGTGACGCCTTATCTCGTCGTCCGTCATCCGCGAAAACGCATTCGGCGCACGAAGGCTGCGCGCATACGCAAGCGCTTCCTCCACCTGCGCCTTCGTGTACGCATCCTTCCGCGGCCCCTCGAACGGCATGCTGCCCTTCTCGATGAGGTGGTCGTATAGCTGGTTGATCGCCTGCGATGCGTTGATGCCCAGCTTGTCCAGCACCCTGTTGCCGGCCTCCTTCTTCGCGGAGGTCATGCGGCCCGTAACCATCGCATCAGCCATGGCCACTCCTTTCGTTGTACGTACAACAATATCAAATTCGCGGCGGAAACGCAACCAGGCTCAAAGGCAACCTGCCCCGCGTCATTAGCTGGCAGCTAATGTTTCGCGAATGCGTTCTCCCTAGAATTGGGGAAGTTTATTCAAGCCCTTCTTCGAAAAGGAGAACCCATGAACCAGCAATCGCCTTATCCGGGACAGCAGCCCCAGCAACCGATCGAGCCGCAGCAGCAGCCCGTCGCACCCCAGCAGCCCGGCATATCCGGCATGGCCGTCGCCGCACTGGTTCTCGGCGTCGTGGGCGTCACGACCTCGTTCGTCCCCATCGTGAACAACGCGGCCTTCTTCCTTGGCATCATCGGCCTCGTCCTGGCAATCGTCGGCCTGGTGGGCATCAACAAGGGCAAGAAGCGCGGGCGCGGCATCGCCGTCGCCGGCCTGGTGCTTGGCATCGTCACCATCGTCGTGGTGCTTGCCACCCAAAGCCTCTACAGCACAGCGCTCGACGAGGCCCAGAAGAGCCTGAGCTCGTCATCCTCGAGCTCGGCGGCGGCCAGCTCCTCGCAGGCCAGCTCCGCTTCGCAGGCCGCGACGGCGACGCCTGCCGCAAGCGACTACGAGGTGACCATCGACGGCGTCACCATGGGCACCGACTACCAGGGCGCCCCGGCCGCCATCGTCACGTACACCTGGACCAACAACTCTGACAAGGCGACGTCCTTCGCCGTGGCCCTCATGGCCAAGTGCTTCCAGAACGGCGTGCAGTGCGAAACCGCCATCGTGACCGGCCTGGACAGCAACTACATGACCGAGATCAAGCCGGGCGCGTCCACCACCGTCCAGCTGGGCTACGTGGTCCCCGACACGTCCGACATCACCGTCGAGGTCACCAAGCTGATCTCGTTCAGCAACGACGTCCTGGCCGAGAAGACGTTCTCGCTCGCCTAGCGGCCGCCAAAGGGCCCGGCATCTCCCCACGTTGGCTATAGAATGCTTAAAAGGCCGCGGAGAAAGAGGAAGAAAAGGCGCGTGAAGGAACCTCTGACAGACGAACTGCTGCAGGAACTGCTCGACTCCCCCACCGTCGAGCAGTTCACTGACGCGCACAAGCTGAAGCCGCGCTCGTTGGCAGAATACCTGCAACGCCTGCTCGACGAGCACGGCCTTCGGCGCATCGACGTCATACATGCCGCCAACCTCAACGAAACCTTCGGCTACCAGGTGTTCACGGGCGCGCGGAAGGCAGGGCGCGACAAGCTGCTGCAGATCGCGTTCGCCATGGGGCTTTCCCTCCAGGAGACCGGCCGCCTGCTTCAAGCCGGGGGCGCCAACGGGCTCTATTGCAAGAACCGCCGCGACGCCATCATCATCTTCTGCCTGTCGCACGGCGCCACGCTCGCCGAAGTCAACGAAGAGCTCTACCGTAGGGCCGAGAACACGATCTGCTGACCCAGGCATCCCCGCATGCCTGGCGCATCGCGCATGCACCCCTTCGTCCCACACGACCGCCATGCGGCGAATCGCACCCGGCGTGCGTCCGGCGACACAGGCGCGCCATCCCCTTCACCCGGGCCGGAAGGGCGTCTGATATCATCCAACCAGATGACTGACGAACTCGAACAATTCCTGGCCTCCATCGAGCGAAGCGACAGCTACAAGGTGCTGCGCACGCTCAAGTCGAGCGCGCACGAAACCACCGAGCTTGTTCAGTTGGAGGAAAGCGGGGCGCAGGCGGGGCCTTTCATCCGCAAGCGCATAGCCGCGAACTCCGGAATCGGCCAGACGTATGCGCGCCTGTTCGAGGAACAGAAGGCCGGGCGGCGCATCGATTCCGTCCCCTGCATCCACGAATGCTACGTGACCGAGAACGGCCTGCACGTCGTCATGGAATACGTCACGGGCAAGACGCTGGCCGAATGGGTCTACGAAACCGACGCGTCCGTGGGACTCGCCGCGCACGTGTTCCCGAGAATCTGCGACGCCGTGAGCGAGCTGCACGAGGGCTTCGACCCGCCCGTCATCCACCGCGACCTCAAGCCTTCCAACGTCATGATCGGCAGCTCCGGCGTGAAGATCATCGACCTGGGAATCGCCCGAACGTACCGGAAGGACGCCGAGGGCGACACGCGCCACTTCGGCACGCCCAGCTACGCGCCGCCCGAGCAGTTCGGCTTCGGCCAGACCGACGCGCGGAGCGACATCTACGCCCTGGGAATGCTGCTGTACTACTGCCTCACCGAGCGCACGCCCAGCTTCTCCGTGCTCGATTCGCAGTTCGACGACGACGCCGTGCCGCTGCCGCTTCGCACCGTCATCACCAAGGCCACCGCATTCGACCCGAGTGCGAGGTATGCCAGCGCGAGGGAGCTGAAGGAGGCATTCCTTCGGGCCGTCGACGAGGCGACTTGCGAGGACGGCGGGATCGGTGGCGGACGTGGCGGCGCGGCTGGAGCCGGACCTGCCGATGAACCCGCCAGCAGGCCCGTCGGCGAGGTCGGCGGAACCGACGGCGGAACGGACCACTGGCTGCCGCCATATGCGATGCCGCACGCAGGCACGACGGCGCACCCGCCGGCTTCTCCGACGGCAGAACCCCTCGCAGCGCAGCGCCGCATGCGCGTGCCGCTGGCCGTCGGCTGGGCCTGGAACGTCATCGTCTTCCTGGCGTGGGGGCTGATGATGACAGCCTGCGTCATCGCAACGCTCGAGCCGACCGGGACGAACGCGCAGCTTCCCACCCTTGCGCTGGCCGTCGTCTACATTGCCGGCATGGGCACCTCGTTCACCTTGCTGGCGTTCATGCTCCTTGACAAGCGATGGCTGCGCAGCAAAATTCCGATGCTCGCGCGCGCAAGCGGAAAGTTCGTCGCCCTCGTCTGCGCGAGCGGAGCCGTGGCCGCGTTCTTCGCCGCCATCATGGTGTACGCGGTCGCCTCGAGCGGCGTGGCGGCATAGCGGCGCCGGTGAAGCTGCACCGGACCCCAACGCCGCCGGTCGAACCGGCACTGCCCCGCATCCCCCCCCCGAACGCAACAAGGACGCCACGGGGCGTCCTTGCAACAACGTTAGCGCTAGCCGTGCGGCCCTGCCGCAACCACCGAACGCTACAGGTTCAGCTTCAGGTCCACTTCCTTCAGCTGACGCGCGCTGACCGCGGACGGCGCGCCCGTCATCGGGTCGCTTGCGCTCGACGTCTTCGGGAAGGCGATGACGTCGCGGATGGAATCCTTGCCGGCCAGCAGCATGATGAGGCGGTCGAGCCCCAGCGCGATGCCGCCATGCGGAGGCGTGCCCAGCGCCAGCGCGTTCAGCATGTGGCCGAACTTGTCGTCGATTTCCTCGTCGGTGAGCCCCAGCACGCGCAGGATGCGGCGCTGCTCGTCGGCGTCATGGATACGGATGGAGCCACCGCCCAGCTCGTAGCCGTCCATGACCACGTCGTAGGCGTAGCTGCCCACCGACAGCGGGTCGCTTTCCACGCGGTCGAGGTCCTCGCGGCGCACCTGCGAGAACGGATGGTGCTCGGCGGCATACTTCTTCTCGTCCTCGTCGTACTTGAACATGGGGAAGTCGACGACCCAGACAAGCGCATGGCCCTCGCGCGGCACGTCAAGCGCATCGGCCATGTGCAGGCGCAGCGCAGACAGCACCGCGTTGGCAACGGCCGGCTTGTCGGCCGCGAACAGCAGCAGGTCGCCGGGCTCCACGTCCATGGCCTGCTTGAGGGCGGCCCATTCCTCGTCGGTGAAGAACTTCTTGATGGGGCTCTTCTCCTCGCCCCCGGTGGTGAAGGCGACCCACGCCATGCCCTTCGCGCCGTTGACCTCGGCGATGGAGGCGAGCTTCTCCACCTCGCCGCGGCTCCAGTCGCCGGCGCCCTTGGCGTTGATGGCCTTCACGATGCCGCCGCTCTGCGCGACGGACGCGAACACCTTGAAGCCGGTGTCCTTCACGATGTCGGTGATGTCGACAAGCTCCATGCCGAAGCGCACGTCGGGGCGGTCGCAGCCGTAGCGGTCCATCGCCTCGGCGTAGGGCATGCGCGCGAGCGGCACCGGCAGGTCGACTCCGACGGCGGCGAAGGTCTCGTGCAGCACGTCCTCCATCATGGTCATGACGTCGTCTTCGGTGACGAAAGACATCTCGATGTCCACCTGCGTGAACTCGGGCTGGCGGTCGGCGCGCAAATCCTCGTCGCGGAAGCAGCGCGCGATCTGGAAGTAGCG
This sequence comes from uncultured Eggerthellaceae bacterium, assembly GCA_910589135.1. Classification (GTDB taxonomy): domain Bacteria; phylum Actinomycetota; class Coriobacteriia; order Coriobacteriales; family Eggerthellaceae; genus MGBC163016. Next base: position 5,655 of record CAJUSL010000017.1, read on the forward strand.
CTCGATGCCGCCGGCCATGAGCATCTGCTTGAACTGCTGCGGCGACTGCGGAAGCGCGTAGAACGTGCCCGGGCTGGGACGGCTGGGTACGATGTAGTCGCGGGCGCCCTCAGGCGTGGAGTTCGCCAGGATGGGCGTCTCCACCTCGACGAATCCGCGCTCGTCGAGCGCGCGGCGCAGGGCCTGGGCGACCCTGTGGCGCAGGTGCAGATTCTCGTACATCTCGGGACGGCGAAGGTCCAGATAGCGCCACTTCATGCGCGTGGTCTCGTCGGTCTCGATGCCGTCCTCGATGGAGAACGGCGGCGTGACGGAGGTGTTCAGCACCTGCAGCGCGCTGGCGAGCACCTCGATCTCGCCCGTGGCCATATCGGGGTTGACGGCATCGGCGGCACGCATGCGCACCGTGCCCTCCACCCGCAGCACGAACTCGCGGCCGAGATGCTCGGCCGTGGCGAAGTCGTCGGCACTGACGCAATCGGGGTCGACCACGATCTGGGTGTAGCCGGTGCGGTCGCGCAGGTCGACGAAGATCAGGCCGCCGTGGTCGCGGTTGTGCCAGGCCCAGCCGGTCAGCACGACGTTTTCGCCGTCGTTCGACGCACGCAGCTGGCCGCACGTCGCGGTATGCATGGAGTACTCGTTCATGAGGCTGTAATCGTAGTCGGTCATGGTTCTCCTCGGTATGAATGCCGGGCCGGCGCGCCACGCGAGCGACCGGCCTGAATGCAATAAGACAGACCCGTCTATTCTAATCCAAAACGCCTGCCCTGACGACGCCGGGCGGCCGGCTCCTAGGCACAAGCCGCCGCCCGCACCGCGCGCCTCCCGCCGGCAGCCCCCTGCAACGCCAACCGCAGGCTAATACATCCCCCGCACGGCGCAAGGCGATTGCCTTTCCCGCATAGAACCATGGCAGATTCGTGCGGCATCCGTGCAGAAGCGCGCAAGAACGCCAACGGCCAATGCGTCAGGTCCAGCCAGGGCCACGCAAGACCGCATGACACGCCCCCGTAATCGCCATGTCGAACCGCATCGCTATGCTTCCCATATGGCGATTTACTACACAGGACGCACGGCTCTCGACTTCTGGCGCTGGAAGGCGGCAACGCTATCGACCGTCGAGCGACCTCGGCCTGTTCGACGGCTGACGCTGTCAGGAGGTCCCGTCGATGAAGCGCAGGCGCAAATCGGATGCGGCCATTTCCGCAACCAGGAGCACCGCGTCGAGCTGTTGGTGAAAAGCAAGCGCCACACGCACTCGTCGCAAAACGCTCGCTACGTCGTCTGCACTCGACAGCTCCCTCCCAACGCCTTCCACCGCCTGAACGAAGACCGGTTTGTCGCAAGCCCCGAATTCGCATTCATCGCGCTTGCCAGGCAGCTCGACTTGATCGACCTGGTGCTGCTCGGCTGCGAGCTGACGGGCACATACGTGACAAGCGACGCCGACGAACGCGGCTTCGTGCAATGCGAACCCCTCGCAACCGTCGCATCGCTTGCGCGCATGGCATCGAATTGCACGGGGTTCGGCGGCATCAAAAGGGCGTTGGCGGCCTCTCGGCATGTCGTGGAAAACGCGGCCTCCCCGATGGGGTCGTGCGTGGCGCTCCTGCTGACGATGCCCCGGCACCTCGGCGGCTACGGGCTGCCCAAACCGCGCCTCAACTACAAGCTCGAGCTTTCGCGAGAGCAATGCATCCCGCTCAAGCGCAAGTCGATCACCGTCGACATGATGTGGCCCAGCGCAAAGATGGCCATCGAATACGAAAGCACGGCATGGCATCACGGCGACGAGAAATTCGTCCAGGACTCGATTCGGCGCAACGATATCCGCTCGCTGGGCTACGACGTCACGACAATCACCCGCAACGAATACAAAAGCATCGCCGCAATGGACCGCATAGCGGCCAACGTCGCAGCCAAAGTCGGACACCGGCTACGCTTCGAACGCATCAACCGAAACGCACAGTCGGAGCTGCGCCGGGCAATGGGATAGCGGCCTCGCCCTCGATGGCCGGCAGGCGACCCGATGCCAAAAATCGGCGCTGCGATGGACAAAAATTGCGGAAATCGGTATTTTCGCGAGCGAATTCACCCTGCTTTCGCATAGCCTCCATGCCCCACAACGCTTCCACCTGGGGTTTCTTGAAGGCTCGTTTTCCGACATCGGCAACTTTCCTCTCCGAATGCCCCCAAAATCACCGATTTCCGCAATTTTTGTCCACGGAGAGGCGAAAAGTTGGCATCGGAGGCCATAACGGGCCGTTCGCGCCTCCTCGATTGCCACCAAATAGGCAAAACGCGTCAAAATGCACCGCTCTTGCCTCGCAGCCTTGTCCGAAAGCACGCCGGGCGGGCATAGCACGAACCCACGCCGCAACACGCCGGACGGGCATAGCGCACGGCAATCCGCTCCTGCCTGCACGTCGTGCCGACTTGCTGCATGACAGACGCCATGACGCTCGCTCCTCGACGCGAATGCAGCGCACAGAACGTCGATACGGCAAGGCCCCGGAGGCCATAGGCGTCCGGGGCCTTGCCGTATCGACCGAATGCGCGCTTACCGCACGCTGGTGTTGCTGACGTAGGTGGTGTTGTCCTTCAGCAGGACGTCGTGCGCGCCGCCCTCCACGATCGACGTGGACGACACGACCGTAAGCTTGGCCTTCTGCTGGAACTCCGGAATGCTGAGCGCGCCGCAGTTGCACATGGTCGAGCGAATCTTGGAAAGCGTCAGGTCGACGTTGTCCTTCAGCGGGCCCGCATACGGCACGTAGCTGTCCACGCCCTCCTCGAACGTCATGCCCTTCTTGTCGCCGCCCAAATCGTAGCGCTGCCAGTTGCGCGCACGCGACGACCCCTCGCCCCAGTACTCCTTCATGTAGTTGCCGTTGATCATCACGCGGTTGGACGGGCTCTCGTCGAAGCGCGCGAAATAGCGCCCCAGCATGACGAAGTCGGCGCCCATGGCCAGCGCGAGCGAGATGTGGTGGTCGTACACGATGCCGCCGTCCGAGCAGATGGGAATGTAGACGCCCGTCTCGCGGAACCACTCGTCGCGCGCCGCGGCGACCTCGATGACGGCCGTGGCCTGCCCGCGCCCGATGCCCTTCGTCTCGCGGGTGATGCAGATGGAGCCGCCCCCGATGCCGATCTTGATGAAGTCGGCGCCGGCCTCGGCGAGGAAACGGAACCCGTCGCGGTCGACCACGTTGCCCGCGCCCACCTTCACGGTTTCGCCGTAGTGCTCGCGAATCCACTCGAGCGTGAACTTCTGCCAGTCCGAATAGCCCTCGGACGAGTCGATGCACAGCGCGTCCACCCCGGCCTCGATCAGCGCCGGCACGCGCTCGGCGTAGTCGCGCGTGTTGATGCCCGCGCCGACCATGTAGCGCTTGTGCGCGTCCAGCATCTCGTCGGGGTTGGACTTGTGCGAGTCGTAGTCCTTGCGGAACACCAGCGCCACCAGGCGGTCGTCGCCGTCGACGATGGGCAGCGAGTTCAGCTTGTGGTCCCAGATGATGTCGTTGGCGTCCTTGAGCGACGTGTCGGCCGGCGCCGTGATCATCTTGTCGCGCGGCGTCATGATGTCGGCGACCTTCGTGTCCATGGGCATGCGCGAGACGCGGTAGTCGCGCGAAGTGACGATGCCCAGCAACTTGCCGTGGCTCTCGCCGTCGTCGGTGACGGGCATGGTGGAATGCCCGTGCTCCTCCTTCAGGCGCACCACCTTCTCAAGCGTGTCGTCGGGCGCCAGGTTGACGTCGGAGGTGACGAAACCGGCCTTGTAGTCCTTGACGCGGGCCACCATCGCGGCCTCGTCCTCGATGGACTGCGAGCCGTAGATGAAGGACAGGCCGCCCTCGGTCGCCAGCGCAACGGCCATCTTGTCGTCGGACACCGACTGCATGATGGCGGAAATCATGGGGATGCTCAGGCTGATGGGGCACTCCTCTTCGCCCTTGCGGTACTTCACCAACGGGGTCTTCAGCGACACGGCATTCGGCACACACTCGCTCGAGGAATACCCAGGGACCAGCAGGTACTCGTTGAACGTGCGCGATGATTCGTCGAAGTAATATGCCATGTCTGGTCCTTTCCCTGCGTGCGCGTGCCCCCGCGTGCGTGCCTGTAAGTATCCGTTAATTATACGGTGCCGCATGGAATATGGAACCGCCAAATGGGAGAAAAGCAACGGCTGCGCGTGATACCATTGTCGAACCCAACGACCCGGAGGAGCCCCGTGAAGATCCTGCTGACATGCCATTTCCCGCTGACCGGATCGGGCAGCGGCGTCTACACGCTCAATGTCGCTCATGCGCTCGCCAAGCTCGGCCACCAGGTACGCGTCGTCGTCCCCGAGAACCAGCCGCCCGAGCCCTGCGACGGCATCGGCGTGCATCCCGTCTACTTCAACGGCTGCACGTCCGACGCACTGCCGTTCAACTTCCCGTGCTTCACCACGCATCCGCGCAGCACGCAGACGTTCTACGACCTGAACGACGAGCAGCTGCGGGCCTACGAGGCCGCCTTCCGCGCCGCCATCGAACACGAGCTCGCCGACTTCGCGCCCGACGTGATCCACTGCGGCCACGCATGGCTGCAGCCGGCCTACGCCGTCGACTACGGGGTGCCCGTCGTGGTCACCGTGCACGGCACCGACCTCATCGGCTACGAGCGCATCGCAACCTCGGGCGACCCGCGCATGCGCGTGTTCGAGGACGCCGCCCGCAAAGCGCTCGAGAAGGCCGCCGCCATCGTCACCATCTCGCAGGAGAACGACCAGCTGGTGCGGCGCCTCTTCCCCGGCCAGGCAGGGAAGTGCCGCCTGATCCTGAACGGCTACAACTCCGACGTCTTCTACCCCGAGCCGCTGCCGCAGCGCGACGTGCTGGGGGCGCTGGGCATTCCCGGCAAATACGCGCACGTCGTGTCGTTTGCTGGGAAGTTCGCGCACTTCAAGGGCATCGACGTGCTGCTGCGCGGCGCGGCGAAGTTCATGCGCGACGACACCGTGCTGGTGCTGGCGGGCGGCGGCGAGCTGTTCGACGAGATGACCCAGCTGGCCGCCGGCCTTGGCCTGCGCAACGTCCACTTCGTGCACAACCAGCCGCACGACATGCTGCGCAAGCTGTACAGCATCGCGGACGTGTCGCTGCTCACGTCGCGCAAGGAGCCGTTCGGGCTGGTGATCATCGAGGCCATGGCGTGCGGCGCGCCGGTCGTCGGCAGCGACGACGGCGGCGCGGTCGACATCGTCACGCCGCAGACGGGCTTGCTGTTCCGCTCGGAAGACCCCGACGACTTGGCCGCGAAGGTGGAAAGCGTGCTGGACGGCGCTGCAGCGTTCGACCGCAGCGTCGTTGCCGCGTATGCCAAGGCGAACTTCTCGCAAGACGAGTCGATCGTGCACCTGGTGGACATCTACGAGGCCGTGCGGAACTGACGCCGCGCCTCTGGCCTTGCAGGCAAGAATCCACCTGCTGCACCCACGAGGTCCCGCGCGCAGGTTGCGCAGCGAACGGAAACGTCCGGCGGACGTTTTCGCAGAGCAAGCCATTGCTTGAGCACGGGGCCTCGTGGGCGCAGCCGGCGCATCTAGTCCCGTGCCTTCTACCCCTTGGCCTGCGCCTCGCAGATGGCGTCGGTTTCGCGGGCGATGCGCATCTCCTCGTCGGTGGTGACGATGCAGATGGCAATGGGCGAATCGTCCACCGACACGATGCGGTTCACGCCGATCTCGCCGACCACCTTGTTCTTCTCCTTGTCCAAGATCATGCCCATGTGCGCCAGCCCGTCGAACACCTTCTCGCGCAGCTCGGCCGAGTTCTCGCCGATGCCCGCCGTCATCACCACGGCGTCGGTGCGGCGCATGATGGCGTAGAACGACCCGATGGCCTTCTGCACCTTGAACACGTACATGTCGATGGCCAGCTGCGCCAGCTCGTTGCCATCGTCGGCGGCGGCCATCACCTCGCGCATGTCGCCCGAGATGCCGCTGACGCCCAGAATGCCCGACTCCTTGTTGAGAATGCTCTCCATCTCGTCGAATCCGATGCCGTCGTGGCGCATGACGTACGTCACGATGGCCGGGTCGATCGACCCCGAGCGCGTGCCCATCATCAGGCCCTCAAGCGGGGTAAGCCCCATGGTGGTGTCGATGGAGACGCCGCCGTTCACGGCCGTGATCGAGCCGCCGTTCCCCAAATGGCACGTGATAAGCCCCAGGTCGCGGATGTCGCGGTCAAGCAGGCGCGCGGCCTGCGCGGCGGCATAGCGGTGCGACGTGCCATGCGCGCCGTAGCGGCGGATGTGCAGGTCGGTGTAGTAGCGCATGGGAAGCGGGTACATGTATGCCTTCGGGGGCATGGTGGTGTGGAACGCGGTGTCGAACACCGCGGTCTGCGGCGTGTCGGGCAGGCGCTCCTGCAGCAGGCGGATGCACGCGACGGCGGCCGGGTTGTGCAGCGGCGCCAGCGTTGAGCACTCGTCGATCTTCTGCAGGCCGTCCTCGTCGATGAGCACCGACTCGGTGAAGTACTCCCCGCCGGCGACGACGCGGTTGCCGATGGCCTGGATCTGCTCCACCGAGCGGATGGGGCTCGCCGGGTCGGATTCCATGCGGTCGAGCAAGATGGACAAGCACCCGGGAACGTCGGCCCCTTCGGGCACGGGAACGGGCCGCCACTCCATGTCCGGCGCGAAAGCCACCTTCATGGAGGCGTCGGGCGTGCCCACGCGTTCGGCGAGCGCCTTCATCAGGCTTTGCTTGCCGTCGGTTTGGATGAGCTGGCACTTCAGCGAAGAGCTGCCGGCGTTGACTACCAGTACGAGCATGCGAACCCCCTGACCCGGATGCAGCGGCCGCTGGCCGCCAGCGATTCGGCCGTCCCGCGGCCACGATTCAGTCGCCCTACAGCATACCGCGGGCCCCGGGCACCATGCCCGAGGCCCGCAGCCTGGAACGCGATCGTTTACGGCCGAACGCTACGCCGCGTAGAGGTCCTTCGGGTGCAGCACGCAAAAACCCGCCCCTTCGAGCACGCCCATGACGTCGCTGTCGGACTTCAACGCCAGCGTCGCCGCGCCGACCGACGACGTGAAGCAATACGCGTATTCCACGCTGGCGTCGGCCTTCTCGAGCGCTTCGAACACCTGGGCCGCACCGCCGGGAACGTCGGGAACCTGCACGGCGACGACGCGCGCGAGGCTGGCCGTGAAGCCCGCACCCGTCAGCGCCTCGACCGCAGCCTGGGGCTTGTCGCAGATGATGCGCACGATTCCGTAGTCGCTCGTGTCCGCCACGGCCAGCGCGTGCATCTGGATGTCGGCCTCGCCGAGCGTCTGGCACAGTGCGGTCAGGCGGCCCTTCTTGTTGCCAAGGAAAACGGTGAGCTGGTCGATCATTACTTCTCCTCCTCTTCGCGAAGGTCCACGATGCGGACGGCCTTGCCCTCGGAACGCTGGATGGTGTACGGCTCGACGATGCGCACCTTGATGGAAGTGGCGAGCTCGTCCTTGAGCGCCTGGGCAAGCCGTTTCTGCAAATCCTCGATCTTGCGCACCTCGTCGATGGTGAAGTCGGGGTTGACCTCGATCTTGAGCGTGGCCACGTCCATGGCGCCCTCGCGCGTCAGCTCGATCTGGTACCAGTCGGCGATCTCGGGGAACGCGGTGCACACGTCCTCGATCTGCGACGGGAAGACGTTCACGCCGCGGATGATCATCATGTCGTCGGTGCGGCCGTGCA
>CAJUSL010000017.1:13417-13709 GCA_910589135.1 uncultured Eggerthellaceae bacterium
CGATGCGCCGATGCGTGCGCCCGCACCTGCACTCGCCCGGTATGATGCGCGTGATGTCCTTGGTGCGGTAGCGGATGACCGGGGTTGCCTCCTTGTCGAGCGTGGTGATGACCAGCTCGCCCCACTCGCCGTCGGGAACCGGCTCGTGCGTGTCGGGGTCGAGCACCTCGACCAGGAAGTGGTCCTCGGCCACGTGCAGGCCGTCCTGCTCCAGGCACTCCATCGCCACGCCCGGCCCCATAATCTCGGTGAGCCCGTACACGTCGAGCGCCTTGTAGTCCAGCTTCTTCTC
>CAJUSL010000017.1:13719-17960 GCA_910589135.1 uncultured Eggerthellaceae bacterium
GCGCCGTGGATGCCCGCCTTCAGCTTGAAGTCCTTCTTCGGGTCGAGCCCCATCTCGAGCGCCGTGTCGGCGATGTACATGGCATAGCTGGGCGTGCAGCAGATGATGGACGACCCCATGGAGTTGAGCACCTTGATCTGGCGCTTCGTGTTGCCGGCGCTCATGGGGATGGTCATGCACTCGGCCTTCAGGCCGCCGTAGTGCGCGCCAAGGCCGCCGGTGAACAGGCCGTAGCCGTAGCTGACGTGGCAGACGTCCTCGTCGGTGCCGCCGGCGTAGCCGATGCCGCGCGCGAAGCAGTCGCCCCACACGTCAAGGTCGTGCTGCGTGTAGCCGCTGACCGTCGCCACGCCCGTGGTGCCGGACGACATGTGGATCTCGATGACCTCCTCCTTGGGGACGGCGAACAGCTTGTAGGGGTAGGCGTCGCGCATGTCCTGCTTGGTAGTGAAGGGCGCCTTCCGCAGGTCCTCGAACGACGCGACCGCATACGGGTCGAAGCCGGCCTCGTCGAAGCGCTCTTTGTAGAAGGGGATGCGCTCGTAGCAGTAGACCACTGCCTTCTTGAGCCGCTCGAGCTGAAGGGCCTCCAGCTCGCCTCGTTCCATGTGGGTGATTTCGTCCTGGTATGCCATGAATCTCCTGCCTTTCTCGCATTGAGTTCATTATACGCGTGCGCCGAAAGCAAACGTCCCCTGACACACATCTCACAGCCTGGCGCCATCGCCATCAATTCATGCAACTTCATGAATTGTTCATGATACAATGAGCCTACGGCAAACGGCGAAAGGGGTCCCTATGCCAGCCCTTCAAATCCGAGACGTTCCGGAAGACATTTACTCCGCCTATAAAAAGCGTTGCACTCAGGAAGACCGCAGCATGTCCCAGCAAACACTGAGGCTTATCAAGATGTACCTTGCCATGCGCGATGCCGACGCCCCTTCCGAAGTCGGCAACAACCGAGAATCCGATCACGCCGCAGCCTGCCGCATGGCCTCATGCGCCGTCGCATCAGCGCCCGCGCATGAGAACGAAACCCTGTGGTGCAACTCCATCTACAACCCCATGGCCGACATCATCGGCCGCGAGGAGCGCATCGCCAAGCGCAAAGCGCTTTTCAAGCACATCGACGAGCAGGACTGGGCTTCCAGGCTCCCGCAAAATCTCCCATCCGCAGCCGAACTCATTCGCGAAGACCGCGACAGCGACCATGGCCATGATTCCCTTTGGAAGGAAATCGCATGATTGTCCTCGATTGCTGCGCCGCCGTCGAAATCGCCAAGAATACCGAACGAGGCAAGGCGCTTCAAATGCTCGCCCTTGACGGGGAAGAGGTTATTGCCCCTACGTTGTATTTCTACGAAGCAGCCAGCTATGCATGGAAGGCTACGGTCTTTGGTGGCAACGAGAACGGGTTGGAGGGGATAGTGGACGACATGCTTGGCCTCGTCGATCGCTTCGTCGGACCAGAGGAATACACACGCGAGGCATATTCGGCCGCATGCAGATACCATCACTCCGCCTATGACCTCTTCTATGCCCTTCTCGCCAAGCGGACGAATGCCACCCTCTTCACCGTGGACGGAAAGCTTGCATCGCTCTGCGAAGAAATGGGCGTCAACGTCGTCGCCGAGATCGACTTCTGAAGCGAACGCCCCCTTGGCACGCAACAAAAACAGGGCCGGGAATCAATCCCGGCCCTGCAGCTTTTCCGCCAATCGTCTAGCAACGCTTACTGCTGATAGCGACGACGCCTGCGGTTGCGGCGGCGGATGTAGCTGATGGCGGTGACCATCAGGCCAAGCGCGGCGACCAACAGCAGGCACCCGATGGCCGGACCGGTCAGGTCGCCCGTGCGGGCCAGGCTGCTGCCTACGCGCAGCAGGCGCTCCGACTCGTCGCTGGTGATCGGCCCGAACTCCACCTCGATGGTGTGGTCGCGGTCGACGGCGAAGAACGTGTAGGTGGTGCCGCTCGTGCCGAGCTGGGCTGCCGTGATCGGGCTGCCGTCCACCAGCACCGTCTTCACCTCGTTGCCCTTGTCGGCAATCAGGTTGAACGTCTGGTCGAGGCCTCCGCGCACAGTAACCGGGATGGAAGGCGAAATGCGTCCGCCGGCGCCCTTCACGCTGGGCGTGATCGTGTACTCCTGCGCAGTCTGCCTGGTGGTGTACAGGCCGATTTCCACGGTGGTTTTCGTCGGGTCGAGGTTCGTCTGCACGGCGTACGCGTTCTGCATCGTCGTGCCCTTCTCGGGAATGAAGCCGTTGTAGTCGATCGGGTCGAAGTCGCTGACGCGGGCCGCGCGTGCCTGCACGGCATAGGAGGCAGCGTCGGCCTTCCCCTCGCCTGCGGCCTCTTCGTCGGACGGGCTGGTGACGCCGCCGCCCTCGGTGAAGTCCACCACGTTGTAGCCGCCGTCGGCCAGGTAGTCCACCGCCGACTGCGTCTGCTGCAGCTCGCTAAAGTAGCTCTCGGTCTGGCCGCCCTGAGGCGTCACGTCGAAGCTCTCCACGTAGCAGTCCTCGAACGGGGCAACCACGAAGGCATAAGGTTCGCCCACGCGGTCCACCGGCAGCTTCAGGTAGTTCTTCGTCGGGTTGGGCGCCACGAAGCCGAGCGTCTTGTCCCACTTCACGTCGACGATGGCGCACTCGACGAAGGTGACCTGCACAACGGTGTTGGCGACCGGCGTGCAGTTGTACGTCTCGTCCTTGTACCTGCGCGGATCCACCGTCACGGGATCGCCGAGCTGGTTGCCGTCCTTGTCGAAGTAGACCTCCACCACGCTCTCGATCATCCAGTTGTCGCCGTCCGGCCTCATCATGACGGGGCCGGTGGAGTCGCCCATCTGCACGGTGATGCCATCGAGGGCGGTTTCGGGATTGATGGAGCCCTGGCCGCCGACGATCTCGAAGCGAACGTCAAACTCCTGGTTCACGATCGGCTTTTCGCCTTCCTTCAGCTCGCGGAACACCAGGTCGAGCGTGCCGTTGGCGGTCAGCTTGACGTTTGCAACCATGCCGGTCAGGTTCGGAACCGTCTGAGGCTTGCCGTTGTAGCTGGCGCCGCTCAGGATAAGCTGCTTGCCCTCGTCGAGCGCCGGCGCCGTGGCGTAGAACGTGTAGGTGCCGCCGCGCACGAACTCCAGCGGCTTGCCGTCGGAGCCGACCAGCTTGCGCGTGACGGGGTCGACCGTCAGCGGAATCAACGTGCCGTCGCTCTCGCGTCGCAGCGAAATGATGGCGTTCACGTCGCGGCCGTCCTCCATCTTGGTGCTGCCGATGGTGACGTAGGCAGGCGTGGGCTTCTCGTCGCCGCCCACCAACAGGTAGCGGATGTACACTTCCTTGTCGTAGGTGCCCATCTCCACGGTAAACTTGTTGTTTTGCACGTCGTCGGTCATGTCGACGGGCTCGCCCACCACGTTGCCGTTGCCGTCCTTCTCGGTGACCATGACCGAGTCAAGGTAATAGCCGGGCAGCGGGTCGATGGTGATCGTCTGCTTGCCGCCCTCGGGCAGCTGCACGACGCCCAGCGGGCTGTACATGGCGTTCTCGCCCGTTATGGTCAGGTTGTGCCTCTTGATCTCGATAGGCTTCTTGCTGGTGGGCTTGGTGTTGATCTCCACCTTGGTGCCCGGCTGCACGTTGTCGATCGCCACCAGGTACGCCGTATATTCGGCGCCGGTCTGGGACGGCACGCCCTCGGGCAGCGCCGGCCTGAACGAGATGTCCCAACCATCCACCTTCACGGACTCGATGGTGTAGCCGTTCTCGGGGTACACGTAGAACGACGTGCTGGTGCCCACCTCCACGTTCGCGCTGGCGGGAGACACGGTGGCATGGCCGCCGTTCACCACGGGACGCACGGTGGTGAACTGCTTGTCCTTCGACGTGGCTTCCTTGAAGTACACGGCCAGGTTGTTCTCGGCGCCCTCGGAAGGCGTCACCGTGAACGACGACGGGTTGTTCTTCAGCGTTGTGGACACGTCGTTGAACAGCACGTAGTCAACCACGTAGCCGGGGTCGGGCTCGAAGAAGAACGTCTGCGGCGAACCCACGGGCACGGTGGCCTCGCCCGGCGAGACCTTGCCGTTTCCGGCCGGGCAGTTGGCGGTCACGCGCACCGAGTCGACGGTCCACGTCGGGTCGTCGGGGCCTGCCGCCTCGTACGTCACGCGCACGTCGATGTTGCCGTCCACGTTCGTGGCGGTGTACATCGGCGAGTAGTATTCGTTG
>CAJUSL010000017.1:17970-29554 GCA_910589135.1 uncultured Eggerthellaceae bacterium
ACCAGTCTTTGTCGCCGAAGCGGCGGAAGTGCTGTTGCCGTCCTTGGGGACGGTGACGTTCGCCACCTTCTGCCCCTTGGGCGGGAAGAAGTACACCACCGCGTCGGAGCCCCTCGGCACCGATGCCGAGGCCGGCGAAACGCCGCCGTCCACGTTCGACGACGCCGTCACGTTGTAGCGCACCACGTCGTTGTTCACGAACCCGAACACGGCGTTGATGGACTTGTTGCCGTCCACGTTGTTGAAGACGTACTTGCGGCTGCTGGTCACATCTCCCATGGCGTCGCGTCCGTCGACCGTCAGGGCCGAAAGCTCGTAGCCGCTGCTGGGAAGCATCTGGAAGAAGATGCTCTGGCCCAGCGCCGCCTTCACGCGGCCCTCGGGGAACATGCGGCCGCCGCCGGAATAGGTGGCGTTGATCTCGTAGTAGGTCGCGCCCTCGATCACGCCAATGTTGGGATCCTGCTCCTCCTCGGGCTTCTGCCCGTTGATGATCTCCTTGTCGGGCGACTGGCTCGGGTCGAGCGGGCGGAACGTCACGTCGAGGTCCACGCCGCCGGTTTCGGCGATCTTGTCGCCGTCAAGCTCGATGTAGCCCTGCTCGTAGATGTCCTGCGTGGTGGGCGACGGGTGCGTGGGGCGATGCGGGTTGCCCAGGCTCGGGTACACCACCGGATTGACGGGCTTGCCGTCCGCACCGATCTCGGCCTTGCCGCCGGTGGTGGCGTCGATGGGGTCGCCGTCCGCGTCGACCAGGTAGCCGTTCTCGTCGTACTCGTAAGTGCCGTCGTCCTCAACCACGGTCTTGCTGCCGTCGCCGTAGGTGACCTCCACCTTGTCGATCATGCTGCCCGGATCGGGTGTGATGGTGATCTGCGGGTTGCGCTCGGCGTCGCTGGCGTCGCTGCCCGGCTTCTCGATGTAGCCGCCGTCGCCGATGGACGTGCTCCCGCCGGCGCCGCTGTTGGGCGGGTTCGAGTTGGTGTCGCCGGTGACGGGCGCATAGTCGGGCGACTCGGAGTCGCCGCCGATCAGCTTCTTGCTGAAGGTTGCCGTCACGCTCATGTCGCGGTTCACGGAAAGCAGCTTAAGAAGGCCGTTGCTGTACTCCACGCGGCCGTTGGCGATGGGCGCACCGGCCAGGATGTCGGCCTTGCCGATGGACGTGCCGTCCACCAGGATGTCCTCCACCCTGTACCCATAGAACGGCGTGATGGTGAATTCCTTGGACTCGTTCTTCTTCACCAGCACGCTGTCGGCCGGCGCGATGGTGCCGTTCAGCGTGCGTCCCACCGACACGGTCACGAACTCGTCCACGCTCGTGCTCTCGTTGGTGAACACGGCGTGCAGCGAATGCGCTTCCTTCACCTCGGTGAAGATGTACTGGTTGTTCACGATGTACTGCGCCGGGATGTCGTTGCCGTCGATCTGCACGTAGGACAGCTTGTAGCCGTCGTTCGGCACGAAGGTGAAGCTGGCGTTCTTGCCGTCGGCCACCTTGATGGTGCCCTCGGGGGACACGCGGCCGTTCACGGTGGACGTGGCCACGATGTCGTGCGTCAGCACGCTGGTGCCGCTCTCGCCCGCGCCCAGCTTCTCGAAGGAGACGACGACGTTCTTGTCCTCCGTCACGTTGAACAGCGTGTAGGCGGAACCGGTGAAGCCGCGCCCGCTGGACACGCCGTTGACGGCGATGTCGTGCACCTTGTAGCCCGGGTCGGGCATGATGGTGATGGTCTGGCTTCCGCCCGCGGCCACGGTCATGGCACCTGCCGGCGACACGGAGCCGTTGCCGTTGGCGCTCACGAACACCGTGTAGTAGTCTTCGAGGTCGACCGACTGCTTCTTCTTGAACTTGGCGGCCACGGCGGTGTTGGACGTGACGTTCGTCAAGCTCAGGGTGCCGTTCTGCACGCGGCTGGTGCGGTCGACGCCGTTCACCGTCACGCTCTCGAACTCGTAGCCGCTGTTGGCCAGAAGCGTCAGCTCGACGCCGCCGCCGTTGGCGACCGTCGCGCCCGCCGGCAGCACTACGCCGCCGCCGTTGGGGGCGGACGTGGTGACGTTCCAGTACTGCACCTCGGTGCCCGTGGGCGGCAGGTTGTAGCCCGGGTCGGTGGGGCTCAGCTCGTCTGCGTTGCAGAATTCCACGTCGACCGTGGTGTTCTGGTTGATGGCGCCCAGGTCGAGCGACATGGTCGTGCCGTTGACGCTGCGGATCATGGACGTGCCGTTCACGTTGACCGACTTGACCTTCTTGCCTGCGTCGGGAATCAGCGTGACCGTCTGCTTCATGCCGTCGATCACCAGCGACGTGCCGGCGGGCGACGTGGTGCCGGGACCGCTGGAATTCACCGCCAGCGTGCGGTACTGCGTCTGCACCGTCTGCACGAAGTCGATGTTGACGGTGGTGTTCTTGCTGACCTTCGCCAGCTCGATGGAATTGCCCAGCACGGGCACCTCGACGCCGTCCACCTTGGCCACGGCATGGTAGCCGGCCTTGGGCTGCGAGGAGATGGTCAGGCTGCTGCCGTCGATCACGGCGATGGTGCCCGAGGGCGAAACCTCGCCGTTGTTGCCCTGCAGGATGGTGACGTTCCACGTCTTGGGCTTGGGCGGCTGCGGCTCGCCTTCGCCCAGCTTCGAGAACACGGCCTCGATGGTGCTGTCCTGCTGGATGCTGGGAAGGGTGAGCACGTTGCCGGTCACGGTGGTGGGCTTGCCGTTCAGATACACCGTGTGCAGCTTCCAGCCGTCGGCGGCGAAGAAGTTGAACGTCTGGTTCTTGCCGTTCTCCACCTGCACGGTGCCGGTCGTGTCGCCGACCTTCAGCATGCCGGGCGTGATGTAGCCGTCGCCCGCCACGGAAAGCGAAACCTTCTTCAGGTCGGCCTGCTCGGTTGAGCCCTGCTTGGGATGCGTGTTCACCTCGATCTTCAGGTCCTCGGTGACGAGCTCCTTCGGAACGGTGACCAGCCACACGCCCTCGCCCACCTGCTTGTAGGAAGCCTGGTCGGACACGTTGGCGTCGCCGTCCTTCACCACGATGCCGGTGCCGACGACGGGCGTGTCGAGCTCGTAGCCGTCTGCCACCGTGACGGTGAACGTCACGTCGGTGGCTGCATGGTCGGTGCCCGGCTCCTTCACGATGTCCATCTCGCCCGGCGAAGGCGACACGATGGCGCCCGGGGTCTCCTCGGGGTTGATGACCAGGTTGTCCGGCGGGATCTTGATGATGTCGTTGTCCAACGGAGGGGTGGGCACGTCTTCACCGGAGCCGGGAACGTTCGGGTCGACCGTTCCGGGAATCTTGCCGTTCTCGTCGCCCTGGCCGAACACCGCCCACACGGTGGTGTTCTCCTGCACGTCGGAGAGCTTGAACGAGAACGTCTGCTTGTTGTACAGGCTGAGCAGGCTGATGCCGGCGTCGGATCCCGTTTCGTTGTACAGCGCGCGCACGTCCTGCACGTACCAGCCCGCCTCCGGAATGATGGAGTAGCTGACGTCGCCGCCAACGCCCACGACCACCGGGCCCGAGGGGCTGATGCTGCCCTGGCCCGTCTTCTGGGTGTTGACCACGTACGTGGCCGCCGTTATCGAGCCGACCTTCTTGAAGGTGACCGAGATGCCCATGTCCTTCGTGATGTTCTTCACCTCGAGCGTGTTGCTGCGCAGAGTGATGTTGGCATCGTTGGGGTCGAGCACCTTGTCGTCGACCTTCACCTGGCTGATCTGATAGCCGGTGCCCGGAGCGAGCACGAACTGCTGGGTGATGCCGTCGTACACGAGGAACTGGCCCGACGGCGTGATGGTGCCGCCGACGCCGGCCGTGGCTGTGATGGTGTGGCGCGCACGGTCGCCGCCTTCCTGCTCGCCCGGCGTGAACGAGACCTGCACCTTGTGGTCGGCGGTGACGTTCTGCAGCGTCAACGTCAGGCCGTAGTCGGAAAGCGCCTCGTCGTCCTTCTCCAGCAGGTAGTCGTCGAGCCAGACGTTCTCAACCTTGTAGCCCTCGTCGGGGAAGAAGTTGATGACGGCCGTGCCGCCGTCCTCCACGTTGCGCGTCGGCGTGATGGTGCCGCCGCCGAAGCTGGTGACGCTGGTGGTGATGGTGTTGAAGTGCGGCGCCGGGATGACCTTCGGATTGAACGTCATGGACACCTTGGTGTTGTTCGAGCTGGTGTAGAAGATGTTGTCGGGCTGGCCCGGGAAATCGGGGTCGTCCCCAAGGCCGCTCGGTGCCGATCCGGCCTCGCCCAGATATACGGTGAGCGTGTAGTAGTCCCTGTTTTTGCTCGAATCGTGGCGTTTCGTCAGCAGGTTGTTGACGCGGTTGCCGTTGATCATCACGTTGCCTAGCTCGTAGCCGTCTTCCTCGTAGATGACCAGGCGCGCGTAGTCGCCTTCGTTGTTCAGGATAAGCGAGCCGCCCGTCTGGTTGTCGCGGGCGCCTGCGGCAGCGCGCAGCGTCTTGTTCGCGCGCGTGGTGGCACCTTCGACCTTGGACGAACCGCCAGGAATCCACTCCCACCAGCCGCCTTCGGTAGACTCGACGTCGATGTAGGCGGGCATGATCTTGTACACCAGCTCGACGCGCATGTCGGACGTGATGTTGTACAGGGTGATCTGGTCGTTGGGGTAGGTGGGCGGATTGTCCGAACCGTTGGGCGACACATACACGTGCTGCACGATGTTCTTCGACTCGGTGGCGTCGGCGGGAGCGTACACCAGCACCTCGGTGAGACCGTACATGTCCTTGTACGGCTTGGCATTGATGGTGAGGACGCCGCCTGCAGACACGGGGTACGTCGCCTCGGTGACCACCGAGCCGCCATCGCCGTCAAGCGTCGCAGGGAAGCGGCCGTTCGGGCGCTTCTGCACCTGCACCGTGACGTCCTGCTGCTCAACCTGCGGCTGCTGGCCGCGGGCGTAGGTCACGCGGATGTTCAGGTTCTCGTTGACGGAGCCCAGCATGAGGGAGGAGCCCTGGAAGGACGCTTCCTTGTTGTTGATGGTGACGGACTTCACGTACGTTCCCGCGCTGGGGCGGAACGTCAGAAGCAGGCCCACGTTGCGGTCGACGCGCGTGCTGGACAGCGCGGACGACGTGGTGACCGTGCGGTCGGTCAGCGTCGTGCCCTGCGGCTTCAGCTCGGTGCCGCTGGCGTTCTTCTTGCCTTGGGCGTACACGGTGGACACGGTGTAGTTGCCGCTGGCGCCGCTCTCGCAGCTCAGGTTGGCGCTGACCGTGCGCGTGTCGCCGCCGATGTTGTAGCTTGCGTACTTGGCCGTCAGCACCACGTGGCTGTCTTCCTTGATGCCGTAGGCGCTAGGGTTGATGGTCACCGAGTTGTAGCCCAAGTCGGCAGCCTCGATGGGCTTGGTCGCGCCGTCCACCGTCATGGTGAATCCGGTGAACCGGTAGCTGGGCGCAATCGCGTACGTGCTGAACGTGGAGGCCGTGCCTAGGGGCTTCTTCATGTTCGCGCCCGCCGGGCTCATGGTGGCGCCGATGGTGTCGGCTGCCTGGCTGGGCGACGAGCTGTCGATCTGCGTGGTCATGAAGTACGTGCCGGCGACCGGGATGCCAACGCCGAAGGAACCGACGATCACGCCGGTGTCCTCCACCTCGACGATCAGGACGGGAATCTTGTTGCCCTCGCCGTCAGTGCGCGGGTTGCCGTCCTCGTCGACGGCCCAGGTGACCTCGCCCTCCTTGACGGTGACGTTGCCGTCCTCGTCGGCGATGTACACATTGAACTTGTCGCCCTCGTTGGGCATGGGGTCCTTCAGCGAATCGGGCAGCGGAATGCGCACGTTCAGCGGGCCCTCGTAGGGGTCCTTGCCCTCGGGCTTGGCGTTGTTGACGATCTCGAGCTGGTTGACGCCCTCGACGGTCTCCGCGCCGTTCTTGTTGTTGGCCGCCGCGTCCTTGATCTTCTGCGCCGTCTCGTCGGTGTCGGGAAGCGGGGTCACCTCGAGCACCGACACGGCCGGCGGGATGGTGAAGTCCTGGAAGATGTTGCCGGACACGCTGAAGTCCTCGTTGCCCGTGGGCGTACCGAGGAGGATCTGCTCGGGATAGTCGGGCAGAAGCGAAATCTGCGTGGTGGCATTGGCCTCGTTGCCATCGGCATCCTTCAGGATGACCGAGAACTCATAGCGCTTGCCGTCCTGCATGGGAAGGTCGCTCGGAGACACGACAACCCCGGCCGACCCGGGGTAGGTGAACGTGGGGACCTGGTCTTCGGTGGGCGTTTGCGCCTTGGAATACGAGTCGGATGCTATCTGGGTGGCGCTGCCCACCAGAATGGTCTTCGGGTTGTCGGGCCCCTCCGGCTGGGAGGCGTCGAAGTTGGGGTTCGCCTGAACCTCCTGTATATACCACTCGACCGTGTAGTTGTCGGGCAGCGAACCTTCGGGGAAGGTGGCCTTCAGCGGGTCCTTGCCCGTGGCCGCCGTCACGAAGTCGTTCTTGCTGGGATAGTTGGTTCCCGGCGTGATGCTGTCGAACTTGAAGTTCGGGTCGTAGACCTGCGCCTTGATGTCGGTGGAGCCCGAAGCGGTCGTGCCGCCCTCGGATTCCCAGGCATCCATGGTGCCGACTTCGTTCCCAACGGACCCCGACCCGCCGGCCGCCCAGGCCAATGAAGGCGTCATCGTGCAAACCATGCAGATGCTGACCGCAATCGCGAGCACGTTGTGGAAGAGTTTCTTCGTCGCAAGCTTCATGATAGTTCCTTGCTCCCCAGCTTACCTTTGTATGTTCGGACACCCCACGTGTCCTGCATGCCTTCGAAATGAATCGCAACCGCCCGCTTGACGGTGCTGGCCCGTGCGGCTAGTTGGCCACCACGATGGTCAGAGCGCAGGCCGCCTGGCCCACCTCTTCGTCGGTTTCGGGATCGAGTGCGTGGAACGTCGCGATGCAGTTGTACGTTCCCGCGGGGAGACTTTCGTCGAGCTTGGCGTACTGAATGTGGTAGTTCGGCTCAAGGACGTCCGACGAGTAGATGGTTTCCCCGGTGTCGCTGCGGGCAATGTCAACCTGCATGTTGTAGCGGTTGGCTGGCGAGTTCTCGATGCGGAACTCGCCTTCGGAATTGCCCGTGGGAAGCTGCACGATCCTGGAGATGGAGATGTTGAACATGCCCTCCTCCACGATGCGGTCGAGCTCGGCGCGAATCTCTTCCTCCGACTTGCCGTCAAGTTGGCCCAGCTTGCCGCTTCGGTACGAGTCGCCGATCTGCGTGGAGTTGAGGAACAAAAATGCCCCCACCACCAGTGCGGCCACCAAAGCGAGTGCTGCGATTATTATTCCGATGTAGAAACCTGCTCCGCGTTTGCGATCTTCCTCGTAGTAGGCTTCTGCACCGACATTTGAAGGTGCAATTTCGGGTGCCTGTTGTGCGTTTTTGTTTTTCCTCTTAGGCATCTTTCGTTTCCTAGTCCCTTACGCAAGGATTGCCCGCCCCCTAAAGGCATGCCCTGCACATTTATAAGTGCTCAACATTCTATCAATAATCGCGGGCAATAGTATATGCTCTAGGAAAGAAGAGGGGCGCCCAAACGGTCGCCCCTCCCAAAAACTTCATCTTGTTATGAAGCGTTCGTCCAAACTGACTTATGCAGCAGCGATCGTGTACTTGATCTTGCAGAGCGTGTCGGTCAGGTTGTCCTGGGTGAAGGTGCTGGTGAAGTACGCAACGCCGCCCAGCTCGATGGGCAGGTCAGCACCCTTGGCAATCGAGATGCCGTCGGTGGGCCAAGCAGTGGCGTTCTCGACGTACAGCTTCTCCTTGGCGTTGCCCTTAGCCTCGGATGCCTTGTGGCCAACGGTCAGGTAGTTCTCAAAGGTGTCGGCCTTGAACGTGAAATTCAGGTGATCACCCGAAGTAATCTCGTTCCACTCCATGTTGTTGCCGTCGTAGGTCTTGAACTTGTTCTCGCCAAAGGTGCCCATCTCGGTGGTGGTGAACACGGTGTTCACGTCCGTGATTTCGGCCTCGGTCAGCTTGATGTTGCCCTCGCCGACATTGGTGATCTTGTAGGCGCTGCTGTTCGGGCCAACGATGTCGGAGCCGCCGTTGCTGCCGAAGACGACCGTCACCTGCAGCGGAACGGTTGCACGCACCTGCGGGTTGATGTTGTCGACCTTGGCCTTGATCTCGGTGCTGCCGTTGTCGCTGAACTCGTCGTTGTCGGTGCCAACCTGAGCAGCGAAGGCCGGAGCGGTGCCCATCGCCAGAGCGGCGGTGAGGGCGAACGCACCAATCATCTTCTTCATCTTCATGGTCAATTCCTCCTTTAAGTCCTATGACCAAATTAACAACCGAGTAACGTTATAAACTCTTGGGCAACATCGCGCAACATTGTGTGGAGTTTCTACACAACTTCTTCCCATTTCAGACCACATTTCCTCCACAAAACCTGAAATTAACCTGAAAAACAAAACCGTGTTACCTGAAAGCAACCTTAAAGAAAATCGCCCCTGAACTCGGCACTTTTCTGAAAGTTTCCTGAAAACCGCGTCTTAAGATTTCCCGAACGGGACAAAGGGACGGGGTTTTCGGGCCGTTGGCACAGGAACGGGACAAAGGGACGGGGTTTTCGGGCCGTTGGCACAAACGTGCAATCAGGACGTACCAAACTGCGCATGAGGAACATGCGGCAACGGGGACAAAAGATGCCGTCACGCCCGCGCGTGCAATCGGGGCGTTCCAAATCGCTCATTCGGGCTATTGCGTGCACCGGGAGCGCGCTTTTGGAACCCAGGTGGCGCGCAACGCCTGGCACGGCCGCGACAGGCCCTCGCGCGAGGAACGCCGAAACGCCCCTCTCGCTTAGAATCAGGCAACGGGGTCGAGCGGCTTTGTCACGCTCGGCCGGCAATAGGGTTAGGCGCTCTGCCATTCCGGCATTTCCATTACGTCCTATCACATGTATTCGGAAAATAAATCATGGTGCTTCTTTAATTGCCACCGCAATCGACTGGATACGCATGACGCATGGTGTTATAATGCATACGTGAGGGCGCCCCGCACTGCCGGGCAGCGTTTTCGGTTATTGAGGCCGGGTTTCTTAAAGGGCTACCCGGCCTCCTACTTTCCTACGACGCTGTTCGTCACTCCCTTCTCACCAGGCACAGCCCAATGATTCCGATAACAACAAGCAATACCTCGCAAACCGCGATGACTGTCTGTGTATTCATTGGCAACCTCCCTTACGGACGGCCGCCCGACGCGACGAAGCACCCTGTTCGATTCCATTCCTTTTTAATGAAATTCTGTACTGTCTTAAACCTTTTTCTATTCGCGCAGGATAGGTTTTGGTGGTCGGAGGACGTGTCGCTAGAACACGCCTCATGACACACCGATGTGATATTAGAACACATCTAGCGTCACGCCATCGCGTCGGGGGAGCCTGCCGCGAGCGCGGTCACGTCCACATTCGCCCACGCAGCTGCGTAGACCGCCGGGTGCGTTGCCACGCCTGCCGAATGCGCCGCAAACGATCGCCCCCTCGGCATGCTTCTGTCTGATTGATAATAAAGAGGCAATAAAAAGACAATGGGTAAATCGGGCCTGGAGCGGGCAATTCCTTCGTGGGCGGCCGCCCAAATGCCCGATTTTGTTCTTCGGCGATAATAAGAATGCGCCGCTCTTCTCTCTGGTATCTCTCTACTTTCTCTCTATCCCTCACTCGGGAATAGAGAGAAAGTAGAGAGATACCAGAGAGACATTCGAGAGATGGTAGAGAGAACCCGCGCGACCAGCCGGCAAGAAACGCTAGCTTGGCAGGATATATTTCCTGTTGCGGCTTGTTGTGGAGGCGGTTGGCTCAATGAGTCCTTCCCTTACGAGCTGTGCAGCCTCGGCGCGCAGGGTCCCCAGCGCCTTGCCAGTCGTCTCCGATATTTCCCGCAAGCTGACGGCCTCTTCCGTCGACAAATGCTGCAGAATTGCCTCGCGAGCAGTCATGGCCGCCGGCCCCTCTTCAGGGCCAAGCGAAAACGTATCGATGTCGCGCTGGACGAGAACCCCATCGTCGCACAAGCGGCCCAAGGCGGCCCTTAAATCGTCGGAATCGTACCCGAGCTGCTCATGAAGCTGCTTCACCGACACCGTGCTGTTTCGCCGGGCCTCGACAAGCACCGCCTCCTCGATCCGCTCCAGGGAGCGGCCTGAAACCTGGTGAAACCACGCCCTGTTGTCGGAAAGCTCTGCGCCACCTCGGTTGAGGACCACTTTGAAATAGTCCACCCCCGCCTCGAAGCGAGGCTCGTCGAGGGCTCTCGTGCGCATTTCGCGAATCATGAGGCGAATGCCTCCCCCCTGCCCTTCCGCGGGCGCCCCCGAGCCATCGCGAAGCTGCATGGAGGACATGAGCTTCATCAGGGTGCTGTTCCTGCACCTCGACTGCCCGTCGGCAATATTGTCGAGGGTCTTCCCGCCCCATAGCCCTCCAGGATTCGTTATCTCGACCCTGTCGGAGAACACATCGACGGAAACCGACTGCCCAATGAACAAGGATCCGTACTCGCGGTGGATTACAGCATTGGCGATTGCCTCGCGAAGGACCTCGCGAGGTATTTCAAGCACGTCGTGGCGCTGGGTCCCTTCAACAAACGACAGCGTCCTGAGGTTGCGCGCCACGGCTGCCGTCCCGTCGTCGATCACCTCACGCAAGGGTCCTTCGCAAATGACGCGATCCACGAAACGGGGGCCATCCGGATCGGATTTGTCTATGCCGGGATGCGCCGCCACGTCAACAACGAGCTTTGGGTAAAACTGCTGAGGGTACTGGCCCAGGGCAAGGACGCCGGCAAGGCGGGGTGCGCCCTGCGAATCGACGACGTTGAGGCGAAACAACTGCGTCCGCCTGTCTTCGATCCCCCTTATGGCCTTGGAGCCTTTTTCCTTCTCCGAAGCCAGCAGGCTATCCACCAAGCCGGAATCCAGGTCTCTCTCGCTTGCGTCATCGACGACGTTGCGATCGGCCTGGGATACCTCCAAAGCATGCTGCATCTCATAGATCTCGGTAACCGAGAGACGCATGTCCTTGTCGTCCACGCGCTTGTAGGCGCCGTTGGAGATTCCGCGACTATGCAGGTAGCAAGGCTTGAAGCGAGCCTCCACTTCAGATATCTCGATGACAAGGACCTGCGCACCCTCGAAATCCATCCTTTGAAGTTCGTATTGGGGCGCGTTTCCCAGCTTCTCGCGCTGCCTGCCTCCCTCGAAGCCGGACACGAACTGGTCTCGCACGCGCTCGAGGGCAAACGATTCCACCGGCTTGAAGTTATCGTTCTCGCTCAGCCCCAAGATGATAGTGCCACCGTTTGTATTACCGAAGGCGCATACGGACTCCCAGATGTCGCTTGGCAGAGAAGAGGCGCTCGCCTTGACCTCCACAAGCGCATCGTCGTTGCCCTGGCGGCGCAGGCGGGCCACTGTCTGCTCAAGCTCGTTCGGAGTCATGGGGCCTTCTTTCGCAAGAGGAACCAAAGCGTTCTCACTATAGCATTCGTCTCTCTATCCCTCACTCGGGAATAGAGAGAAAGTAGAGAGATACCAGAGAGACA
>CAJUSL010000018.1:0-5395 GCA_910589135.1 uncultured Eggerthellaceae bacterium
CTTCGGCCTCATCATGGACGAGAACGTCATCCACGGCTCCGACTCCCCCGAGTCGGCCGAGCGCGAGATCGGCATCTTCTTCTCGTAGACATTCGCGCCGCTTGGCGGTATTCCTGTTTCAACCCGCGCCCATCCCCTTTACAATGTAGGCAATGCTAAGGGGGTGGGCGTTTGCTTTATCGCGTGATCAATGCCGACGAGCTGCCGGCTCTTATCGACGCCTTCATGGAGGATTACGAAGTGATTGCCCCGGTCGCAAGAGGCAGAAGCTTCGCATTCGAGCCCATCGAGTCGTTCGACGACATCGTGTTGGACTATCCCACCACGCTCACGTCCCTCAAGAAGTACTACCTCCCCGCGCGCGAGACGCTGTTCGAGTTCAACACGGGCGGCAGCGGCGAAGGCATCGAGGCGTACGAGCTGACCGTGAAGCCGCGCGTGCTCTTCGGCGCGCATGCATGCGACGTCAACGCCATGAACAACCTGAACCTGGTGTTCGACGACGCGCGCTACCCCGACCCCTACTACGAGGCGCACCGCAAGGCCACCATGATCGTGGGCATCAGCTGCTCGCCGACCTCCACGTGCTTCTGCCACCTGCTCGAGTCCGACGAGGTGCGCAGCGGCTACGACCTGTTCCTCACCGACATCGGCGGCAGGTACTTCGTCTCCATCGGAAGCGTCGAGGCGGCGAACATCCTCGAGGCCGCGTGCGACCCCCGCGAGGCCACCGACGAGGACCGCGGCGCCTTCCGCAAGGTGACGCGCGCCCGCCAGGCCGCCTTCGACGAGGACATCCCGCACATCCAGGAGATCCCCATGCTGATGGACGCGTTCCATTCCGACGCGTTCTGGGACGAGCTGGGCGGTCGGTGCCTTTCGTGCACGGCCTGCTCGTCGGTGTGCCCCACCTGCTACTGCTTCGACATCGTGGACGTGCTCGACCCCTCCGGCAAGACCGGGCGCCGCGACCGCGTGTGGGACGCGTGCACGTCGCCCCAGTTCGCGCTGGTCACGGGCGGCCACAACTTCCGCGACTCGGCGAGGGAGCGCGTGCGGCACCGCATGTACCACAAGCTGAACGGGTTCAACTCGCAGCACGGCCGCTACCTGTGCGTCGGGTGCGGGCGCTGCGTCCGCGCGTGCAAGGCCGACATCTCGCCGATCGAGGTGCTGAGGTTCTTCGAGGAGAAGGGGGCCGACGATGCCGAGTAGCGCAAGCGTGCGGGTGGCTCCGCTCGAGAACGCGACGAGCGCCCTGTCCGGGGCGCAGATGATGCACGCGAACCCCTACCGGCCGTGGCCTGCCCGCATCACCTCCATCCAGCAGCTCACCGCCACCGAGAAGCTCTTCGAGTTCCGCTTCGTCGACGAGCGCATCCGCGAGGCATTCCGCCACGAGCCGGGGCAGTTCGTCGAGGTTTCCATCTTCGGGGTGGGCGAGGCGCCCATCTCCATCTCCAGCTCGCCCTCGAAGGGCGGCTTCATCGAGCTGTGCGTGCGCCGCGCCGGCGAGTTCACCCAGCGCCTGCATGAGATGCAGTGCGGCGACGTGGTGGGCATCCGCGGGCCGTACGGGCATCCGTTCCCTTTCGACGAGATGAAGGGCCATGACATCCTGCTGGTGGCAGGAGGCCTGGGCATCGCGCCTTTGCGGTCGCTCATCAACAACATCCACGACGAACGCTCCGAGTTCGGCAACGTCACCATCATCTACGGGTCGAAGAACCCCGGCGAGGTGATGTTCCGCGACCAGTTCGAGATGTGGCGCCATCGCCAGGACTTCGACCTGTACCTCACGGTGGACAACCCCGACGACACGTGGGACGGCGAGGTGGGCCTGGTGACGGCCCCGTTCGCCCACCTGGACATCGACGCGGGCAACACCTACGGCGCCGTGTGCGGCCCTCCGGTCATGTACAAGTTCGTGGTGGAGGAGATGCGCAAGAAGGGCATCAGCTACGACCACATCTACATGAGCTTCGAGCGGCACATGAAGTGCGGCATGGGAAAGTGCGGGCACTGCCAGATCGGGCATCAGTACTGCTGCATCGACGGGCCGGTGTTCAATTACTGGGAAGCCAAGAACATCCAGGGCTCCATGTAATGGAAGGGCAGCTTCCACAGTGCGCACATTTGGCGCTCCAAGCGCGCCTTGGTCGTTGGGCGAAGCCAACTCCCGCGCGCTTTCACGCCAACTGCGCGCACTGTGAAAGCTGCTATTTTGCAGATTTTAAAAAAGGAATTCGAGAAGAGGTGGGAAGTGGCGAAGTCGGCGAATATACCTAGGGTGGTCCTGGTGGGGCTTGCCAGCTGCTTCGGCTGCCAGATCAACATCACCAACGTGGAGAAGCATCTCATGGAGGTGCTGGGCCAGATCGACATGCGCTACTGGCAGCTCACCTCCAGCGACCCCATGCCCGAGCGCATGGACGTGGCGGTGATCGAGGGCGCCGTGACCACGCAGGAGGCGAAGGACACCGTGGAGCGCCTGCGCGAGCGCGCGGACGTGGTCGTGACGATCGGCGCGTGCGCGAACACGGCGGGCATCCCCGGCCTCGCGTTGCGCGGCTACGACGGGCGCCAGCAGGAGGTCTACGGCAGCCATGTGCCGTCCCTCGTGGAGGACGACGCCATCGCGCCGCAGGCGGTGCACGGCGTGATCGAGGTCGACTACGAGGTGGCGTGCTGCCCGATAGACGCGCTCGACTTCGTGCGCACGCTGCAGAGCGCGCTCTACGGGTCGAACGCCTACCGGCGCACCTCCACGCTGTGCGGCGAGTGCAAGCGCAACGAGCGCGGCTGCTTCTTCGGGCGCGAGACGCTGTGCCTGGGGCTGGTCACGCGTTCGGGGTGCGGTGCCAAGTGCCCCAACCTGGGGCGTCCGTGCAACGGGTGCGCGGGGCTTTCCCCCGACGCCAACGTGGAATCGGCCCGCAAGGCGGCCGAGCGGTCCAACATCGACGTCGCCGCCTTCGACGGCGCGCTCGAGATATTCAACATGACGGGATTGGGTGAGCAGCGTGTCTAGGGCAGAGATCAAGGTCGACCATATCGCCCGCGTCGAAGGCCATGGCGATATCCACCTGGTCGTCGAGGACGGCCGGGTGCAGACGTGCGAGCTGCGCGTCACCGAGGCGGCGCGCCTGTTCGAATCGATGGTGAAGGGCAGGCCCTACCACGAGGTGCCCTACATCGCCTCGCGCGTGTGCGGCATCTGCTCGGCGAGCCACACCGTCACCGACATCCTCGCCATCGAGAGGATCTTCGGCGTGCGCACCACCGACCGCACGCACGCCCTGCGCGAGCTTCTGGTGTACGGGTCGTTCCTGCAGAACCACGCGACGCACCTGTTCGTGTTCGCCGCCCCCGACTTCCTGGGACACAAGAGCGTCTTCCCCTTGGCCGAGAGCAACCCCGCGCTGTTCGAGAACGCGTTGCGCATGAAGGCGCTCGGCAACGAGCTGTGCACCCGCATCGGCGGCCGGTCCATCCACCCCATCACGGCGGTGGTCGGCGGGTTCACCGACGAGGTGTCGCGCGAGGACTACCTCCAGCTGGCCGACAAGATGGACGCCATGGTCGGCTTCGCCAAGGACTGCGTCGACCTGTTCGACGACTTCGGCGCCGTTTCCATGCAGACCGAGGGCGACATGCTCGCCATGGTGGAGCCCGGGCGCTACCCGGTCATCGGGTCGGACGCCGCGCGCTTCGTGCGCGCCGGCTACGAGTTCGACGCGCAGGACGAGGAGGCCGAGATCGAGGAGTACGCCATCGACCACTCGGCCGCGTTCCTCTCCCGCGCCGCCCGCACGGGCTCGTCCTTCATGGCGAGCGCGCTTTCACGCATCAACGCCTCGTGGGACAACCTGACCGAACAGGCGCGCTTCGCCGCCGCGAAGGCCGGGCTGCGCCCCGACGAGTTCAACCCGTACGCGAACAACATCGCCCAGGCCGTGGAGCTCGTGGACGTGCTGGTGCGCTGCGCCGATCTGTGCCGCCGCCTTGCCGCGGACGAGTTCGAGGGAAGCTCCGAGCCGGTGGCGTTCGAAGTGCGCGCCGGCGTGGGCGTCGGGTTCAGCGAGGCCCCGCGCGGGTCGCTGTTCCACAAGCTGGAGCTCGACGGCGACGGCCGAGTGGTGCAGGCCGGCATCATCACGCCCACCGCCATGAACATCGCCAACATCGAGCGCGACATGCGCACGCTCGCCGAGCTGCTGGTCGAGCAGGACAGGACGCCCGAGGACATCCAGCTGGAGGTCGAGAAGCTGGTCCGCGCGTACGACCCCTGCCTGAGCTGCAGCGTCCACTAGCATGGCGCGGGCGAGGGCGGTTTCGACGGAGCGTCGTTTCGCGGGAACGGTGCGCCTGGTCACGCTGCATCTGTGGCGCGTCGCCCAGTCCACCGACGTGGAGGACGGCTTCCGCGCGGCGCGCGGGCTGGGCATGCTTTCCGCCGAGAACGAGGAATTCGTGCGCGCGTGCTTCCGCGTCGCGCAGCAACTGGAGGCAGGCGAGCAGCCCGAGCGCGCCGTGACGCCGCAGCTCGTCGACGAGCTGCAGGCCTGCGCCCTGCGCCTGAACGCCGCCGACCCCGCGTGAGGGGAAACGTCCGCTTCCGACGCCCCTGCGTCGTTCGATGCGCCGAGAGCGGACGAGCCGTGACGCACCGACGCACCCCCTGACGCACCGACGCAAATAGCGAGCGCCCCCGAGCGCCGCCTCTCTCTCCACATTCCCCACAATCCGCCACCGGACGCCCCGTCCAGCCGCTGTGCACAAGATGTTGTGCGCAGGCAGCCCCCTCGTTTCCAAAACACCCAATATAGCAGTTTCACCACCGCAAAAAGGGCACCAGAACAGGTGTTTCTTTTTGCATCGTTGGGTGGCAAAATGGTGCAAAAGTGTTGCGAAGTGGGGCAAAGTGGCATACCATGTCTAATCACGAAAGGGTTTTGTGGGTTTTGAACCATCACACCAATGCAGCTCAAACACGCCACAAACTTGCAAGGGAAGGCAGATGACCAAGGCCGGGCACGACAGTGAGAACAGGCAAGCCGAAGAGAACTTCGACCTCTTCGGCTCGTTTCGTTTCAAAGTCGACGCCAAGGGCCGTGTCGCGCTTCCCTCGAAATTCCGCAAAGCCCTTTCGAAGGATCTCGTAGTGTCGCTTTCCCCGGTGGACAAGTGCGTCTACGTTTTCGAACCCGACGGCTTCAACGACTGGGTCAAGCAGCTCTTCGATGCCAGCTTCGGCGGATACGACGCCGCCAAGACCGAGCATCTGCACCTGCTGACCGCGCTGAAGGCCAATGCGGACAGCGTCGAGGTCGACTCGTCGGGCCGCATCTCGCTCAAGCAGGAAATCCGCGAGGGCGCAGGGATCGAGAAGGAC
>CAJUSL010000018.1:5405-27870 GCA_910589135.1 uncultured Eggerthellaceae bacterium
GTCCCTATCAGTTTTTTACATGGAGGGAAGGCTGTTTTGAGCCGATGACGATCGAGAAGGACGTCGTGCTCGTCGGGAACAACGGGCGCCTCGAGATTTGGGATGCAGGCAGCTTCGAGGAGACCATCGACAACGTGGACCTGAGCGTCTTCTTCAAGTAGCGCCCGAGCCCCCCAGATGGCAGCCTCAAAGCCCAGCACCCGCACCATGACAAGCGAATACCGGCACATACCCGTCCTGCTGGACGAGTGCATCGACCAACTGCAGCTCGAAACGCACAAGGTCTTCGTCGATGCGACGCTCGGCTTTGCGGGACATTCCTACCAGGCAGCCATGCGGCTGGGCCCAGAGGGCCTGCTGATCGGCATCGACCAGGACGACGAGGCGATCGCGTATGCCACGGACAAGCTCCTCGGCATCGCAGACGACTCGCGCCCGCGCGTCGAGGTCATGCATGGCAACTTCGGCGAGCTTGACGAGCTCCTCCTTGCCGCAGAGATCCCGGGGGTCGACGCCATGCTGTTCGACCTCGGGATGTCCTCGGTTCAAATCGATACCCCAGAGCGCGGCTTTGCCTTCAAGGCCGACGCACCCCTCGATATGCGGATGGATCCGGGCAAACAGTCCATAACCGCAGCAGAGATCATCAACACTTCAAACACGGCAGATCTCGCTCGGATCATTCGCAATAACTCGGACGAGAGGTGGGCAGGTCGAATCGCGGAATTCGTGGTCCGGGAGCGCGAAAGGCAGCCAATCGAGACGTCCGGCCAGCTTGTCGAGATCATCAAGGCGGCCATCCCCGCGTCTGCCAGGCGCAAGGGAGGCCATCCTGCGAAGCGCACGTTCCAGGCGCTTCGCATGGAGGTCAACGACGAGCAGGGCGTGCTCAGACGCGGCCTCGACGCAGCCATACGCTGGCTCAACCCCGGCGGCCGCATCTGCGTCATCAGCTACCACTCCATAGAGGACCGCATCGTGAAGGAGACGTTCGCCTCCTTCGCCAACCGATGCGTCTGCCCTCCGGACCTCCCGGTCTGCGCCTGTGGGAAAAAGCCGGTAATCGACGTCGTCACGAGGAAGCCGATTCTTCCCGCCGAATCGGAAATAAGCGAAAACGCACGGGCGCGCAGCGCGAAGCTGCGGGTCGCAAGGAAGCTGTAGAGAAGACTTGAGCAGAAACGCCGCATACAACTACGACTCCGTCGCGTACAAGTTCGATTCCATCGACTACGCCTACGAAGCGCCCGAGCCCAAGCAGAAGCCGGCCCGGCGCGTCGGCGTCATCCCCGGCGGTGCGCACGGCCGCGTTGCGGAGAAGTCCCCCGCGCACGAACTCGCCTTGAAGCTGGCGAAGGCAACCGTGGCTGCCGTCGTCGTGTTCGCGGGCATCGGGTTCGGCCGCATCACCCTCAGCGCGGCCACCGTCGCGGAGGCCCTCGAGGCCCGCGAGATCAACACGCACCTCGAGACGGCCCGCTCCGAGATCAGCGACCTGGAGGTGAAGCAGAGCACGCTGTCCAACCCCACCCGCATCAAGAACGCCGCGGAGGAGCTCGGCATGGCGAGCCCGGCCACCACGTCGGTCATCGACATATCCGGCGACGTCGTCGCCACCGACGAGAAGGGGAACCTGTCCCTGTCCGACAGCATCAAGGCGCTGGACGGCGCCGGTCAGACGGGCTAGCCGGGCTGTTTCGCAATGGGCACCGAAACCCGCTCCTTCGTCTACGTCAAGAGAATGTTCCTGGTCATCGCGGCGCTGTTCCTGCTGCGCTTGGCCTTCCTGCAGGTGTTCGTCCACGGCGAGTACACCGCCAACGCCACCGAGGTGCGCACCATCCAGTACACCACGGCGCCGCACCGCGGCACCATCTACGACCGCAACGGCACCGTGCTTGCGGTCAGCGTGGACGCCACCACGGTTTACGCCAACCCCACCGAGGTCACCAACGTGCAGTACGAGGCGCGCAAGCTCGCCGACGTGCTGGGCGGCGAGGAGTCCGAATACGCCGAGCTGCTGCGCACGCCCGACACGCCGTTCGTCTACGTCAAGCGTCAGGCCGACGTGGACGTGGCTGAGCGCGTCAAGCAGCTCCAGCTCGACGGCATCTACTTCCTGGAGGAGAGCCGCCGCGAGTACCCCAACGCCTCGATCGGCGGCAACGTCATCGGCGCGTGCGACGTCGACGGCAACGGCATCTGCGGCCTCGAGCTGCAGTACGACGAGGTGCTGCGCGGGACGCCGGGGGAGTATTCGGCCGAACGCGGCATCAACGGCGCGCCGATCCCCGGCGGCGTGCACCTGGACGTCCCGGCCGTCGACGGCGAGGACATCGTCATCTCCATCGACCTCACGCTGCAGAACGCCCTCGAGCGCGCCCTCGAGAAGGGTCTCGAGAAGTACGACGAGCCGCGCCACGGCTCGGCGGTGGTGATGGACGCGGAGACCGGCGAGATCCACGCCATGGCCTCGTTCCCATACCTCAACCCCGCAGACCTCGCCGAATCGATGGTCGGCTCGGACAACCTCACCCCCGTCACGCAGGCCTTCGAGCCCGGCTCGGTGTTCAAGGCGTTCAGCGCACTGGCCGTGCTGCAGGAGAACGCGCTCTCCCCCGACGACGAGCTGTTCGTCCCCGCCGAGCTCGAGGCGGACGAGTACACGATCACCGACGCGCACGAGCGCGAGGACGAGGTGATGACGTTCTCCACCATCCTGGACAACTCGTCGAACGTGGGCATCTCGCTGGCCATCGACAAGGTGGGCTTCGGGAAGCTCTCCAACGTGCTGACGGCGCTGAAGTTCTCCGAGAAGACCGGCATCGACTTCCCGGGCGAGGACTCCGGCTCGCTCACCGAGGTGAGCCAGTGGTCCAAGATCGGCGGCTACAACATCTCGTTCGGGCAGGGCCTCACCGCGACCCCGCTCCAGGTCGTGCGCGCCTACGGGGCGCTTGCCAACGACGGCGTCATGGTGCAGCCCCACTTCCTGCTCACGAAGCCGCAGACGGGCGAGACGCCCGAGTACGCAAGCGAGCAGGTGCTCACCGACCAGGACGCCATCGACACGCTGAACACCATGCTGCGCGGCGTCGTCACGAACGGCACCGGCAAGGACGCCTACATCGAAGGCTACGAGGTGGTGGGCAAGACCTCCACCGCCGAGATCGCCGAGAACGGAACCTACGCCGAGGACCGCTACAACCTGTGCTTCTCGGGCTTCATCGCGAACTCCTCCAGCAAGCTGGTCTGCAACGTCACGGCCAACGACGTCCACTACGACAGGAACGTGGCCGGCATCTTTCGCGATATAATGGCGGAAGCAATCGAGTTGTACAAGATCGTTCCCGAGTGAGACGAAGCCGATGCACAGGACATGCGAAGAACTCTTCCGTGACACGGATGCGACCATCCTCGGCAACGCGGCCGAGCCGGTCGACGGAATCGCCTACCGCAGCGACGCGGTGAAGCCGGGGGATGCGTTCTTCTGCATCGTCGGCCTGAAGGTGGACGGGCATTCGTTCGCGCAGGACGCCATCGACCGCGGCGCCCGCGTCATCGTGGCCGAGCGCAGGCTCTACCTGGCCGACGCCACCGACGTCACCGTGGTGGTGGTGCCCGACTCGCGGCGCGCCATGGCGCACGCGGCCTGCGCGTTCTACGGGAACCCCTCCCGCGACTTCAAGCTGGTCGGCGTTACTGGCACCAACGGCAAGACCACCACGACCTACCTGGTGGAGGCCATCGCGCGCCAGGCGGGCTACAAGACCGGCGTGATCGGCACCGTCGGCATGCGCATCGGCGACGAGGAGTTCGGAAGCGACCACACCACTCCCGAGTCGCCCGATCTGCAGCGCACGTTCGCGCGCATGCGCGACGCGGGCTGCGAGGTGGTGGTGATGGAGGTCAGCTCGCACGCGCTCGACCTGAAGCGCGTCTGGGGCACCGCCTTCGCCGTCACCGCCTTCACCAACCTCACCCAGGACCACCTGGACTACCACCTCACCTTCGACGCCTACTTCGAGGCCAAGGCGCTGCTGTTCGGCGAAGACTATCCGGCGAGGCGCGTCGTCGGCGCCGACGGGAAATGGGGAGGCGAGCGCGCCCGCAGATGCGACGCGGCCGCCGACGACGTGGGCACGTTCGGCTTCGACGCCGCACGCGACATCCATCCCGACGCCGTCGACTACTCGGTGCGGGACACGCGCGTCGAGCTTTCCGCATGCGGGCAGGTGCACGACTTCTCCTACTCGCTGGTGGGGCGCTTCAACGTGGAGAACGTCATGTGCGCGTTCGGCATCGCCATGCAGCTGGGCATCCCGGCCGCCGACGTCATCGCCGCGCTCTCGCAGCCGTGCCTGGTTCCCGGGCGCCTGCAGCGCATCGACGCGGGCGCCGGCGACCCCTATTCCGTCTACGTCGACTACGCCCACACGCCCGACGCGCTGGCGAAGGCGATCGACGCGGTCGCGGGGCTCGGGGAGGGGCGCACCATCGTGGTGTTCGGCTGCGGAGGCGACCGCGACGCGGCCAAGCGGCCCATCATGGGGCGTGCCGCCCTCGCGGCGGACTACGCCATCGTCACCAGCGACAACCCGCGCTCGGAAGACCCCGCCTCCATCGTCGCCGAGATCGTGGCCGGCATGGAGGAAGGCGGCACGGGCGCCGGAGACGCCTGCGCCACGGACTCGCCGGCCTTCGAGGTCGTCCTCGACAGGCGCGAGGCCATCGGGCGTGCCGTGTCCCTGGCACGTCCCGGCGACGTCGTGCTGATAGCAGGCAAGGGCCACGAGGACTACCAGATAATCGGCGACGCGACCATCCATTTCGACGACGGCGAAGAGGCGCTGCTCGCCATGAGGGCCGCGTCCGATCCGTCCAGGGGCTAGGCGAAGGCATACCGTATGCGTCTCAATTCGAAGCAGATCGTTCTCTACACCGGCGGCAAGTTCCTCGTGGAGCCCATCGACGCCTCCGAGATCATGACGGGCGTCACGTGGGACTCCCGCACCGTCAAGCAGGGCGACCTGTACGTCGCGCTGCCCGGCGAGCGCGTGGACGGCCACCAGTTCGTCGAGGAGGCCATGAAGGCGGGCGCGCGCGGCGTGCTCGTCACGGAGAGCCCGGCGAGCGCGGCGTGCATCTACGCGCGGGAGCTGGGCATCCCC
Organism: uncultured Eggerthellaceae bacterium; assembly: GCA_910589135.1. Classification (GTDB taxonomy): domain Bacteria; phylum Actinomycetota; class Coriobacteriia; order Coriobacteriales; family Eggerthellaceae; genus MGBC163016. Next base: position 10,577 of record CAJUSL010000018.1, read on the forward strand.
ATCATCGAGGTGCCGAACACCTTCCACGCCATCGAGGACCTTGCGCGCGCCTGGCGCGACTTCATAGGCGGCAAGGTGGTCGCCGTGACCGGCTCCACCGGCAAGACCACCACGAAGAACCTGGTGCGCGACGTGTGCGCCTCGCGCTTCGCCACCGTGGCCACCGTCGCCAACCAGAACAACGAGCTGGGCGTCCCCAACACCATCCTCGCGGCCGACCCCGACACGCAGGTGGTCATCGTGGAGATGGGCATGCGCGGGCTCGGCCAGATCAGGCACCTGTGCAGCATCGCGCGCCCCGACTGGGGGGTCGTCACCAACGTGGGCGACTGCCACATGGAGCTGCTCGGCTCGCGCGAGAACATCGTGCGCGCGAAGGGCGAGCTCTTCGACGAGCTGCCCCCCGGTTCGGGAAAGGCGTTCGCGAACTTCGACGACGAGAGCTCCGAGGCCATGGTCGACGGCGCGCGCCTGGCCGAGAAGGGCATCGAGGTGGTGCGCTACGGCTTCGGCGCAGGCGAGGCGGAAGGCGCCCGGGTGTGGCCCGAGGACGTGACGCTGGATGCGGAGGGCCGCGCGGTCTTCCAGCTCTGCGAGCGCGGATTCGCGAAGGACGCGCCGCGGGAGGCCACCCTGTTCGACATGGAGGCCGACGCCAGGAGGGCTGCCTGCCACCTGAGCATCCGCGGCGAGCACAACGTCGCCAACGCGTGCGCCGCCGCGGGCGTCGGCATCGCTTTGGGCATTCCCGTCGAGGACGTGGCGCGTGCGCTGTCCGAGTCCATATCCGAGACCGGGCGCCTCGAGACGATGGTGGCCCGCGACGGCTTCACCGTCGTCAACGACGCCTACAACGCGAACCCCGACTCCATGCGTGCCGCGCTGAAGATGCTGTCCTCGATGGGGGTCAGCGGAAGCCGCATCGCCGTGCTGGGGGACATGGGCGAGCTGGGCGACGTGGAGGTGTCGTGCCACGAGGGCATCGGCGAGTTCGCGGCGGCCCTCTACGACGACAAGCTGCTCGACGAGCTGATCTGCGTGGGCGAGCTCGCCCGCCATGTGCACGACGCGGCCCAGGAAGGCGGCATGCCGCCCGAGGCGCTCGCGCACGTGACGGGCATCGCGGGCGCGCTCGAGCTTCTGGAGGGGCGCCTGGCCGCCGGCGACGTGGTGCTGGTGAAGGCGTCGCGCTTCATGAACCTGGACCGCCTCGTCAAGGGACTCGTGAGCTAGATGCTGGGCTACTTCGCCGCATACCCCACCTTCCTGGTGTTCGTCGCCATCTTCCTGTCGCTGGTCGTCACGATGGCGCTCATGCCCTTGTTCATCCACTTCCTGCAGAACCGCCACATCGGCCAGCAGGTGCGCGACGACGGGCCGCAGACGCACCTGGTGAAGCAGGGGACGCCCACCATGGGCGGCGTGGTCATGCTCGTCGCCGTCGCGATCACCATGCTGGTGGTGGGGGTGCCCGACGTCGAGACCTACCTGCTGCTGGGCGCCGTCATGCTCGCCGGGCTCTTGGGGGCCGTCGACGACGGCAGCAAGATCGCGCACGAGCGCTCGCTTGGCCTCACGCCCGCCATGAAGCTGGTCGCGCAGTTCGCCATCGCCATCGCCTTCGTCATAACCGCCGTGAACCTGCTGGGGGTCCCTCCCACCGTTGAGATACCGTTCATCTGCACCATCGACATGGGCGTGCTCGCCATCGAGGTTCCGCTGGGCGGCGGCGTGCTGTCGATCCCCTGGATATACGTCGCGTTCTGCTCGGTCCTCGTGGTGGGCATGTGCAACGCCGTGAACCTCACCGACGGCCTCGACGGCCTGGCCGCGGGCACCGTGATGGTCGTCATGCTGGTGATGGCCGCGATCGCGTTCCGCGAGGAGATGCTCGAGCCCGCGATCCTGTCCGCCGCCATCGCCGGCGCATGCATCGGGTTCCTCTGGTTCAACTCGCACCCGGCCGACATCTTCATGGGCGACACCGGCTCGCTTGCGCTGGGCATGGGCCTGGGCTGCCTCGCCGTCATGACGAAGACCGAGTTCGTGGTGATCATCATCGGCGCGCTGTTCGTCGCCGAGGCGCTCTCGGTCATGATCCAGGTGGCGTACTTCAAGCGGATCGGCAAGCGCGTGTTCCTGATGGCCCCGCTGCACCATCATTTCGAGAAGAAGGGCTGGAGCGAGACGAAGGTCGTCGTCCGCTTCTGGATCGTGTCGGGCATGTTCGCGGCCTGCGGCTTCGTGCTGTGGTTCGCAAGCTACATGCCCAGCGCATAGGACGCCATGATTCCCGGTCGAAAGCATGCCAGGGAGAGCCTGGGCCACGTGCTGGTGCTGGGCCTGGGGGTCAGCGGCAAGGCCGCGGTCGAGTACCTGGCGCCGCTTCTGGGCGGCCGCGTGCGCAGCCTGACGGTGCTGGGGGGCGCCTCCAGCGAGGCCGCCCTCGCCTGGGCGGCAGCCGTTGCCGAGGCGCATCCCACGTCGGCCCTCCGCGTCGAGTTCGACCAGGAAGACGCCGCCGCGGCGCTTCCCGCGGGCGAAGGCGCGTTCGACGTGTGCATCGCAAGCCCCGGCATCTCCGTGTTCTCCGACTTCTACCGCTCCGCCGCGCGCGTTAGCGACGCCGTCATCGGCGAGGTGGAGCTGGCCTGGTGCGAAAGCCCCGCCGACTCCACCTGGGTGGCGGTGACGGGCACCAACGGCAAGACCACCACCACCGCGCTCGTCGAGCACGTGTTGAACGGCAGCGGCTTCGACGCCAAGGCCGTCGGCAACATCGGCGACGCCTGCATCGCGCAGGTGGCGCGCGACCTGGCAGCCGGCGTGGCGCGCCACTACGTGGCGGAGACCTCGTCCTACCAGCTGGCGTCGGTAAACGAGTTCGCGCCCGAGGTCGCCGTGATGCTGGGCATCACGCCCGACCACGTGAAGTGGCACCGCACCCACGAGCACTACGCCTCCTCGAAGATGCGCCTCCTGCAGAACCTTCCCAAGGTGCAAGGCGCCGTCGCGGTGCTCGACGCGACGAACGGCGAGGTGCGCGCGAAGGTGCGCGGGCTGCGCGCCGAAGGCGACGACGCGCGCGGCTTCGACTACGTGCCCGTGGGCACCGCGGCCGGCGTGGGCGGCGACATGCGCGCGGCGTGCGGGTCGACGAACGCCGCCTTCTGCGACGACGGCGTTCTACGCGTGGCGCTGCGGGGCCGCGAGTGCGACCTGGGCCGCGCCGACGGGCTTTCCATCCTGGGCGCGCACAACGTGACGAACGCCCTGGCGGCGGCCTCGGCCGCGCTCGCCTGCGGCGCGCAGCCCGGCGACGTCGCGGCCGCGCTCGCCACGTTCGCCCCGCTCGAACACAGGATCGAGCCGTGCGGCGTGCACGCCGGCGTGGCCTATTTCAACGATTCGAAGGCCACCAACGTGGACGCCACCCTGCAGGCGCTCAAGGCGTTCCTCCCGAAGAGGCCCATCGTCATGCTGGGCGGCGACGACAAGGGCACCGACCTGGCCGAGCTCGTGGACTCGTGCCGGACGCACGCCAAGGCCGTCGTCTGCTACGGCGCGGCCGGCCCCCGCTTCCACGAGGCGATGGCGCCGCTTTCGGCCGACGGCGTGGACGTGGCGCTCGAGGACGGCTTCGCGCAAGCCTTCGCGCGGGCGCGCGATGCGGCGTCCGACGGCGACGTGGTGCTGCTTTCCCCCGCGTGCGCCTCGTTCGACGAGTTCTCGTGCTTCGAGGAGCGGGGGATGCGCTTCAAGGAGCTCGTCCGCGGGCTCGAAGGCTAGGCCATGGCGTCCTCCAACAACCGTCCCCGCATCCCCATCGTGGATGCCAAGACCGCCACGATGCTGCTTCTGGCGGCCGTGTTCGCGCTGGTGGTCATCGGCGCGATCATGGTGTTCTCGTCCACCTCGGCAACCCTCTCAAGCGCCGGAAAAAGCCCCTTCTCCGAGATGATCCAGCAGCTCGGGTTCGTCGGCATCGGCGTGCTCCTCATGCTGGTGCTGTGGCTCGCCATTCCCTACAAGGCGCTCATGGGCGGCAACCTCCTGTGGGGGTACTACTTCGCCTGCATGTTCCTGCTGCTGCTGACGTTCTTCATCGGAACCGAGGTCAACGGCGCGAAGCGGTGGCTCTACCTCGGGCCCATCGGCTTCCAGCCGTCGGAGTTCGCCAAGATCGCCCTGCTGATGATGACGATCCGCATCATGCACGACAGCTCGGTGGGGGCCATCAACCAACGCGCCGGCCTGATGCAGTTCGTGGTGCTCGTCGCGCTGCCGCTGGCCTTCATGCTGTTCACGCAGTCCGACCTCGGCACCGTGACCATCTGCTTCGTCGGCATCTTCGCGGTGTTGTGGCTGGGCGGCATGCCGGGGAAATGGATCGCGATCATCGGCGGCATCACGCTGGTGGGCGGCCTGGTCATGGTCTTCGGCGTGGGCTACCGCAGCTCGCGCCTGGTGTTCCTGAACCCGTGGGACGACGGGGAAGGCGGCCTTGGGTACGGCTACAACATCATCCACGCCTACTACGCAATCGCCGAGGGAGGCTTGTTCGGGCAGGGAATCGGCTCGTCCAACGAGAAGTACGGCTACCTGTTCGCCTCCGACAGCGACTTCATCTTCGCCATCATCGCCGAGGAGCTGGGCCTGGTCGGCTGCGTCGTCGTCATCGGGCTGTTCCTGGTGATCCTGTACGCCGGGCTGCGCATCGCCGTCGAATGCCCCGACGGCTTCGGCAAGATGGTCGCCGGCGGCTTCGCCATCATGCTGGTGTTCCAGGCGTTCCTGAACATCGGCTGCACGATCGGGGTGTTCCCGACGACGGGCAAGCCGCTGCCGTTCATCTCGTCGGGCGGCTCGTCGGTCATCGGCTCGCTGATGATCGTCGGCATGATACTGTCGGTGGGAAGAAGCACGGGCGAGGCGCGCGACCCCCGGCGTCAGCGCGACAACCTGCGCGTCGTGCGCAACACGCGTCGTTAGGAGCGTTGCATATGTCCAAGAGGGTCGTACTCACTGGCGGCGGCACGGCGGGCCACATCTACCCCGCGCTGGCCCTGGCCGAAAGGCTGGCGGCCGACGGCTGCGAGGTCTGGTTCGCCGGAACGCCGGGCGGCATCGAGTCGCGCATCGTGCCCGACGCGGGCGTCGCGTTCGTGCCGTTCGAGTCGTCGGGGTTCAACCGCCGTCATCCCATGACGCTTCCCAAGGGCGTCGCGCGCATCATGAGGAGCACGCGCAAGGCGAAGGCGTGGTTCCGCGACATCAGGCCGGACGTGGTCGTCGCCTTCGGCGGGTACGTGTCCATACCGGTGGCGCGCGCGGCCGAGCAGACGGGGGTCCCGGTCGTGGTGCACGAGCAGAACTCCGTCATGGGCATGGCGAACAAGTACATAGCGAAGAAGGCCCGCGCGGTCTGCCTTACCTACGAGGAGGCGGCCAAGTACGTGCCCGACGGCGTGAAGTGGACCGTCACGGGCAACCCGGTGCGCGCCTCGGTCGTGGATACCACGCGCAAGCAGGGCCGCGCCTACCTGGGCATCCCCGACGACGCGACATTGCTGGTCGTGTTCGGCGGAAGCAAGGGCGCCCGCCACATCAACGAGGCCGTCGCGGCGATGAAGGACGACCTGCTCGCCATCGACGGGCTGCACGTCGTGCACATCACCGGCGAGGCCGAGCTCGAGGCCACGCGCTCGCGGCTTTCCCTCGCGCAAGGGGAGGAGGAGCGCTACCACGTGATGGGATACCAGGACCACATGGCCGAGACGCTGGCGGCCGCCGACGCGGTCGTATCGCGCGCGGGGGCCACTTCCCTTGCCGAGATATCCGCCAAGGCCATCCCTGCTATACTCGTCCCGTACCCATATGCGACCAACGACCACCAGCGCACGAACGCCCGGGCGTACGCCGATGCAGGCGCGGCACTCGTGGTCGACGACGCGGAACTCGAGTCCGCGCCGTTCAAGGCCGCCGTGCTGCGGCTTGCGTCAGACGCCTCCGAGCGCGCCCGCATGAGGGAGGCGATGCTGACGCTGCAGCCCGAGGACGCCGCCGCCAAGCTCGACGAAGTGGTGGAGTCCTGCCTGGCTTGACGTATCGGCCGGGCGCGGCGCACGCGCGCGGGTCGCTTGCATGGCACCGATACGACGAAAGGCTTTCGCGCATGGAGAAGCTTCATTTCATAGGCGTGGGCGGCGTAGGCATGAGCGGCATCGCCAAGATCGCCTGCATGCAGGGGTTCCAGGTCACCGGCTCCGACCTCAAGGCCAGCCGCTACACCCAGCAGCTCGAAAGCGTCGGGGGCACGGTGTTCATCGGGCACGCCGCCGCCAACGTGCCGGAAGGCGACGTCACCGTCGTCATATCCACCGCCATCCTGGAGAACAACCCCGAGCTCGTCGAGGCGCGCCGGCGCGGCTGCAAGATCGTGCACCGCGCCGACATGCTCGCCTACCTGGGGCGCGACCTCGAGACGCTGGCCGTTGCCGGGACGCATGGCAAGACCACCACGTCGTCCATGCTGGCGACGGCGCTCGACGCCCTGGGCGCCCAACCCACCTTCCTGATCGGGGGCACCGTGCGCCAGTACGGCACCAACGCGCGCAGCGGCGAGGGGAGGCAATACGTGATCGAGGCCGACGAGTCGGACAAGTCGTTCACGAAGCTCTCCCCGCACGCCGTCATCGTGACCAGCATCGAGGCCGACCACCTCGACCACTACGAGAACGTCCAGGAGATCTACGACCTGTTCGCCAGCTTCATGTCGTCGGTGCCCGCCGGCAACCCTGTCGTGGTGTGCGCCGACAGCCCGCGTCTGGTCGAGCTTGCGCGCGCGTCCGCCGAGAACGTCGTGACGTACGGCTTCGCCAAGGACGCCGACGTGCGCGTGGCGGAGGTCGCCGCGGAGGGCCTGGCGTCGAACTTCCGGCTTTCCATGCCCGACGGCTCCTGCGTCGCCGGCTGCATTCCGCAGAATCCCGGCCTGCACAACGTGGCGAACGGCGCCGCCGTCGTGGCGCTGCTGTCCGCGCTCGGCTTCGACGCGCAGGCGGCCGCCGACGCGCTCGGCGCCTTCAAGGGCGTGAAGCGCCGCTTCGATTTGGTGGGCAAGGCGCAGGGCGTCACGGTCGTCGACGACTACGCGCACCATCCCACCGAGATAGCGGCCACGATCGAGGCCGCCCGCGGGCTCGGCTTCGGCAAGGTGCACGTCGTGTTCCAGCCGCACCGCTACTCGCGTGCCGCCCTGTTCACCGACGTGTTGCGCGACGAGTTCGCATGCGCGTTCGACCAGGCCGACACCGTTACCTTCATGGACGTCTTCCCCGCCGGCGAGGCCCCTGTTCCGGGAATCAACGGCAAGACGTTCCTGAACGTCGTGCTCGAGCACGACGGGCACCCGCCCATCAAGTACGTGCCGCACCGCCTGGAGGTGCCCGCCTCGGTGGCGCAGGTCGCCGGCGACGGCGACCTGGTCATCACCATGGGCGCCGGCGACGTCACCGACCTGGGCATCCATATCCTCAACGCGCTCGACGCGGCCGCGGAAGGCGGGGATGCGTAAGGTGGCCGCCAAGCACGCATCCCCCGTCCAGGCGCTGCTCGTGGACGGGGCCTTCGACGGGGAAGTGCTCGTGGCAGAGCCCATGGGCAAGCACACGACCTACCGCATCGGGGGCCCCGCCTCCTTCTACGTGCGCGTCGACTCGCTGGGCTGCCTCTCGCAGCTGGTGCGCGCATGCGTGCGCCAGGGCATGCCGTACTTCGTCGCGGGGCGCGGGTCGAACCTGCTCGTGTCGGACGCGGGCTTCGAGGGCGTCGTGGTCACGCTGGGCCGCGATTTCCGCAACCACGAGGTACGCGAGGAGTCGCTCGCGATCGTCGCCGGGGCGGGCGTGCTGCTGTCGGCGGTGGTGCAGGAGGCTTTGCGCAACTCGCTTGCGGGCATGGAGTTCGCCACCGGCACGCCTGGGACGCTCGGGGGCGCCCTGCGCATGAACGCAGGCTCTGCCGACGACTGGATCGGCTCGCGGGTGCGCAGCGTCACGTCGCTCGCCCCCGACGGCTCGCTGCTGAAGCGCATGGGCTCCGAGGTGTCGTGGGGCTACCGCGCCACGTCTTTTCCCGTCGGCGAGGCCATCCTCGAATGCGAGCTCGTCCTGAAGGAGGGCGACCCGTTCTTCATCCAGGGCAAGATGGAGGGGAGCCTGGCGCGCCGGAAGAAGACGCAGCCGCTCGGGCAGCCCAGCTGCGGAAGCGTGTTCCGCAACCCCGAAGGGCATTCCGCCGCCAAGCTGATCGACGAGGCGGGCCTGAAGGGCGCAAGCGTCGGCGGGGCGCAGATATCCACCAAGCACGCCAACTTCATCGTGAACACCGGGAAAGCCACGGCTGCCGACGTCGTAGCGCTGATCGAGCTCGCCCGCGAGAGGGTTGAGAGGGACCATGGCATCGAACTCACGCCAGAAGTCAAGTTCCTCGGGTTCTAGGGGCCTCGGCGGCGCGCAGGGGCGCGGCGGGAACATCCTCGCGCGCGGAGCGTCCGGCAGGCTTCCCGCCTCCGACGCGCAGCCTTCCGCGCGCCTCGAGTCGCAGACCATCGGGTCCATCCGCCGCGACCGCGAACGCCGCGAGCGGCGCGAGGCCCGCGAGGAGACGCGCAGGCAGATCAGGCGCCGCAGCCGCCTTCCGCTCATCATCGTCGGCGTCACCGTGTTTCTGGCCGCGTCGTTCCTCGGCATGTACTACATCCTTTCGAAGACCAACGTGTTCGAGATCCAGGAGATCAACATCACGGGCACCGAGCACCTGACCTCCCAGGAGGTCGGCGCGCTCGTCAGCATCCCGCAGGGCACCACGCTGCTCAACGTCGACACGGCCCAGATCGCCGCCAGCATGCAGCGCGACGCATGGGTGAAGACCGTCGACGTGAACCGCGTGTTCCCCAACAAGATCGAGATCGTCGTGCACGAGCGCGAGATCGGCGCCATCGTCGAGGTGCCCACCGGCCAGGCGCAGACCATCCAGAACTGGGCCATCGCCGACGACGGACTGTGGCTGATGGTGATCCCGTCGCGCGAGTCGGAGGTGGGCAGCCAGCTCAGCGAGCAGATCTACGCCGACGCCGCGCAAGCCCTCCACATCATCGAGGTGCCCTACGGCGTGCAGCCGGCCATCGGCGCCTACTGCACCGACGACAACGTGAACAACGCCCTGCAGATCATCAACGGCATGACCACCGAGCTGGCCGGCCAGGTGAAGGTCGTCTCGGCCGAGGACGTGGAATCCACCATGCTCACGCTGAAGAACAACATCGAGATCGCCTTCGGCGCCGCGGAGAACATCCGCGAGAAGGAGCGCATCTGCCTGCAGATCATGAAGAACAACGAGCGCGTCGTGTTCATCAACGTGCGCGTCCCCGACCGTCCCACCTGGCGCAGCGCGTAGGCGTCATGCACGCTGGCCCGGACGCCCTCGGGCAACTCCTCGCTTCGGAATTCCGCGATGGCATATATCACGGAATTCCTTGCTCCGGGGGTTTGCCGCTCGGACGCCCAGGCCAGCGTGCGACGGCACCCTCCATCTCTGCTGTCACGCGTGTGATTTTCGCGGGTTTTCGGGAGGCCGGGTTCGTTGCACGATGGCCTCTTTCGTGTACAATGAGGAAGAATGTGTGTGCTATCGCACCGTGTAATGAGAATAGGATCGTGCAGCAGTTCATCGCAGCAGCACTGGAGGAAACGAGATGCCAAACTTTTCAGGGGACCATCTGGCGGTAATCAAGGTCGTAGGCGTCGGCGGCGCAGGCACCAACGCCGTCAACCGCATGGTCGAGACGGGCGTGCGCGGCGTGGAATTCATCGCCGTGAACACCGACCGCCAGGCGCTTCTGATGTCCGATGCGGACAAGACGATCCACATCGGAGAGGAGCTCACCAAGGGCCTTGGCGCCGGTGCCGACCCCTCCGTTGGCTGCCAGGCCGCCGAGGAGTCGCGCGCCGAAATCCGCGAGGCGCTCGCCGAGGCCGACATGGTGTTCGTCACGGCAGGCGAGGGCGGCGGAACCGGAACGGGCGCAGCGCCCATCGTCGCCGAGATCGCGCGCGAGGAGATCGGCGCGCTCACCGTCGGCATCGTCACCAAGCCGTTCAGCTTCGAGGGCCGCGTCCGCTGCAACCAGGCAGACCAGGGCGTCGATTTGCTGGCCGGCAAGGTCGACACGCTCATCGTCATCCCGAACGACCGCCTGCTCGAGATCGTCAACAAGAAGACCTCCATGGTCGACGCCTTCCGCATCGCCGACGACACGCTGCGCCAGGGCATCCAGGGCGTCACCGACCTCATCACCATCCCGGGCCTCATCAACCTCGACTTCGCCGACATCCGCACCGTCATGAAGGACGCGGGCACGGCCATGATGGGCATCGGCCTCGCCTCCGGCGAGAACCGCGCCCTCGAGGCGGCGCAGCAGGCCACCAACTCCAACATCCATTCAGGGCGCGTCGCGCGTGCTGTTCTCCATCGCCGGCGGCCCCGACCTCACGCTTACCGAGGTCTCCGACGCCGCCCGCACCATCGAGATGTGCGCGGACGACAACGCCAACATCATCTACGGCCAGATCATCGACGAGGACATGAAGGACGCCGTCCGCATCACCGTCATCGCGACCGGCTTCAAGTCCAACCCCTCGCAGTCGGCGATGAACTTCGTCGGCGGGGGCATCCAGGACATGTTCTCGTCCACCGAGGCGCCCGCCAGCACGCCCTCCTTCGGCACCCAGAGCTCCATCGCCGACTCCATGGGCTCTGTGGGCGGCAACTTCCAGGACGACGAGTACATCCCCGACTTCCTGAAGCGCCAGTACTAGGCCAGGCGCACGCCCGCATAACCGCCACCCGGGCCCGGGCTGCCGAAGCAGGCACCCGGGCCTCTTCTGTATACGAAGCATCCGCGCAAGGACAAGGTGAACAGCATGGGAATAGCCGCAAGGTACGAACAGGTGAGGCGCGAGGTCGAGCAGGCCTGCCTCGACGCCGGGCGCCCGGCCGACTCCGCCGTGCTCCTCGCCGTGTCCAAGACGGTGGGCACCGGCGGCGTCTCCGACGCCATCTCGGCCGGCGCCACCGACTTCGGCGAGAACCGCCCCGAGCAACTCATGGAAAAGCACGCCGTCTTCCCGGACGTCCGGTGGCATTTCATCGGCAACGTCCAGTCCCGCAGGATCCGCGACATCGTGCCGTGCGCCTACCTGATCCACTCGCTGCACGAGCTCAAGCACGCGCGCAAGATCGACGAGGAGGCAGCGAAGGCGGGCAAGGTGCAGAACGTCCTCATCGAGGTGAACGTCTCGGGCGAGGAGTCGAAGAGCGGCATCGCGCCCGAGGATGCGCCGTCGTTCCTGAAGGAGTGCCTGGCGCTGCAGAACCTGCGCGTGTGCGGGCTGATGACCATGGCGCCCCCGGGCGACCTGTCGGTGGCCGCCGAGTGCTTCGCCGGCCTGGCGGGCCTGCTCGACAGCCTGCGCGAGAGCGCGTTTTCCGACGACCCCGGGAAGCTGGAGGCGTTTTGCGAGCTGTCCATGGGCATGAGCGAGGACTGGCATGAGGCCGTGCAGGAGGGCTCGACCATGGTGCGCGTGGGCCGGGCGATATTCTCCGACGAATGGTAGCGCGCCGCGAAGGCAGGAGGGGTGCGCGGCGCCCGAGCGCCTAGCCTTTTTAATCTATAATGTATGCAACCTCGAGAAAAGGGAGTGCACGCATGGCAAACGGAAGCCTGTTCGGCGACATCAAATCCCGCTTCGGCATCGGCGGCCGCAACGACGGCGCGGATGCCTACGATGACGAATACGACGAGTATGGCGAGTACGACGAGTACAGCGAGTACAGCGACGACTACGAGGAAGACTACGACCCCTACATGGACCGCAACCCCGTGACCACCCGTGGGCGCGGCGAAAGCGGCCTTCCGCGCCTGGTGTCGATGGGCGACGCCCGCGAGAGTGCGCGCAGCAGCTTCTCCCACCGCGACGGCATCGGCAGCTCGCTCGGCTCCAGCAGGTCGTCTTCGGTGCGCTCCTACGGCCGCACCATGGTCGACTCGTCGCTGCCTCCGTCCATGACGGCCGAAGGCACCGCCGCGGCGTCCGCCGCCACCAACAGCAAGCGCGCCGAGGGGCTCGACTCGCTGTTCTCCGGCGGCTCGCGTTCCGCCTCGCGGGGCACGTCCGACCTCATCCGCAACTCCATGCAGCTCAGCATGCCCGGCATGCGCCAGCTGCAGGTCATCAAGCCCACGCGCTACGACGACGCCGAGTCGGTCACCAGCGTCCTGAAGGCCAACGACGTGGCCATCCTCTGCTTCGCCGACACCGACCGCGACCTGATGAAGCGCATCCTCGACTTCTCGTTCGGGGCCGCCAGCGCGCTCGACGCCAGCGTCGAGAGCATCGGGGGCGGCGTGTTCGCCATCTGTCGCAGCGTCGGGCTCGACGACAACGAGCGCAACGACCTCAAGAAGATGGGTATCGCCTAGCATGACCGAAGCGATGCGCATCGCGCTCGTCGGCTGCGGGAAGATGGGCGAGGCCGCGCTTGCCGGCTGGATATCCTCGTCGAAGGCGCCGGCCGACGCGCTGTCGCCGTCAAGCTTCGCGGTGGTTGCCCCGCGCGCCGAGCATCGCGAGGCCCTGTGCGACGCGTACGGCGTCGAGGCCGTCGCGCGCGTGGCCGACCTGGCTCAGCTCGGGCCGTTCGACATGATCGTGCTGGCGGTGAAGCCGCAGGTCATGCCCGACGTGCTCGACGAGGTCGCCGACGCCTTCGGCGGCGCGCTGCCGCTGGTCGTCACCATCGCCGCCGGCATCCCTGCCGCGCGGTACGAAAGCGCGCTCGGGGACGCGGCCCACGTGGTGCGCGTCATGCCGAACATGCCCCTGCAGGTGGGAATGGGCGCCACCGTCGTCGCCGCGGGCGCCCGCGCAAGCCAGGACGAGGTGGGCCTCGTGAACGACCTGTTCGATGCGCTGGGCACGTCGCACGTGGTTCCCGAATGCCAGATCGACGCGGTTGGAGCCATCAGCGGAAGCGGCCCGGCGTACGTCGCCTACATGGTGGAGGCCCTGCGCGACGCCGGCGCCGCCGCCGGGATCGACGCGCAGCTTGCCGAAAGCCTCGCGCTCGAAACCGTCGGCGGAACGTACGCGGCCATGAAGGAGAAGGGCGCCACGCCCGAGGAGATGCGCATCTCGGTGTGCTCGCCGAAGGGCACCACGTTGGCCGCCCTGGCCGCCATGGACGAGGCGGGCTTCAAGCCGCTGTTCGCTTCCGGCGTGAACGCCGCCATCCGTCGTTCCGAAGAATTGGGAGGAAACGCCTAGATGTCGATGTTTCTTGGAATAATCGTCCGTCTTGTGGACGTGTACACGCTGCTCATCTTCGTCTACGTGCTCATGACGTGGATTCCCAACAAGAGGGGCCTGCTCGCAGACATCGACAACGTGCTTGCCAAGCTGTGCGACCCCTACCTCGACCTCTTCAAGCGGTTCATCCCTCCCATCGGCGGCATGGTGGACGTTTCCCCGATCGTCGCGATAGTCGCATTGCAGCTACTTGTAAGGCTGCTGTATATCATTTTCTGATAAAGTGTAAGGGCGAATCTGCTACGCTCGGAACCTATTCGAAGGGACTTGAAAGATGGCCATCACCTCGCAAGATATCCATAATCAGAGCTTCGCCATTGATCGCAAGGGCTACGACGTCGACGAAGTGGACGTGTTTCTGGAGCATGTGGCAGACGAGATCGATTTCCTGAACGACCAGATCGCGCAGCTGCAAAACGAGCTGATGCAGGCCCGCGAGGCCGCCGAGCAGACCGCCGGCGAAACCGCGGCCATCGCGTCCGACACCACCGACATCGACATCTCCGAGATTTCCGACGGCGAGATGGCCGGGCTCCTTGCCGAGAAGGACGCCATCATCAAGGGCCTCGAGGAGCAGCTTGCCGACAAGCAGGCCAACGACAACGCCATTTCCCAGGCGCTCATCATCGCCCAGCGTTCGGCGGACGAGATCATCGTCAAGGCCAACGCCCAGGCTTCCGAGACGATGCAGGACGCCCGCGAGGAGGCCGACCGCATCATCAACCGCGCGAACGCCGACAAGCAGGGCGTGGTCGACGACATCCACAAGCTGGAAGACGACCGCGAAGAGACCCGCGAAGGGTACGCCGACCTGCTGCGCGACTTCATCGAGGACGCGTCCCGCAAGCTCAACGAGCTCGGCTACGACGACGACATCGACTCCATTCCGGGAATCGGCCGCGACGCCGGCCAGGTCGACGTCGTCTACGACGAGGCCGCTGCGGTGAACTACATCCCGGCCGAGGCGGCCGAGCAGGTCACGGCGGCTCCCGTCGCACCGCTGGCCCCCGGCATCGAGAAGGACCTTTCGGGCTTCGGCGACGTCGAGGACGACTTCGAGGACGTCGACTAGCCAATCGAAGAACATCGCACCAAGAGGGAGGTCGCTTCGGCGGCCTCTTTTGATATGGGCTGGTTCCGTGGGCGAGGTGGTGCAACAGGTGAAGCGGGCCTGTAAGCCGGGTTCTGTCGAGGACGGCCATTTATCTCGAACCGCAGTCGCCTGCGGCCTCTAGCGCGCAACCCGGACGCACGGCAGGGCGGCCGTGTGGCGTCCCTATTTGCGTTTGCTCCAGATGGGGTTTGCCAAGCTGCGCCGTTGCCGACGCACTGGTGCGCTCTTACCGCACCGTTTCAGCTTTTCGCTTGCCTGGGGCGCATTGGACGGGCATCTGTGTGCTCGGGACTCGCTTACGGCGCATGTAGGCCGCGCGCTCGTCCCTTGCACGCATCTGCTCCGCCCAGTGCGCCCCATGCGGCGCGAAACCGCATGGCAAGTACGAGTCTTCTTTTCTGTGGCACTTTCCATCGGGTTGCCCCGTCCAGCCGTTAGCTGGCATCTTGCCCTGAGGAGCCCGGACTTTCCTCGCATGGGCCGTGCAAGCACGTGCCTCATGCGCGGCCGTCCGGCCCGCTTCGTCGTGGTATTCTAGCAAACAATACAGCGGTCCACGTCGAGAAGGGGATGCATGTCCAAGGTGTGCGCGCTCGTCGGCGCAGGCGATTTCAACGCGGAGCGGTTCGGGGAACTGCACGGCGCCGGCGCCTTCGACTACGTCGTGGCGGTCGACGGCGGCTATGCCGCCCTCGAGGCCATCGGCGTGGTGCCCGACATGGCGCTGGGCGACTTCGACTCGCTGGGTTTCGTCCCCAAGGGGGTCCGCGTCTCGCGCTTTCCGGCCCGCAAGGACAAAAGCGACATGGAGCTCGCCTTCGAGCGCGTGCGCTCGCGCCGCTTCGGCACGGCGTACGTGTTCGGCGCGCTGGGCGGCCGCCTCGACCACACCCTTGCGAACATCCAGGTGGGTGCGCGGTTCAGCGAGCTGGGGCTTTCCGTGTTCATGGTGGGGCGATCCGAGCTGCTGGCCTTCGTGACGGGCCCCGACGCGTTCGAGGCCGAGGCGCGAGAGTCGGGCACCGTGTCCGTGTTCGCGCTGAGCGACGCCTGCGAGGGCGTCTTCGAGCGCGGCATGGCGTGGGACCTCGACGACGTCACGCTCACGAACCGCACGTCGCAGGGGCTTTCGAACGAGCTGACCGGCGAGCCGGTCATGATCGGTGTCGAATCGGGCACCATAGTGGTATTCTTTCCGTTGTAGGCCAAGGGCATGCGGTCCCTACGGCCGCGCTGCCGCACCAGGCGATGCGTTCACGAACGGAGTGGTCGGAATGGGTCTGATACGCAAGGTGTACCGGGAGTTCTCCAACGCAGACATCTACAACGCCTGCAGGCTCTACCTCGGCACCGACACGGCGTGGCTCGACGGCCGCACATTGCACTCGTGCGTTGCCGAGGCCATCGTCGGAGGCGTGTCGTTCGTGCAGCTGCGCACGCGCAACCTTTCCACGCTGGACGCCATCCGCAAGGCGCGGGCGCTCATCCCGGTGTGCCGGGTGGCCAACGTGCCGCTCGTGATCGGGAACGACCTGGACGCGGCAAAGGCGGCAGGCGTCGACGGCGTGCACATCGACCGCGCAGGCGTGTCGTGCGCGGAGGTCAGGCGCGAGCTGGGGCGCGACGCAATCGTCGGCGTTTCGGTGCAAACGCCCGGGCAGGCCCGCGAGGCCGAGGATTCGGGCGCGTCGTACCTGATATGCGGGCCGTTGTTCGCCGGGCGCGAGGATGCGCCCGAGAAGACGGTCCCGCTCGGCGTGGTGCGCGACGTCGTCGGCGAGGTGGACATACCGGTCGTCGGCATGGGCGGGGTCAATGCCGCAAACGTGCCCGAGCTTTCCGGCCTGGGTCTTTCGGGCGTGGCTTCGGTTTCCGCCGTGCTTGCGGCGCCTGACGTCGAGACGGCGGCACGCGGCCTCGTGCGCGAGGTGGATGCATACATACGAAGCGAGAGGATTATCTAAATGGTTGAATACATCCACAACGACGACATGGACGCCGGTCTGGCCGGCGTGAAGCCTTCCGATTGCGCGCTTCTGGTGATCGACGCGCTGGGCAAGGTCGAGGGCACTCCCTTGGAAGACGTGCTGCTTGCGCCGACGAACAACATCGCGCGGCTTTGCCGGGCGGCGCGCGAGAAGGGCATACCGGTCGTGTTCGCCAACGACGCGCACTTCGAGGGCATCGACCACGAGCTTGATCTGTGGGGCCGCCACGGCATTGCGGGAACCCCCGAGGCGCAGCCTTCGCCTCAGCTTGAGCTGCAGGACGGCGACTACGTCGTCGACAAGCCGAAATACTCGGCATTCTTCCAGACGCGCCTGCGGTCGCTTCTGGGCGACCTTGGGGCGAGAACGCTGGTCATGTGCGGGTTCGACACCAACATCTGCGTGAAGCACACGGCGGCGGACGCCTACTTCAACCGGTTCGACATCGTCCTGGTGGACGATGCGACGGGCACGTTCTTGATCGGCGACCAGCGCGAGGGCCTGGAATACATGCAGAAGTGCTACGCGGCGCGCCTGGCGAGCACCGACGAGGTCGTGCGGCTGTTCGAATCGTAGCGGGCAGGGCGCGGGGCCGTTCGGCGGCTTGCTGGTGGCCGCCTGCAATCCCGGCGTTTGCCATCTTGACGCGCGCGGATACAACCCGTAACATATCTACTTGCGCTTTTGCTAGCGCGGAATGCCACTGGGGTGTCGTCTAATGGCAGGACAGCGGTTTCTGGTGCCGTATGTGAGGGTTCG
>CAJUSL010000019.1:0-23345 GCA_910589135.1 uncultured Eggerthellaceae bacterium
ATATCGGCGCTGACGGGCAAGGGCGTGGAGATGGTGTGGGCCGCTATCGACAAGGCCTACGGGAACTTCACGGCCGAGTTCTCCACCTCCAAGCTCAACCGCTGGCTCTCCGAGATACAGGAGACAGGCTTCACGGTCACCAAGGGCAAGACCATCCTGCGCATCAAGTACGTCACCCAGACGGGAACCTGCCCGCCGCGCTTCACGTTCTTCTGCAACCGTCCCGACGTGGTCACCGACAACTACAGGCGCTTCATCGAGAACCGCCTGCGCGCGTCCTTCCAGCTGGAGGGGACGCCCATCCGCATCGGCTTCAAGAAGAAGGACTAGGCCATGGCGGCGGTCTTCGGATACCTCGCGCTCGCCTTTGCGGCCTCGTTTCTGCTCGGCTCCATTCCCTGGGGCGTCGTCGTCTCGCGCCTTGCCTTCCACAAGGACCTGCGCGACGAAGGAAGCGGCAATATCGGCACGACCAACGCCATGCGCGCGCTCGGCAAGGCCGGGGGCGCTGCCGTGTTCGTGCTCGATTTCGGGAAGGGCCTGCTGTCGGGCTGGCTCGGCACGCTCGTCGCCCCTCCCGTGCTGGCGGCCGCTCGGGTGGCTGGCGGCGAAGGCCCCTTCCCCGACGCCGTGGCGGACGACTGCGCCGCGCTCGTCATGGCGCTCGTCTTCGCCGGCTGCACGCTCGGGCACGTCTTCAGCCCGTGGCTCAGGTTCAAGGGCGGCAAGGGCATCGCCGTGGCCGCGGCATGCCTCGTGTTCGTCTTCGGGCCTGTGGGCTTCCTTGCGGAGATCGCGGTGTTCGCCATGGGCGTCCTGGTCACGAGGCACGTCTCCGTAGGCTCCATCGCGGCCGCGGTCGTCTGTCCCGTGCTTGCGCTGTACTACTACTGGGGGCACTGGCTCTCCTGGCTCGTCATCACGCTCACCGTGCTCGTCGTCGTCTGGGCGCACCGGAGCAACATCCGGCGGCTGCGCGAGGGGACCGAGAGCACGATCGGGAGGAAGAAGTGAAGGCGGCGGTCATCGGCGCGGGATCGTGGGGGACCGCCCTTGCCCAGGTGCTTGGCGGCAAGGGCGTGCAGGCCATGCTCTGGGCGCGGGACGCGGCCGTGGCCGACGGCATCAACCGCCATCGCCGCAATCCCCGCTACCTTAGCGCTGCGACCCTTTCCCCAAACGTGGGCTGCACCACGTCGGTCGAGCAGGCGCTTTCGGGGGCCCAGGCCGTGGTGCTCGTCACGCCGTCCCGGTATATGCGCGACACCGCGGAAATGGTCGCGCCGTTTTTGCCGGACGACGTGCCCGTGGTCATCTGCTCCAAGGGCGTCGAGGCGGGAAGCGGCCTCCTCCTCACGCAAGTAGCGTCCGAGGTCGTTGGCAACGCCGACCGCATCGCCGTCCTTTCCGGTCCCACCCATGCCGAGGAGGTCGTGGAGGGGCAGCCCTCCGCCACGGTGATTGCCGGCACGGGCGAGGCCACGGTGCTGTTCTTCCGAGACCTGTTCGCCACCGAGAGGTTCCGCACCTATGCGTCGGACGACCCCGTCGGGGTCGAGCTCTGCGGAGCGTTCAAGAACGTCATCGCCATCGCGGTGGGCATATCCTACGGCATGGGCTACGGCGACAACACCGCGGCGCTGCTGATCACGCGCGGGCTTGCCGAGATGGGCCGCATGGTCGCGGCCTGCGGCGGCAACGCGCTCACCTGCATGGGGCTTGCCGGCGCAGGAGACATGGTGGTCACCTGCATGTCGCGGCATTCGCGCAACCGCCGCTTCGGGCAGGACTACATCGCGCACGGCAAGACCATGGAGGACTTCGAAGCCGACACGCACATGGTCGTCGAGGGAGCGGTCGCGTGCAAGACGCTGGAAGCGCTCAGCGCGGCGCATGGCGTGGAGCTTCCGCTCACGGACGCGGTGCGCGACATCGTGTGGAACGGCGGGGACCTGCGCGCCATGGCCCGCGAGCTGTTCGCGCGCCCGCTCAAGAGCGAGTTCTACGGCATGTAGCAGCGCCGGGTGGAGGCGTTGCGCGCGGTTTGCTCTACAATGAGGGCATGGACAAGCTCATCGGGGGAATAATCAGGCACAGGAAGGCCGTCATCGTGGCGTTTCTGGTCCTTGCCGCCGCAAGCGCGTGCTGCATTCCCTTCGTCAAGACCAACTACAACATGGTCAGCTACCTTCCCTCCACGGCGCAGTCGACCACCGCCGTCTCCATCATGGAGGAGCAGTTCGACGAGCCCATGCCCAACGCGAACGTGATGGTGCACGGCGTGAGCGTGCCTGAGGCCCTCGAGGTCAAGAAGGCCCTCGAGGCCGTCGACGGCGTCGAGTCGGTGATGTGGCTCGACGACGTCGCGGACGTGACCGTCCCGCTCGAGGTGCAGGACTCCTCGCTGGTGGACACGTACTACCATCGCGACGGCGCGAGCGGAACCGCGCTGTACCAGGTGTCGGTGGCCGACGCCATGGAAGGCCCCGCCGTTGCGGACATCCGCGCCCTGATCGACGGCATCGCGGCAGGCGGCGCGGTCGAAGGCCCGCTTGCGACCGGCCCTTCCCATGTCGTGTCGGCAGACGGCGAAGCCGCACCCGACGGCGCGCCCTCCCGCCAGAACGCCGTGTCGGGGGAGGCCTCCGACACGGCCCAGATGCAGGCCTCGACGGTCGAGGAGGTCCTCGGCGCGGTGGCGATCATTGTGCCCGTCATCCTGCTGCTGCTCGTGGTGTCCACCATGTCGTGGATCGAGCCCGTGCTGTTCGTCGCCGCCATCGGCGTGTCCATCCTCATGAACATGGGAACGAACATCTTCTTCGGCGAGGTCTCGTTCATCACGTACTCGGTCAGCCCCATCCTGCAGCTGGCGGTCTCGCTCGACTACGCCATCTTCCTGCTGCACGCCTTCGGACGGGAGCGGCTGCGCGCGAAGGACGCGCCTGCCGCCATGGCCGTCGCCATGCGGCGCTCGGTCACCACCATCCTCGCCTCGGCCGTCACCACGCTCTTTGGCTTCGCGGCGCTGGCGTTCATGCAGTTCGGCATCGGGGCCGATTTGGGCGTCAACCTGGTGAAGGGCATCCTGCTCAGCCTCGTCACCGTCGTCGTGTTCCTGCCGGCATTGACGCTTGGGCTGTGCGGGCTGATCGACCGGACGGCGCATCGCCGCTTCATGCCTTCGTTCAGGAAGGCGGACGCGGTGCTCTCGAAGGTGCGCGTGCCGGCGCTCGTGCTGGTGGCGCTGCTCGTCGTGCCGGCCTTCCTCGGGCAGGCGCAGAACGTCTTCACCTACCAGAACAACGCGCCCGAGTCCGAGATGCGCTACGGACAGGACGTCATGGCCATCCAGGACGAGTTCGGCCAGCAGAACGCGGTCGCCGTGCTCGTGCCGCGAGGCGAGCCGGCCCAGGAGGCGGCGCTTTCCCGCGAGCTGGAGACGCTCGACAACGTGAAGAGCGTCGTGTCCTACGCGGCGTCCGTGGGTCCCGAGGTGCCCGTCGAGTACGTTGACGCCGACGTGGTCGGGCAGTTCTATTCCGACGACTGGGCGCGCATCGTCGCCTACGTGGACACGGACACCGAAAGCGAGGAGGCGTTCGCCACCGTCCAGGCCATACAGGACGCCGCCGCACGCCACTACGACGCGTACTACACGGCCGGTCAGTCGGCGAACCTCTACGACATGAGCAAGATCGTGGCCGTCGACAACGTGCGCGTCAGCCTGATCGCCGTCGCCGCCATCTTCCTCGTGCTGCTCGTCACGTTCCGCTCGCTGTCGCTGCCGTTCGTGCTGCTGCTGACGATCGAGGCCGGCATCTGGATCAACCTCTCGATCCCGTACTTCATGGGCGAGGACATGAACTTCATCGGGTACCTGGTCATCAACACCGTGCAGCTCGGCGCGACCATCGACTATGGCATCCTGCTCACGACGCACTACCTGCGCAACCGCAAGGAATGCCCGGCGCGCGAGGCCGTGCGCCGCAGCCTCGGCGAGACGTTCCCGTCGCTGCTCGTGTCGGCCGGCATCCTCGCCACGGCCGGGTTCGCGCTCGACGTCACCTCGACGCTCACGGCGGTGCAGGTGCTCGGCCTGCTGCTCGGCAGGGGCGCGCTCATCTCGCTCGTCATGGTCACGTGCTTCCTGCCGGGGCTGCTGATCTACCTCGACGGGCTCATTCGGAAAACGACGCGCCGCGCGGGCTTCTTCCGCGGCGCGGACGGTGCGATCTCGATAGGGGGCACCCATGGAAAACAATGACGTTCTGCTGGCTCCCCGGCCTTCCTCGGTCCGGGGCAACGTCGCCCTCAGGTGGATCAGGCGCAACGCCGCGCTCGTGGCGCTCTCCGCCGTGCTGGCCGCAGGGTTGGGCGCGCAGGCCTCGGCCGGCCTCGCGGAGGCGGCGCTCGCGCCGGAAGGCTCCGCAGCCGTCGAAGAAGCCGCCTTGGGCCCTGCCGCCGCGTTCGAGAAGTCGGAGGTGGTCTACGCCGACCTCGACGCTGCGGGCGCGCCCGTCGCGGCGTACGTGGTCAACCGGTTCGACGTCGAGCAGGCAGGCTCCGTCGTCGACTACGGCGACTATTCCACGGCGCGGAACCTCTCGACCACCGACGCGCTGTCCCTCGACGACGGCGCCGTGTCGTTCGAGGCGGAGGAGGGCACCTTCTTCTACCAGGGGAACCTCGACGCGGTACAGCTGCCCTGGACCGTCGACGTCGCGTACTCCCTCGACGGCGTCGAGACGGACGCGGCCGACCTGGCGGGCAAGAGCGGCCGCGTCGGGATCACGCTTTCCACGTCGAAAAACCCCGACGTCGACCCGGCGTTCTTCGACAGCTTCATGCTGCAGGCCACCTTCACGCTCGATTCCTCGAAGTGCAGCCACATAAGCGCGGAGGGGGCGACCGTGGCGCAGGCCGGCGCCGACCAGACCGTGACGTTCGCTGCGCTGCCAGGCCACGACGGTTCCTTCGGTCTTGCGATGGACGTCGTCGACTTCGCGATGGACGGCGTGCAGCTCGCGGGCGTTCCCTACGCCTCCCCGGTGGAGGTGCCCGACACCTCCGGCATGACCGAGGGCATGCAGCAGCTGGCCGACGGGGTCAACCAGGTCGCGGGCGGCTCGAGCGCGCTGTCCGGCAGCGGAGGCGACCTCGCGTCCGGCGCCGAGGCGCTCTCGGGAGGCGTCGCGCAGGCGGCCGCGGGTGCGGACGATACCGCCTCCGCAGGCGCTGCCATCGCGCAAGGCACGTCGGCCATGGGCGACGCCATCGGCCAGCAGGCGGCGGGAATATCGCAGCTCAGAGGCGTGCTCGACGGCATCGACGTGGCGACGCTGCCTCCCGATGCGGCGCAGCAGGTCGAGGCGCTGAAGGCGGGCATGGCGGCCGTCGATTCCGGCATGGCGCAACTCGATGGCGAGTATGCGGCCTACGACGCAGGCGTGCAGGCGTACGTCGACGGCGTCGGCGAGCTTGCGGGCGGCTTGGACGGCTTGCGCCATGCCGCCGACGAGCTTGCGGACGGCGTCAGGCGCTACGTTGCGGGCGTCGAGAAGCTCGACGGCGGCATCCAGTCCCTCGACGGAGAGACCTCCAAGCTTCCCGCCACCGTGCAGACCGAGATCGACGACATGCTGTCCGAGTTCGAGTTCCCCGAGTTCGCATCCGTCTCGTTCACGTCGGCCCAGAACCCCGCCGTGCGCTCCGTCCAGTTCGTCATGACCACGCCGGCCATCGCCCCCGCCGCTCCCGAGCCGCAGGAAGGGCCCGACGAGCCGGAGGAGACGGTGGCCGACCGCTTTCTCGACCTTTTCCGCTAGGACAAGGCGCAGCGCCCGGCGGACGGGAATCGCCCAGAGAATCCGTCTGAGACAAAGAAGAGGCCCGAAGGGCCGCATATGGATGCGAGGGAGCGGAGCGCACGAGCCGCAGGCGAGCAGCGGAGCGCGGATTCGGTTGGGAATCGCTGCAGGGCGCATCGCTATGCGATCAGCTTCGAGGCCTCGACGCGCTCCACGTACCACGTCATGAGCTTCTGCAGCGGCATGCGCAGGACGAGGCCGAGCACGGCGGCCGGCACCAGGAACAGCGCAAGCTCGCCCATCTGCACCCAGAAGTCGTTCCCATAGACGCCCATCATGGCCGCCCGCATGGCGTTCACCACGTGCGTGGCGGGAAGCCACGGGCTCAGCTCCTGCACGAACTGCGGCATGATCTGCAGCGGGAACGAGCCGCCGCAGCCGGTCACCTGCACGATGAGCAGCAGCACGGCGACGGCCTTCCCGAGGTTGGCGAACGTCGCCACCAGCGCGTATATCGTGAACGAGAACACCAGCCCCGCCGCCCAGAAGCAGAGCATCAGAAGCCAGGGATGCGGCGCCTGCACCTGCAGGAAGAAGATGTTCCCGAGCCCCATCAGGGTCGACTGCATGAGCGATATGGCCGCGATCGAGCAGAACCGCCCCAAGAACGTCTGCCACGGCTTCGGGTCATTCAGGCGGGCAAGGGCGCGGCGGCTTACCGTGGTGCGCACGGCGACCATGATCAGCAGCGAGCCGATGAACAGGGCGAGCGTCGTGTAGAGCGGCGCCATGGACGAGCCGAACGACTCGGACGGGAACACCGCGATGCGCTGCACCCCCACCGGGGCCGACAGCGCGGCGCTCAGGGTCTCCACGTCCGAGCCGACGATCTGGCGCAGCGCGTCCACGTCGGCGTTCGCGATGGCGGCGTCCAGGCGCTCGGCAAGCCCGCTCAGCGCGGACGCCGAATCCCTGAGGTCCCCCTCGATGCCCGCGATCCTTCCCGCCGCGCCGCCCATGCCGTCGGCGGCGGTCGACGCGGAGCGGGAAAGGGCGTCCGCCGCCTCCTTCAAGGCGCCCACGTCGAAGGACGCCTGGGACACCGCCGCGTCCAACGCGGAGGCAAGCTCGGACATGGCGGGCTTCCACTCGTTCTCGAACTGCGCCTTGAACTGCTCGAGCGCGTCGATCGCGTCCTGGCCAGGCTGCCCTGCGCCTGGGAGCTGGTCCGGCACCTCGATTCCCGAGACGGCCTGCTCGGCGTCTTGCAGGATCTGCCGCAGCCTGTCGCGCGCGGCGGCAAGCTCGTCGGGCGGGGCGCCTTCCCCGAAGGCCGACCCTGCGGTGGCTGCAAGTGACGACGCCTGCCCGAGGAGCGTCTGCACCGTCCCCATGAGCTGCGCGTACGAACCGACGACCGACGCGGTGTCGGAAAGCGACGACGAGACGCTGCGCATGTGCGCCGACAGGGAGGGCAGACGCCCCGACAGCTGCGATGCGTCCGCGTAGTTCGACATGCCCTGGGCCACGCCGAGGGCGATTTCGGAAAGCGTCTCCGCGAACACCTTGTTCACCTGGTACGACACGGAATCCGCGCCCTTGTCGGTGATCTTCGGCGCGATGGCGCTCTTCTTCTCGTTCGAGTAGTACGCGATCGAGGCATGCTCGGAGTCGTCGGAGTAGAACGTCAGCATGTCGCGGCTGAACCCCTCGGGGATGACGACGGCGGCGTAGTAGCGGCCTGATTTGGCGCCGTCCACCGCGTCCGCGACGTCCGTGAACACCCAGTCTATGTCCTTGTTGGCGCGCAGGGCGGAAAGCACCTGCTCGCCCACGTTGACCCGGATCGGCACGAGGTCGCTCTTGTACCCCTCGTCCTCGCTGGCGACCGCGACCTTCAGGTTGCCCGTGTTCTCGAACACGTCCCAGCAGGCAAGCACGTTGTACCAGGCGAAGATCGACGGCACGACGACGAGGCCGAGCACGATGATGGAGCTCATCACGTTCTTGAACAGATGCCTCATGTCCTCGCGGAAGAGGATGGCCACGTTACGCATCGTCTCCCCCTTCGGACGCAGGGGCGCAGTCCGCGGCTTCGGCGGAACCGCCTTCGGGCGCGCCTTCGGCAGGGACGGCCTTTCCACCCTCGCCGGCATCGCCGCCTTCGCCGCCCTCGCCGGCATCGCCATGCCCGCGGCGCGGCGCGGCGCCCTTCTCGCCCGCGGCGTACATGCCCAACAGCTTGTCGCCCGCCACGCCCCCGAGCCTCAGCTGCCGGCGCACGTTGAAGCGTAGCGTCTCCAGCACGACCAGGAACACGAACGCGGCAACCACCCAGGCGAGCCACACCGTGAGCAGCACCACTTTGGTCGCCGGCGTCAGCGCAAACACGGCGACCAGCGCCACCGGCACCACGACGCCCAGCACGGCGGCGCCCCTCACGAGGCGCGGGTACCACTTCTCCAGCTTCTCGTAGCGGGCCGTCGCAGCGCTGCGGAACTCGTCCTGGTCGACGAGCAGCCGCACGACCTGCGAGGCGCGCTGCCGGCGCGCCGGAATCTCCACGCGCTCCCCGTTGAGGATGCCGCTTCGGCGCACCTGGCTGGCGACCATGCGGTTCACGTTGCCCGTCAGGGGCCGCACGAGGATGCCGACGAGCATGGCGGCCGCGAACATGAAGACAAGCACGCCCAGCGCCTCGGCGTAATGCGTTCCGTAGAAACCGAAGATGGCCTCGCGCATGGCGCCGATGCCGTACGTGAAGGGCAGAAGCGGGTAGACGGCCTGGAAGAAGCTCGAGGTCATCTCGATGGGATACAGCCCCGTCGCGCCCGGAATCTGCGCGAAGACCAGCACGATGCAGATGCCCTTGCCGATGTGCTGCAGCGTGACGGACAGCGCGTAGATGATGCTGAGGTAGGAAAGCGACGCCACGGCGGAGGCGAAGAACAGCGCGGGCGGACTGGCTGCCTCGACGCCGATGGCCAGCACGCCCGCCACGCACACCACGGCCTGCAGCACCGCGAGGATGGCGAACAGGAGGAACCGCCCGAGGTAACGCTGCGTGAGCGTCAGGCGGGGTATGCCCTCGCCGTCGACCTCCTGGCGCATGATCACCAGCAGCATGAACGCCCCGATCCAGAACGTCAGGTTCATGAACAGGGGCGCCATCGCCGACCCGTAGGCGTTCAGCTCGTACATCTGCTCGGTGACCACCTCGGTGGGCGAGCCCATGAACGACGCGATGCGCCCGGCGTCCAGGCCGTCCGCGCCGACCACGTTCGCGAACAGGTCGGCCTCGGAAAGCGAGAGCAGGTCGCCCTTGATGCCGTCCATGTCGGCATAGGCGCCGTCGAGCAGCCCCTCGGTCTGCGAAAGCGAGTCCGTGGCCGCGTCCAGCACGCCGTCCAGCCCGCCCAGGACGATGCCCAGCTCGTCGCTGGCCGCCTGCTGGCCCGCGATCGCGCCCGCAAGCGCGCCGGATGCCGACCGCAGGGCGAACAGGGCGTTCCCGGCAGCCGGCAGGATGGCCCCGTCGAGCACCTGGGACACGCGCTCGGCCTGCTGCTTGAGCCGCTCGTAGTCCTCGGGCGGAATCAGCCCCTCGAGGTCGGCCAGCGCCTGCACGATGGCAGCGTGGGCCTCCATGGCCGCGTCCGAAAAGTCGGTCATCTTGTCGCCGGCGTCGTCGGCGGCCTGCTGCAGGCGGGGAATCTCCCCCGAAAGCGCCTCCAGCTTCGCGTCGGCCGACGCGCGGGTTCCCTCCGCTGCGCGTACGTCCGACTTCGCCGCGTCCGCGCCTTGCCGCACGCCCTCCACCGCGTCGCGCGCGTCCGATATCTTGGCGAGCGCCTCCTCCGCCTTCTGCAGGGCGGCGGAGGTGCCCTGCTCGACGGAGGCCCGCGCGTCGCTCACGGCAGCGTCGACGGACTGCGCCACCACGTCGCTCACCGTCGACACGAAGGCGGCGTTGATCGTCTCGTCCAGCGTGGTGGCGCCCGTGTCCGTGATCTTCGGCGCGACGGGCCCCGCCTTCTCGTTCACGTAGTACTCGATGTCGGGCGCGTCCGAGCCGCCGGAAACGAGCCCCAGCAGGCTCTTCGTGAAATCCTCGGGAATGACGAAGACCGCATAGCTCTCGCCCGACTGCAGATCGGCCATGGCGCTCTCGCGGTCGTCGAACTCCCAACCCAGCTGCCCGTTCTCGGCCAGCTTCTGGACGATCTGGTCGCCCACGTCAAGCTCGCCCGTGAGCTCGGACGAGCCTCCCTCGTCCTGGTTCACCACGCCGACCCGCAGGTTGCCCGTGTCCTCGTACGGGTTCCAGAAGCCCAGCACGTTGTACCACGTGTACACCGACGGAAGCACCACGAGCGCCACGACCACCACCAGGGCGGCGGGAGTCTTCAGCAGGCGCAGCAAGTCGCGCCCCAACACGCGGAGGACGTTTTTCACGGACGCAGGTTCACCGCCTTCATGGACACGGGGAAGGCAGACGCCATCAGGGAATAGCGCAGGCACACCGCCTCGGCAACGCGCAGCCCGTCCACGGCCGCGCTCATGATGCCGCCGGCGTATCCCGCGCCCTCGCCTGCCGGGTATATGGCTGCCGCAGACACCGACTGCATCCCGTCGTCCTCGCGGACGACCTTCACCGGGCACGAGCTTCGCGCCTCGACGCCGCACACCACGGCCTCGGGGTCGTCGAAGCCGCGCAGCTTGCGCCCCAGCTGCGGAAGCGCTTCCTCGATGGCCTGCGCGACGAAGCCCGGCAGGCACGCGCGCACGTCGCACCAGGCGACCTTGCGTGGGTACGACGGCTGTACCGTGCGACTGACGCTGCCCGACGCGTGCGCGAGGAAGTCGCCCACCGTCTGCACCGGCGCGGCGAAGTCGGCGTGCGCGCCCGCCCTGCCGGCGTCGAAGGCAGCGCGCTCCATGCGGCGCTGCAGGCGCACGCCTTCCAGCACGTCTTCGCCGGGAAGGTCCTCCGGATCCACCCCCACCAGCAGCGCGCTGTTGGCGTTGCGGCCGCTGCGGGCGTTGTCGCTCATGCCGTTCACGCACACGCCGCCGGCCTCGCTGGCCGCGGCCACCACCGTGCCGCCCGGGCACATGCAGAACGTGTAGACGCCGCGCCCGTCGCCGTTGTGCGCGACGAGCTTGTAGTCGGCCGGCCCCAGCGCCGGATGGCCTGCCGCCGGGCCGTACTGCGCCGCGTCCACGTCGGTCTGCGCATGCTCGATGCGCACCCCCACGGCGAACGGCTTGCGCATCATGGCGATCCCCGCCTCGTGCAACATCGCCAGCGTGTCGCGCGCCGAGTGACCCGTCGCCACCACCAGCGCGCACGTCTCCAGGCGCGAGGCCTCGCCGGTGCGCACGTTCTCCAGGCGCACCTGCACCGTCGCGTCTCGCTCCGAAGCCGCCTCCCCGACGCCGGCAAGCTTCGTCGAGAAGGCGAACTCGCCTCCCGCCGCCTCGATGCGCGTCCGCAGGTTGCGCACCACCGCCGGCAGAAGGTCGGTGCCGATGTGCGGCTTCGCGTCCACCAGGATGTCCCGCGGCGCCCCGGCGCACACGAACGCCTCGAGCACGTGGCGGATGTGCGGGCTCTTCGTCCCGGTGTTCAGCTTCCCGTCCGAAAACGTGCCCGCTCCCCCTTCGCCGAACTGCACGTTCGATTCCGCGTCCAGCGGCCCTCCGGAGGCGAACGCCTCCACGTCGCGCAGCCGCTCCTCCACGGGACGCCCGCGCTCCACGACCAGCGGACGAAGGCCCGCCTCGGCAAGGTGGAGCGCGCAGAACAGCCCCGCCGGACCCGCGCCCACCACGACGGGCCGCAGGAACGCAGGAGCGCCGACGGCGGACGACAGGTCGAGCACGCGCAAGGGCGCCGGCGCTTCGAACGGCTTCGCGCGCACGCCCTTGGCCGGAGACGCCGCATCCGTCGATGCGAGGTCGGCGACCGCCGTCACGACGAAGTGGACGTCCGTCTTCTTGCGGGCGTCCACGCTGCGCTTCGCCACCCGGAAGGTGCCCGGCGCAAGCTCGTCCGCATCGAGGGCGTACGCGGGCATGTCGTCGGCCAGACGCAGCTCGCAGCCGCACGCCGCCGAGACCTCGGCCGCAAGCAGCTCGCCGTTGCCGGGCAGCATGGCGTCGAGGGACGCCGCTATGTTCGAGAATTCGACCTTCATGGCGCTACGACACGCAGGCCCTCCCCGCCATGAGCCCGCTGGCGAACGCCCAGTGCAGGTTGTAGCCGCCGCACGGGCCGTCCACGTCCAGCGCCTCGCCGACCACGTGGAGGCCGCCCTGCGCCTTCGATTCGAGCGTTTCGGGGCGGAAGTCCTCCACGCAGAAGCCGCCGCGCCGAACCTGCGCGTGCTCCGCGTCTCCCGGGCCTTCCACCCTGGCGCGGAAGTCCTTGAGCTCGGCGACCAGCCGCATCGCGCGATCGGCGTCGGCCGTGCGGCCCCCGTCGATGCGCAGGCGCTTCAGCACCACGTCAGCCACCCGCGGCAACACCATGCCGCGCAAGAAGCCAGTGCAGTCGAGCGCCCCGCCTCCCACCTTCTGAAGCTGGCGCAGACGGCCTTCGGCGAAGGACCGCGCTTCCGCACCGGCGACGAAGGGCAAAAAGTCGACCGAGAGCTCGTCGCCCGGACGCGCATGCCGCGACAGGTTGAACGTGCAGATCCCCGACAGCCCGTACTTGCGGAACATCGCCTCGCCCGCCTCGCTCGCGACGATGCGCTCGTCGCGCAGCAGGCTCACGGTCGCCTTCGCGCGGATGTTGTCCAGCTCGCGCACGTCGGTCGACTCGGTGGCCAGCGCGCACAGCACAGGACGCTGCGGCTCGAACGCGAACCCGTCGGGCAGCATGCCTTGCGCCACCTTCCCACCGCAGGCCACCACCACCGCATCCGCGCGCTCGAGAACGCCGTCGCTCATGCGCAAGGTGAAGTGCCCTCCAGGCGCCGCGGGCACGTCAACCGCCGCGACGCGCGCCTCCAGGCATGCTTCAAAGGAGGCGGCTCCCCCTTCGGGCTGCAAGGCGCCTCGCAGCACGTCGAGCACGACCGAGGCCTTGTTGGCGAGCGGGTAGAGGCGTCCTTCGCCCTCCTCGCGGTACAGCATGCCGCGCTGCGCGAAGAACGCTGCCACGCCGTTGGGATGGACGCCCGCAGGGTACGCGCGCTCGAACGCCTCGAGTGCCTCGGCGACGAAGCCGGCGTTGCGGTAAAGGGAGGCGTCGATGGACGCGTTGGTGAAGTTGCACCTGCCGTTGCCCGTCGCAAGGACGGGCCGCCCGATGCGCTCGCCCGCCTCGAAGACGCGCACCGACGCGCCAAGCGCGGCCTTTCGCGCCGCGTCGAGCGCGCCCGCGGCGGCGGCAAGGCCCGCAGCCCCGCCTCCTATGATCGCGATTCGTTTCATGGGCATCATGGTAGCGCAAAAAGGGAGGCCGCATGGGGCCTCCCTGTCAACGCAAGCGCGCGACGGAGGACGCTCGCCTTCGGCACATCCCGCATGAACAGGGAACGCATGACAACGGGGCGGAAGATGTTGCCACATGCGGGGGCGCAGCGATGGTCATGCAGCCACAGCAGCCCTTTCCTGGGCGCGATGCCAAAAATCCGGCCCGCTGTGGACAAAAATCGGCATTTTTTGCGGCGATTCGAAGGGAAAACCAGTCGATGTCGAAAACGCGTCTACAAGAAGCCCCAGGTAGAGGCGTTATCGCAATATAAGCGCTGTGCGAAAAACGACCGAAGACGCCCCAAAGGCACGACTTCCGCAATTTTTGTCCACGACGGCTTGGATTTTTGGCATCGCGCGGCAAACGCTGCGCCCTGATGCGTCGAAGGCGGACGTCCCCCGCCGCGCTACTTGGTGTCCAGCTGCGGAATGGGGCCGTCGTCCACCTCGTCCAGATGGCCGTCGTAGACGTAGTGCTTGGTCTCGCGGGCAATCAGCGTGCTGAGCAGCAGCACGCAGACGATGTTGGGCACGGCCATGAGGGCGTTGGTGATGTCGGACACGGTCCAGGCAATGCCGCCGATGCCGACGGCGCCCAAGAAGGCGATCAGGATGTACACCACCTGGTAGGGCACGACCGCGCGCCTGCCGAACAGGTAGGTGATGCAGCGGTTGCCGTAGTACGACCAGCCCAGCGTCGTGGTGAACGCGAACAGGATCATGCCGAGCACCAGGATGATGGGCCCGATCACGGGAATCTCGCCGAACGCCGCCGAGGTGAGCTCGGCGCCCTTGGTGATGGTCTCGGCCGAGATGCCCGTCATGATCTCGCCGTTGGCAAGCATCGTGGAGACCAGCACGAGCCCCGTCAGCAGGCAGATGACCACCGTGTCCCAGAACGTGCCCGTCATGGACACGAGCGCCTGGCGCGCCGGGTTGCGGGTGGATGCGGCCGCCGCGACGATCGGGGCCGACCCCAGGCCGGACTCGTTCGAGAACAGGCCGCGGGCGCAGCCGAACTGCAGCGCGATCATGAGCGTGGACCCCAGCGCGCCGCCCATCACGGCCTGCGGGTCGAACGCCCCCACCACGATGGCCTCGAACGCGGGCAGGATCCACTGCCAGTTGATGCACAGGATGACCAGGCTCCCCACCGCGTAGCAGACGGTCATGAACGGCACCAGCTTCTCGCACACGCGCGAGATGACCTTGACGCCGCCGAACACCACCAGCGAAAGCAGCACCGCAATGGCCACGCCGACGGCCCAGGCAGGACATCCCTCGATGTTGGTCGTGATGACCTCGCACATCGCCTCCGACTGCACGGCGGCGCCGATGCCGAACGACGCGATGGCGGCGAACAGGGCGAACAGCACGGCGCCCAGCCTGGCCCACCACGGGGTGCTTCCGTCCTTGCGCGCGAACCCGCGCTCCCAGGCGTACATCGCGCCGCCCAGCATGTTGCCGTTGTGGTCCTTCACGCGGTACTTCACCGAGACGAACGTCTCGGAATACTTGGTCGCGATGCCGAAGATGCCGGTCATCCACATCCAGAACACGGCCCCCGGGCCACCCGCCAGGATGGCGGTGCCCACGCCCACGATGTTGCCCGTTCCGATGGTGGCCGAAAGCGCGGTGCACAGGGCGCCGAACTGGCTGATGTCGCCGGGCGCGTTCGGGTCCTTGCTGACCGACAGCTTGATGGCCGTGGGCAGCTTCCTCTGGACGAACCCGGTGCGCACCGTCAGGAACACGTGCGCTCCCAGCAGAATGACCAGCATGGGCACGCCCCACACCAGCGAGTCGATCAGGTTCACTACCTCGACAACCGTATCCATTCCCATCCTCTCGCAGGCCGCATCGCGCGGCGTCGATGCCTGTTCTGCCGAAGCCGCGCTCCAGCATGCCAAAGTATATATTCGGCACATCGGGACGAATGTTACTATTGTCGAAACTCGCGTGAACGGCGCGCCCGGCCGCGGGCTTCGGTGCGCCCATCCCGAACAGGAGGAACCTTCGAAGCCGATGGACGAGGCCGCAACGCATCCAGAACCCGTGCTCGAATTCGACGGCGCGTCATTCTCCTACGACGGAGCCGCCCTCCTCAAGGACGTCACGTTCTCCGTGCATGCCGGCGAAATCGTCGCGCTGACAGGCGGCAATGGGTCGGGGAAGTCGACCGTCGCCAAGCTGGCCGAAGCGTTTCTGCTGCCTACGTCGGGATGCGTGAGGGTCCTCGGCCGCTCGGTCCGGGAAGCGCACGACGCGGGCGCCGACGGCGTGCTCGCGCTGCGCTCGTCGCTGGGTCTGGTGATGCAGAACCCCGACGACCAGCTGGTCGCCTCAATCGTCGTCGACGAGGTGGCGTTCGGGCCTACCAACCTGGGCCTGCCCCGCGCGGAGATCGTGCGACGCGTGCAGGACGCCCTCGAGCGCGTGGGCATGGCCGACCACGTCGGCAGCAACGTCAACACGCTGTCGGGCGGCCAGCGCCAGCGCATCGCCATCGCCGACGCCCTGGCCATGGAGCCGAAGCTGCTGATCATGGACGAGCCCACCTCCATGCTCGACGAGGACGGGCGCCAGGCCGTGCGCCGCATCGCCTGCGACCTGCGCGCCTCGGGCATGGCCATTCTCTGGATCACGCACTCCGCCGAGGAGGCGGCCTTGGCCGACCGCGTGCTGGCGATCGAGGAAGGCCGCATCGTCGACGCGCCCGAGGGCGCCTGCGGCCGACGCGAACAGGCACGGCGACGCGTCGTGCCGAAGGTGCGCCCGCGGCATGCGCACGCACAGGCGGCGCGCTCGTGCGCACCCCTCGTCGCCTTCCGCGACGTATCGTTCGCATACTCGGCAAAAAGCCGGCTGGGCGCCGACGCCTTCGCGCAGCCCCGCGGAGAGCGCCTCGTCTTCGAGCACGTGAGCCTCGACGTCCGCGATGGCGAGGCCCTCGCCATCGTCGGGCCCAACGGATGCGGGAAAAGCACCCTGCTCCAGCTGATGAACGGGCTGCTGGCCCCCACGTCGGGAGCGGTCGAGGTGTGCGGCACGGGCACCTCGACCCGCGAAGGGGCCAACGCCGCCCGACGCGCGGTCGGGCTCTGCATGCAGTACCCCGAGCGCAGCCTCTTCCGCCAGACCGTGCGCGACGAGGTGGCCTACGGGCCGCGGAACCTGGGGCTTGCAGGTGCAGAGCTGGACAGCGTCGTGCGCGCCGCCATGGAATCGATGGGGCTTCCCTTCGAGGAATACGCTCGCCGCGTGCCGCTCGAGCTGTCGGGGGGCGAACAGCGCAAGGTGGCCCTGGCGGGCGTGGTCGCGATGAAGCCGAAGGTGCTCGCGCTCGACGAGCCGTGTGCAGGGCTGGATGCGCCGGCGCATGAAACGGTGCTGGACGCGCTTGCCGGCATGAAGGCCGCAGGGCAGGCCATCGCGATCGTCACCCACGACCCGCTCGACGTGGAGGCGCTGGCCGACCGGGCGTGCGAGTTGGGCACCCGCTAGGACCGCCCGCGGAAGGCCAAGGCTATTCGAACCGGTACAGGTCGCTCGTGGCCTTCTTGAACTCCTCGTAGGCCGCAGCAGCGATGGCCTCGTCCTCGACCAGCTCGAACTCGAGCGGCTGGCCGTCCTCGTCAAGGCTCGTGGCCTCGAGCAGGACCACCTCGCCCGACGACAGGGCCGCGTTGTCCTCGTCGACGGGGAAGAAGAAGCCGTACGAGCGTCCATCCACCAGCACCAGGCCCAAGAACTCGAGCGCAAGCTCGTCGCCGTTCTCGTCCTGCACGTTGATGACGATGCCCTCTTCGGTGGGAGGGCAGAAGTTGGGCGCGCTGCCCTGCCTGATTTCTTCGCTCATGACCTCACCTCGGACTGAACCGCCGCCCGGTGGGCGGCGGTCGGCTGTCCCAAACTGCTATTTCTTGTTCTTCTTGACCGGCCGCTTGACGGTGCGCGCAGGCTTGCCGGACTTGCTGTGCGATTTCGCCTTGCCCGCTCCCTTGCCGGCCGTCGAAGCCGACGCCTTCGCGGCTTCGGCGCCTATGGCGGCGGCCATGTCGCCCTCGGCCACCCCCATGGACTCGCGTGCGAGCCTTGTGCCGTCGTGCTGGTAGACGTTCTGCTCGCCCAGCTCGGGATGCGGCGAGGACGGCCTCGACGCCTTCTCGGCCTCGCGCGCCACCTTCCTCGCGGCACGCTCCTGCTCCTTGCGGGCGGCCTCGATGCGCGCGACGGGCACCTGTTCGATGTCGCCCGAATCGGCCGACTCGAAGGAGAACAGCCCGATGGTGGGCCCGTACTTCTTCGCCAGCTTGGCGTAGCGCTTCTCGCGCGTCTTCCAGATGCTGTACAGCGGCACGGCCACCGCGATGGACGAATAGGAGCCGGCGATCAGGCCGATGGCCATCGCGAACGCGAAGTCCTTCAGCGTCTCGCCGCCGAACAGCAGCATGGCGAAGACGGGGATGAACGACGTGAGCGTGGTGTTGATGGTGCGGATGAACACCTGGTTCATGGAGTGGTTAGCCATGGTCATGAACGTGCAGCGGATGCCTTCGCCCGACATGTTGTCGTTGATGCGGTGGAACACGACCACCGTGTCGTAGAGCGAGTAGCCCAGGATGGTGAGCAGCGCCGCGATGGTGTTCGGGTTGACCTCGCGGCCCACCAGCGCGTAGATGCCCATCACCAGGATGAGGTCGTGCAGCAGCGTGACCACCGCGATGACGCCCATCTTGTACTCGAAGCGGATGGCGATGTAGACGATGATGAGGATGATGGACGCCAAGAACGCGATCAGCGACGACTGGATGACGCTGGCGCCCCAGTCGGGCCCGATGGTGTCGACGCTGATGTCGGAGGAGTTCCATCCGAACTTGTCGCCGACGGCGTTCGCGGTGGCGGTGGACGCCTGGGCGTCCGTGTTGGTGGTGCGCACCAAAAAGCCCGGCTCGCCGTTGGTCGTGGTGGTCTGGATGGTGACGTCCTCCACGCCCTGCTCGCCGAATGCCTCGCGCAGCTGGTCGCTGGTGATGTCGCCGGTGTTGGCGTAAGTGATGGAGCTGCCGCCCACGAACTCGATGCCGAAGTTGAAGCCCTTGAAGCCGATGACGGCGAAGCAGGCGACGACGGCGACGGCGGCCACGCTCAGGAAGATCTTGCGGATTCCCAGGAAGTTGATGTCGTGCTTGATGAAGCGGCCCTTGACCTTCTTGGCCGCGTCGATGGCGATGGAGCGTCCGGCCATGCCCGTCTGGTTCTCGGCCAGCGCCTCCGACTCGAGCGCGTTCATCTGCTCGCCGGTCTCGGCCAGGGCCTCGGTGGTGCCCTCGGCGGCGGCGAGGTCGGCGTAGAAGTGCGACGCCTCCTGGCAGTCCCTGATGCCCCAGAACCCGGGGTTCTTCTGAATGGCGCGCGGCGCCAGCAGGCGGATCAGCGGCGCCTTGAACAGCAGCATCATGGCGATGTCGCAGAAGATGCCGAGCGACAGCGTGAGGCCGAAGCCTTTGACCGACGCGCTTGCCAGGAAGAACAGGCAGAGCGCCGACACCAGCGTGACCAGGTCGGCGTCGATGGAGGTGAAGATGGCGTGGCGCACGCCCGACTGCGAGGCGGCGCGCACGCTCTTGCCCATGCGTATCTCCTCGCGGAAGCGCTCCACCGTGAGGATGGACGAGTCGGCGGCCATGCCGATGGTCAGCACGATGCCGGCCACGCCGGAAAGCGTGAGGCTGAACAGGCCGAAGGCCGAGAGCGCGGCCAGGATGCCCAGGTACAGAACGGCCATGACGAGCACCGCCGCGGCCGTGATGAGGCCCAGGCCCTTGTAGAAGAACAGCAGGTACAGCATGACGCAGGCGAGGCCGATGAGCACGACGACGAGGCCTGCGAGCAGCGCGTCGAGGCCCAGGGTGGGGCCGACCACCTGGCTCTGCGAGATGTCGAAGTTGACGGGCAGCGAGCCGGACTCCAGCACGGTGCGGAAGGCGTTGGCCTCGTCGGCGGAATAGTTGCCGGTGATGGCCACCTTGCCGTCGGTGATGATGGACTGCACGCCGGGCGCGCTTTCCACCTTGTCGTCGAGGATGATGACGACCTGGCCGTTCATGGCCACCAGGTTGCGGGTGGCGTCGGCGAAGGCCTGGGTGCCTTGCGGGTCGAGCTCGAGGTTCACGGCGTAGTAGGCGCTGGTCTGGCTGGCGCGGTCGACCGAGATCTTGTTGATGTTGTCGCCCGTGAGCAGCACGTCGTAGGTGCCGGGGGGCACCTCCAGCTCGGCGTCCTCCTCGGCCGGGAAGCTGTACCCGAACTCGTCCTCGATCTGGGTGTTCTCGCCGTAGGAGCCGGCCTGGATCTTCTCGACGACCTCGTCGTCGGTGAAGGTGGTGATGTCGGCGAAGACCAGCTGGCCGGTGGAGCCGATGGTCTTGAGCGCCTCCTCCGAGTCCTCGAGGCCGGGAATCTGAACGATGATCTGGTCGGTTCCCTGCACCTGCACGGTGGCCTCGGACGCGCCGAGCGCGTTGACGCGGTTCTCGATGATGGTGCGCGAGTCCTCCATCTGCTCGTCGGTGACAGGGGCGCCGTTCTCCGAGTCGGCCGTCATCACGACGGACAGGCCGCCGCGGATGTCGAGGCCGAGGTTGATCTTGTCTTGCGGGGGGACGAACAGTGCGACGGATGCGATGATGACCAGCAGCGTTGCGATAAGAAGCCAGATGTTGCGCCTGTCGTGCGTTCGCGACGTGTTCTTGGGCTTCTTCGCCACAGTACGTTCGAGTGCCACGTATGTACCTCTCGTTTGACCTACATTGATGCGGTATTTTGCATAAAGCAGCTAAGCCTTCCGGAAAAGGGCGTAGCGCACCTATTTTGCCATAACTAGTAGTCCAATGCAGCAGGCGAGGCAAGCCATTCCGATAAAAATACATCATATTCATCATTGAGCACCGCCTGGCGCGCGCGGCGCATGAGATCCAGCAAGAAGTGCAGGTTGTGCAGCGTGACGAGAATGCCGCCCAGCATCTCGCCCTGCACGATCAGGTGCCGGATGTAGGCGCGCGAATACTGGGTGCATGCGGGGCACGTGCATGCGGCGTCGAGCGGTCCGAAGTCGCGCTTGTGCTTGGCGTTCTTCATGTTCATGCGTCCCTGGCTGGAGAACGCCGTGCCCATGCGCCCGGTGCGCGTGGCCAGCACGCAGTCGAACATGTCGACGCCCTCGGCCACGGCGCGCACCAGCGTGGTAGGGTTGCCGACGCCCATCAGGTAGCGCGGCCGGTCTGCGGGGAGCGCGCGGGCCACCTCGCCCAGCGTCTCGAACATGACCTCGTGGCTCTCCCCCACCGAGTAGCCCCCGATGCCGAAGCCGCCGAAGGCGCGCCCGCCCGCCGCCGTCGACACGCGCTCGGCCTCGAGCAGGCGGCGCACCGACTCGAGGCGCAAATCGAGGTGCATGCCGCCCTGCACGATGCCGAACAGGGTCTGGTCGGCCTTGGCGTGCGCGGCCAGGCAGCGCGCGGCCCACGCGCTGGAGTAGTCGACGGCCTTCTGCACGAACTCGCGCGTGGCCGGGTACGGGGCGCATTGGTCCAGCTGCATGACGATGTCCGCGCCGATCAGCTGCTGTATCTCCATGTTCTTCTCGGGCGTCCAACGCACCTTCTCGCCGTCGTAGACGCTCCGGAAGGTCACGCCGTCGTCGTCTAGGGTCACCGTGTCGGCGAGCGAGAACACCTGGAATCCGCCCGAGTCCGTGAGGATGGGCCCGTCGTAGTTCATGAAGCGGTGGATGCCGCCGGCCTCGGCGACGACGTCCGCGCCGGGCCGCATGGCCAGGTGATACGTGTTGGCGAGCACCACCTGCGCCCCCAGGTCGTGCAGCTGGTCGGGCGTGATGCCCTTGACCGTCGCGCGCGTGCCCACGGGCATGAACATGGGCGTGTGGAAGCAGCCGTGCGCCGTCTCGTAGGTGAGCGCGCGGGCGTGGCCGCTGGTGGCGTCGGTCGTGCAGTCGAAAAGCGCCATGGTCCCCGTCACTTCCGTATGCCGCAGGCAGGGTTCTTGCAGTCGGGAAGGGTCTCCACCCAGTCGGCGAACTCGGCGAACGTGCCGTGCCTGACGGCGTCCACATCGAGCCCCACCGGGTCGAGCAGCCAATCGGTCACCAGGTAGGCGTCGGCGCCCAGCTCGCAGAACGCCAAATCCTCCAGCGTGTTGTTCCCCACCATCAGCACGTCCTCGCCGGCAAGCCCCAAAGCCGCAAGGTTCTCGGCGTAGTAGGCATGCTTGGGCTTCACGGACGTGGAGTTCTCGTAGGTGGTGATGCGCGCAAAGACGGCAGGGTCGACGCCCGCCCAGGCAAGGCGGTGCTGCACGGCGCGCAGCGGGAACATGGGCATGGTGGCGAGCACCAGCGGGTACCCCTTCCGCACCAGCGCGTCGATGGCGCGGGGCGCGTCCGGGTTGCCCGCGAAGCCCTCGCCGATGAGGCCGAACTCGCTCTCGTAGAACTCGTCGGCGATGGCGCGCACTTCCTCGAGCGCGTCGCCTTCGGCGCCGTACGCCTTAGCGAACTCGGCCCAGAACGCGTCCTTGTTGAGGGCGCCGTCGTCGTGGGAGGCCATGGCGTAGGTCCCGTCCTTGAGGGCCGCCATGAAGCGCTGCGCATCGAGCCCGCGAGCGCCGGCGTAGGCGCCGATGCGCGCGAAGTAGGCGCCCATGAACTCGTCTATGTCCATCGGAAGGAGGGTTCCGTCCAAATCGAAGCAGATGGCGCGGTATCCCCGCTCGTTGTCATGCATGAACATGCCCCCTCTCGTCGCTCATGATAGTATAGCGTCCGTGATGGACGTCGAAGGAAAGCCCCGCGAAATGCTGCTGCACGCCTGCTGCGGCCCGTGCTCCCTCGAGCCCGTGCGCGTGCTGCGCGAGCGCGGGTGCGAACCCGACGTCTTCTACGCCAACTCCAACATCGGGCCTGCAGACGAGTACGCCCGCAGGCTCGAGACCATCCGGCAGTGGGCCCGCGAGGCCGGCCTCGTCTTCGTCGAAGGCGGCTGGCGCCCCGAGGCGTGGGACGAGCAGGTGGGCCGCCCGTGGCGCGAGGGAGCGGCCACGCGCGAGGAGCGCTGCCGCGCCTGCTACCGCCTGCGGTTCGAAGAGGCCGCGGCCTATGCCGCCGAGCACGGGTACGCGTCGATGGGCACCACGCTTTCGGTCAGCCCCTACCAGTACACCGACGTCATCCGCGAGGAGCTCGAGCGCGCCTGCGCGGCCTTCGGCATCCGGGCCGCCTTCGAGGACTGGCGCCCTTTCTACGACGAGGCCACGCGACGCTCGCGAGAGGCGGGCATGTACCGCCAGAACTACTGCGGATGCGCGTTCTCGAAGGCCGAGTCCGAGCAGGAGCGCGCCGAGCGCAAGGAAGCCAGGCGCGCCGAGCGCGAGCGCTGGCTGTCCGAGCACGCCGAAGAGCTCGAACAGGAGGCGCGCGAACGCGAGGCCAGGCGTGCCGAGCGCGCCGCATACGACGCCGAACGCGCCCGCCGGCGCCGGATTCTGAAACAGTTGAGGAAAGAGGCCTAGCATGTTCGAGCGCGACTACATCATGAAGCTCCTGGCCGACCTTCTGCAGGCCATCGTCAAGTCGATGCTGCAGGCCGAGAAGGAGGAGAATCCCTACCTGGCCGCCCAGACGCTGGAGGCGGCGATCGGCAACGCGGTGGACATGGACGCCTCGGTGTTCATGTCGCTGTCGCCCGAGTCGATGGCCTCCATCATGACGATCTCGCACACCGACCCGCGCTCGACCGAGTACGTCGCGCGCTCGCTGGCCCTGGCGGCCGACTACAACCGCAAGGCCGGCTTCGCCGAGCTGGCCGACCTGCGCATGGGCCAGGCCCGCGCCGTCGCCTGCGCTTTCGGGCACGACATCGCCGACATGGAGGGCGACCCGCAGGCGTCCATGCGGGATTTCCTCGACGAGGAGGACCGCGCTTAATTTGCTAGCTTTGCGCCGACGGACGGGAAGTCCCGTGCTCAAGCAAT
>CAJUSL010000019.1:23355-27262 GCA_910589135.1 uncultured Eggerthellaceae bacterium
GGCTCCTTTGGCTTTCAACTACGCTCGCGGCATCCCGCGACTTGCACAAGGCCGAACCGCGGTTTCACTGGGAACGTTCCGCGTGCAGGTTGCGCAGCGAACGGAAACGTCCGGTGGACGTTTCCGCCGAGCGAGCCATTGCTTGAGCACGGGACTTCCCGTCCGTCGGCATAAAACACGTTCGATGGCACAAAAAAGGCCCCGCATCCGCGGGGCCCGTTCGGTTCGTATCAAACCTTGCCTACTTCTTGGCGACGTTGCTGGCCTGCAGCTTGCCGTTCTGGCCGGTAGTGATATCGAAGGTAACGGCCTGCCCTTCATCCAGGGTCTTGAAGCCATCCATCTGAATCTCAGAAAAATGAACGAACAGATCCTCGCCATCCTCCTGGGAGATGAATCCGTAGCCCTTTTCCGGGTTGAACCACTTAACTGTACCTTCTGCCATGCTAATTCCTCTTTCCTTGCCCCATTGCCGGGGCGATAAAGCTTATGCCGGTGTCGGCATGCTCTCGCTTTCAAGAGCGTCTTCACTATACGCCAAATTCGGGAAGAAAGTCCCAGACGCGAGAAATTCAGAAAACCGTTACCTAATCAGCATCGCGTCGCCGAAGGAAAGCAGGCGGTACCGCTCCCCGATCGCGTGCCGGTAGGCGGCCATGACGTTGTCGCGCCCGGCGAAGGCGGACACGAGCATCATGAGCGTCGAGCGCGGCACGTGGAAGTTCGTGACCATCGCGTCGACCACCTGGAAGCCATAGCCGGGCATGATGTAGAGCGACGTCGCCTCCCGCTCGGTCGGGACGAGCAGCCGGGCGCTTCCGCAGTCGCGTGCGAGCTTCGCGGCGCTTTCGAGGGAACGCACGCTGGTCGTCCCCACCGCCACGACGCGGCCGCCGCGCGCCTTGCACTCCTCGATTGCGGCGACCGTCGCCTCGGGCACCGTGTAGCGCTCGGTGTGCATGGCGTGGTCCTCGGCGTCCTCCTCGTCGACGACGCGGAACGTGTCGAGGCCCACTTCCAGCTCGACGGTGGCCCAGGGAATGCCCTGCGCGCCCAGGCGGGCTATCAGCTGCGGCGTGAAGTGAAGTCCCGCCGTGGGCGCCGCGGCCGAGCTTTCGCGCCGGGCGTAGACGGTCTGATACATCTCGTCGTCGCCGGCGTAGTCCTTGATGTAGGGAGGAAGCGGCGTGCGTCCGGCGGCATGCAGGGCCTCGTCGAGGCTGGGAAGCTCCGTCGACAGGCGAACCTTCCGCTCGCCGCGCTGCGCGCCTTCGGCGGCGTGGGCCCAGTCGACCACCTCGGCAGACATGACCACCGCGCCGTCGCCGTCCACGAAGTCGACCACCGCGCCCGCGCCCGGCTTCAGCCGCTTGCCTGGACGCACGAGCGCTTCCCAGAACGCCACCTTATTGGTGCGCGGCTCGGGGCCTGCGCATTCGCGCAGCAGGAACACCTCGCACGCGCCGCCCGTGCCGCGCTTGTTGCCCAGAAGCCGCGCCGGCCGCACGCGCGTCTCGTTGGCGACCAGCAGGTCGCCCTCGCGCAGGTAGTCGGAGACGTCGCGGAAGATGCGGTCCTCGAGCGCTCCGGTCTCGCGGTCGAGGACCAGCATGCGGCACTCGTCGCGCACCGGGGCCGGCGACTGGGCGATGAGTTCTTCGGGGAGGTCGTAGTCGAAGTCGGAGGTTTTCATGCAGCGCATTATACCGCGCCGACGGAAAAGGGCGCGACAGGGGCGGAGGGCGCCGCCCCATGAACACGTTGCCAAAAATCCGGGCCGCTGTGGACAAAAATTGCGGAAATCGGTGATTTTGACCACGGCGACGCGAAAAGGTGGCATCGAGCGACGACGAGAGCCCAGGCTGCCTTGTCCCGCGGGCCCGGACGTCCGATCCCGCGCGGCTCCGCCAACGCCCCTAGCGCAGCTTCGCGCGGCGCTCGCGCCAATCGGGCATGAAGCGGTCCAAAAGCGCGTGGAACTTCGGTCCATGCCCGCGCACGAGCATGTGGCACAGCTCGTGCACCACGACGTATTCCAGGCATTCGGGAGGATACAGCGCCAACCGCACGTTGATGCAGATGCGTCCCGTGGACGGCTGGCAGCTCCCCCAGCGGCTCCGCATGTTGCGGTACGCGAGCTTGCCCGCGCGCACGCCGACGATCGGCTCCCATTCCGCCACCAGCGCAGGCACGCACGCCTCGACGACCGCGCGCCACTGCGCCACTTCGGCGGCGCTCGCCTGCTCGGCCACGCGCTGCGGCGAATCCGCCGCCCGCTCGCGGCAACGCTCCACCCAGGCGCGCTTCGACGCCACGAACGACGCGATCTCGGACAGGCTCGCACGGGGCGGCGCGCTCACCACCACGCTCCCGTCCGGCCTCACGCGGATGTTGACGTTCTTCACGCGCTTGCGGACGAGCCAGTACTCGACGCCGCCGGCGTATTCCAAGGTGGGCTCGGACGCCG
Source organism: uncultured Eggerthellaceae bacterium (assembly GCA_910589135.1). Lineage (GTDB taxonomy): Bacteria > Actinomycetota > Coriobacteriia > Coriobacteriales > Eggerthellaceae > MGBC163016. The sequence continues at coordinate 25,823 of CAJUSL010000019.1, forward strand.
CCGAAGTGCCCCGGGCGGCTCCCCTACTCCGCGCCACCGGCGGACTCCCGCGCGGCAAGCGCGATGGCATAGGCCTCGTTGCGGGGGATGTCGAAGCGCGCAGCGACCGCCTTCGCGATGTCCTTCTGCGTGCGGCCCTCCTGCGCAAGCTGCAGCGCGCACGCCTCGGCCTGCCCGGCCGCGTCCTGCGCATGCGCCGCGTGCTCGGCGGCAGTGGGGGCGCTCACCACGAAGGCGATCTCGCCCTTGATGCGGCCCTCGCGCTCGCGGCGCGCGAACAGCTCGGCCGCCTCGGGCGCGGGAAGGACGGTCACCTCCTCGTGCAGCTTCGTCAGCTCGCGGCACACCGCCACGTCCCTGGAGGGAAACGCGTCAGCCACCGCCCGCAGCGCTCCCACGAGGCGGTTCGGGCTCTCGTAGAAGACGAGCGCGGCGTCCAGACCGGCGAGTTCGGCAAGCAGCGCGGCGCGGTCGCCCTGCTTGCGGGGGAAGAAGCCGCCGAAGTAGAACGACGTGGCCGGAAAGCCGCTGGCGACGTAGGCGGTCGACGCCGCGGACGCGCCGGGCAGCACCTCCACGTCGAGGCCTTCGCCGCGCACGGCGGCCACGAGCCGCATCCCCGGGTCGGACACCCCTGGCATGCCGGCGTCGGTGCAGTACGCCACCACCTCGCCCGCCGCGATGCGGCCGGCCACTTCGGACGCCTTTGCCGCCAGCGTGTTCTCGTCGAGCCGCAGCGGACGGGGCGCCTCGATCCCGAGGGCGGCGAAAAGCTTGGATGTCACGCGGGTGTCTTCGGAATAGACCGCATCGGCCGACGCCAGCACGTCGAGCGCGCGCAGCGTCATGTCGCCCAGGTTCCCGATGGGCGTGCACACGACGACCAACCTGCCCGCGCGGCAGGCATCTTTGGCCGGATTGGAAGGCATCAGGCCCCGTAGGCCTGGTATACGTCTATCTCCCACTGCTTGCGGTTGTTCTTCGCCACGGTGTCCAGCACGAGTCCCACGGTGAGCGACAGCGCGCCGCACAGCACCAGCGCCACCGCCAGCAGCGCGGTGGGGAAGCGCTCGACCAGGTGCGTCGTCGTGAACTCGAGGACCACCGGGATGCCGGCGGCCAGGCCAAGCATCACGAACAGCAGCGCAAGCCAGCCGAAGAAGGCCATGGGCTTGTAGTCCTTGAACAGCGACGCGATGGCCATGAGCACCTTCGCGCCGTCGCCGAACGTGGACAGCTTCGACTCGGACCCTTCGGGCCTGTCGCGGTACTCGATCGGCACGTCGTAGACGCGCCAGCGCTTGTCGACCGCGTGGATGGACAGCTCGGTTTCGATCTGGAAGCCCGACGACAGCACCGGCGTGGTCTTGACGAACACGCGGTTGAAGGCGCGGTAGCCGGTCATCACGTCGTCGAAGGAGTAGCCGTAGATGACCTTGA
>CAJUSL010000020.1:0-23947 GCA_910589135.1 uncultured Eggerthellaceae bacterium
CTGTTGCCCGGGACGGCGATGAGCGCCGTGCCTTCCGAGCCGTACAGCAGCCCCCCGGAGGCCGAGAGGGTGGCATTACCTTCGCCAACATATATATATGTAAGCTTGCGTGTATTCAGAAGGGAAGAACCGTTGACCACACTGGTGGGGTCTGCGATGGTGAGGGTTCCTTCCATTCCTTCGGGAACGACCAGGAGCTCGGTGAGGTCCTTGGTGTAGAGAGATCCTGCGAAAGAAGCGTAGTTCGGGTTGTTCTCAGAAACGGTGATGCTGGTAAGGGTGTCGCAACCGTAGAAGGCTCCGACCTCGTACTCCTGCTCTTCTTCGGTCGCGGAAGACAGGGTGATCGTGTCCATGGGCTCGGTTGCCTCGTCGGAAGCGGCAGCGTCCTCGCCCTCGGCAGTGCCGGGGCCGCCGCCACCTTCGCCGTTGACGGCAGCATCAAGCACGGCCTGGTTGGCAGCTCGTTCCTCCTCGTTAAGAAGGCGGTACAGAGCGATGTCCTCGACGGAGGGTGGAATGATCAGCTCCGTCACGTAGCTGCCGGTGAAGGCACCCGACGCGATGGAGGTCACGGTGTAGAGCTCGCTTCCGTTGGAAACGACCTCAGGCACGGCGACCTGGCCGATCGGCGGGTTCGCCGAATTCACGCCGGTAAGCGCGACGGTTTCCCCGTCGGCTTGCAGCGTGAACAGCATGTCTTGGTACATGATGCTGCCCACGGTGGCGCGCTCGGCCTTGTCGGTCAGCTGCACGGTGGCCGTGGTGATGACGGTGGTGGAATCGTTTGCGGTGCGCAGGGTGTAATCCTGGTTGGTCTGCGAAGAGGGGTCGACAGAAGAGGAAGCGGCGTTGGCGCCAGCGTTGATGGGCAGCGTTTCGGTGAGGATGCCGGAATCGTCGCCAGATGCGAGAGCAGGCTCGTTGGAAGTGGCAAGGGCGCCAAAGACCGAGCCGGCGGCCATGAGGGCTGCCATGCCAACGGTCGCGAAGGCGCGCGCCCATTGCTTCTTGGTGCGCGGCGCCGCAACGGCGGTTGCTCCCTTGTACAGTTGATGGCCGGCTACGGGGTGGGAATCAGCGGAGCCGGCTGCGCCCTGTTGCGTGGGCGAGCCGCCTTGCCATTGGGTTCCTTTTCCGAAGTGGAAGTTCGCTGCGCGCTGTCGCATACGACGTGCCTCCCTGTTGTTGATCGTGGTTGCATTGCGGGTTGCTTCGTCCGCGCCGCCGTTGAAGGCGGATTCGTTGGTGACAGACGAGTCGATGAAGACGCGCTGTCGCACGGACTGCTTGCGCTGGTTAGACGTAAGCCTTGCGAATTTGTGAGTTCCCATGTTCTGTCCTCTGTCGAGTTCCTCTTCGGCTTGGGAGGGAAGTTGGCTTGTGCCGCCGGCTCCTCAACCGGCCTTCCTTTCCTTCGCCTCGACCACGGGCCCTCTTAACCCGCAAACGATTCCACCACCGTCATCACCACAACCGATTCGATCGTGTTTCGACACCGTCCCGTTACCTCAAGGGCGACGTCTAGCCTTTCGGTTTGTGCTGGTGTGCTTTCCGGCAAGGCCCTTTCCCGTTTGTTCGTGCGTGTCGCGCGCGCGCTGTGCGCGCCCTGCGCGTGCCCGCGCGCGTATAAGGGGATTTCGAAATGCACCGCTGTTCAACAGGTTTGCGCACTTCGAGGGACTTTTTGGACAGTACGAGCCGTACAGACAAAAAGACATGCTGAACATTATGGGGGATAAAAGGGAAATATCAAGCCTACCTGGGGCTTTTCACAAAGCACCTACAATTGCGATTCATAAATTCTTCAAAGGTCAGGGCGGTATTCACCAAATGGTGGAAAACTTGTGCAAAAGTGAGCGAAAATCACCTTGAAAAGTGGTGAGAAAATGGAGCGATTCACAATTTCTCCATATGAGTTTTGCACGATATTCACAACTTCGCCACATTTAGCCTTGTTGATAACCTTTTCGCCCTAGGGCACGCCCGGCTCCGTGGCCACACCCCCCCGTCGCCATATGCAATTTGGAATGTCCTAATTGCATATGTTTACTTGTTTACAACACACAAAACGCCTGATAGACTCGCGATATCGTCAACAGGAAGGACCATCATGGCGACAAAGACATTCTCCGGCCGCGTCGACCCGAAGAAACTGGAATACGCCGACGCCATCGCCAAGCGCGAAGAAGGCGTCTCGTTCGGGCAGTACTGCGGCACCGAGCTGCTCGACTACGTGTGCGCCACGGGCACATTACCCCGGTTCGGCAAGCAAAGAACCCAGGCCGACCCGTACAGCACCATGCGCCTGCTCAGCCGCATCCACGCATAGGCGGCCGCGCATGAAGAACCACGTCTTCATCGACGCCGAAATCGTGCTCGACATGGCCATTGCCGACCGAAGTGGGCACAAGGCGGCCCTCAAGCTTCTGGACGCTATCGAGAAGCAATCCATACGCGCTTCCATCTGTAGCACCGATTTGCCTTCTATGCAGGCAGAACTGACGCGGTGCATGGGCAAAGACGACGCGCGGGTGTACCTGCAAGCCCTTGTGGATGCCTTCGACGTCGCCACGGTGGGCGAGGGCGTGTGCCGCCAGGCGTTGCAGATTGGCGATGGCCCTTTCTCCGATGCGGTTCTGCAGGTGTGCGCCGAACAGGCCGCGGCGGACTACATCGTCACGTCGCGCACCGGGGCCTTCAAGCGGTCGAACATCAAAACCATCGACGCAGCTCGCTATCTACAGAGCAAATAGCGTCTACGCAGGCAAAACACACCTACAACGCTGCTATGGCCTCAAGGCGATTCTCGTGGCGCATTCCTGCAGACCTGCAATCCACGGCCGTTCTGTGAAAGCACTGACTTAAAGTTATTCTTTAATTTGAATCCCCCATATTCCTTGCAAATTAAAGAATAGCTTTATGGGGCAAGCGTATCGATCGGAACAACGCACACGCCATCGTTGCGACGATGGGCAACGCCGCCTGTTCCCACAATGACAGCCTTCACCGCTGGTGGCTGCTCGCCTCGTTCGACCATCTTTTTCTCTAGGCGCAACACGTTCTGGGCGGCACGATCGACCTGGTCTATACCCAGTTTTACCTCGAAAGCCCCCCAGCTTCCGTCGCGGCGTTCCACGATAGCGTCAACCTCCAAGTCGGAGTCGTCGCGATAATGCATGACCTGAGCATCGAAGGCACGAGCATAGACCAGCAAGTCGTGAAGGACGAGCGATTCGAACAACAGTCCGAGCGTTTTTAAGTCCCTCGTTAAGGACGAGGGAGTGGCATTCAACGCCGCAGCCACCAAGGACGGGTCGGCGAGATGACGCTTTGCGGCAGACCGAATGCGCACAGGCGACCGCAGCGCCGGGCGCCACGCCGGTATGTCAGCGACGAAGAACATCTGCTTGAGGGCCTTGATGTAATCGCCGACGGTTTCCTGATTCAAAAGGGCTTCATCAGGCATGCTAGCATCGGCAATGATGGTTTTCTGGGTAGCAAGGGTGGACTCGTTGCGGGCAAGAGAGGCAATTATGCGGCGAACTTTCTCGGGATCGTGCCTTGTTCCGGCAACGCGCTGCATGTCTTCGTTCGCCACTGCGTCGAGATAGCTTCTCGAGACGAGAAGCGCGCGGTCCGTCGTCATGTTCATCGACCCCGGCCATCCACCGCGGCAAATGAGCTCGGACAGTATTGGAATTTCAAGAAGCCCTGCATCTTGCGGACATTCGCCTGCGAACAGCGCGGCTAGCGAGACCTTTCCGCTTGATGCGCCCAGCTCGAAAAGGGTCATGGTGTCCATGCGCATACGTCCTATGCGGCCGGCACCGGAGTGCATGGGCCTCTCTTCCAGGCGGGGGGTTGCCGAGCCGGTCAAAACGAACTGGCCAGGTTCTCCCATGGCCTGGTCGCACAAGAAGCGCACGGCGTCCCAGATTGCTGGCGCCTCCTGCCATTCGTCCACCAGATGAGGGCGCGCACCTTGCAATGCCTTGTCAGGGTTGAGCAAGGCGATTTGCCTGTTTTGATAGGCTCCACGAGGGTCGGCTATGTTGAATTCCGACTTTGTCTGCTGCCGGGCAGTGGTCGTTTTTCCGCACCACTTCGGGCCTTCCACCACGACGGCGCCGAAGGTTTCTATGTATTTCGCAAGATGCTGGTCGGCTATTCTTGGACGATAGATTCTGTCTTCCATGCGTTGTCCAGACTTTGCTTTCTCGATTTTTTGGACATTTTATCCGCACTTTTTCGAATTGTCTATCCGTACTTTTTCGAATAGCGAAATTTCCACTTTTTACTATTCTGAACTGGCGATTCATTGATATTTTGACTAATATGCAGAAATTTCATCCGTATTTTTTCGAATAATTCATCCGTACTTTTTCAGATCGTGTGAATATGCCATTCGGAACGTCCTAATGGCACGCCCGCGAATGTGCCATTTGGAACGTCCTAATGACACATGACGCAAGCGTGTTAGCGGCGGAGAAGGTCGCAGATCTCGGCGGCGCTGGCGACGGTGACGTTCTTGCTTGGCAGCGAGCCGATAAACACCTTGCCGTACCCCTTCGTCAGCAAGCGCGAATCGCACAGGATCAGCGCGCCCCTGTCGTCGGCCTTCCGAATGAGCCTTCCGGCTGCCTGACGCACTTCCAGCACGGCTTTCGGCAGGTCGAAGCGTCGCCAGGCGTTGTCGTCGCGGGCCTTGCGTTCCAGGGAAAGCGGGTCGGTCGGCTTGCTGAACGGCAGCTTCGGAATGACCACCCCTCGCAGCGTCGCACCCGGCGCGTCGAAGCCTTCCCAGAAGCTCTTGAGCGCGAACAGCGACAGCGCCTCGTCGCGCACGAAATCGTCGCGCAAGCCCTTCACGGACACGCCCCAACGCTGGCACACCAGGCGCAGATCGCTCTCCTTCAGGGCAGGCTCCACGGCCGAATAGCAGCGGTCCATGTCCTTCTTGTTGGTGAACAGCGTCAGCATCGCGCCGCCCTGCGCCACGTGCGCCTCGCGAAGAAACACCTGCAAGGCCTCCATGTAATCGGGGCTGTTTGGCTCGGGAATGTCGTTGACCACGTACACCTTCATGTTGCTGTCGAAGTCGAAACACGGGTCAAGCTTGATCTCGGCGGCCTGCGACTGCTCGCCCGTGTTCAGTCCCACGGATTCCTCGAAAGGTTTAAAGGAACCGTTGACAGTCAGCGTCGCCGAGGTGTATATTATCGAACGGGTGTTCGTATACAATGTTTCGTCAAGTGCGGCGCCCACGTTGTACAGCTGAGCATGGAACACGCTCCCGCCCCGCGTGGCGTTCTGCTGACGCCCCTTCCCTTGCCGGCGGTTCAACGTAACTGAATACACATGCGCGTCAGAAGGCTTCAGGAAGATGATGTTCGCCGCCTGCACCATCTCCTTGAGCTCCAGGGCAACCGAGGCTATCTCTCGCTGCGCGAAGCCGACGCCTTTGAAGTCGTCCATCAGGGCCACCAGCTCCTGGGCCACGTGGATCAGCTTCTCGCCGGCGTCCACCATGTCGCTGGCGTAGGTCTTCAGCGCGCCGAACACCTCGCTGTGGCGCACGGCATCGTTGATGTGCAGGTCGAACAGTTCGTAGCTGGACTTCTTCTGCGGGTCGTACTGCAGCAGGTCGAGCGCCTGGTCGGCGAAGCGTTCCTCCGCCTCGGCGAAGCCTCGGGCAGCACCCGTGGCCTTCTTCACCAGCATGTGGAACAGCGTGCCGGGCGTCTCGGTGCTAGCCTGGCCCCCCGCCGCGGCCAGCGACGCCGAGTCGTCCTCGGGCGGCTGCACCTTGCGTGCGGCAGCCAAGAACACGTTCGTTCGCGGGTCTTCCGAGCTGGTGCGCCTCACCAAGCGCCCCAGGTCGTCCACAGAAACGGACAGCGAAAGCGCGCGGCGAGCCTCGTCCTCGGCGCCGTGGGCCTCGTCCACCACCCAGTACCGAATGGGCGGCAGAAGCGACCCGTCGGCGGCCGCATCGTAGAACAGCAGGCTGTGGTTGGTCACCACGATGTCGGCGTTCTGCGCCATCATGCGCGACCCGTGAACGAAGCATTCCTTGCCGTAGAACGGGCACCTGCGGCGCAGGCAGTCGCCGCTGCTGCAGGTCACGGCGGCGCGCGGCAGGGTGCGGTAGTCTATCTTCAAGGCGTCCATGTCGCCGTAGCCCGTCTGTTCGATGAACGACAGCAGCGCGGCAAGCGCCGGCGCCTGCGGGCGCAGCTCGTTCTGCACGTTCACCATGCGCGGGCCTTCGCGCAGTATGCGCTGCACGCGCAGCAGGCACGGATAGTGCGTGAAGCCCTTCAGCGGGACGAACTTGAGCGTGCCGCCCATCGCCTTCGAAAGCGCGGGCAGCTCCTTGTACACCAGCTGGTCGAGCAGCGCGTTCGTCTTGGTGGCGATGCCGATGCCGATGTCGTTGTCGGTGGCGATCTGCGCGCAGGGCACCAGGTAGGCCATCGATTTCCCGGTGCCGGTGCCGGCTTCGACCATCAGGTTCTCGGAGTTCTCGAACGCGTCGCACACCGCAAGCGCCATCTCCAGCTGCTCGGCGCGCGATTCGTAGTCGCTGTAGATACGGCCCATGATGCCGTCTTCGGAGAAGTCATGCTCCACCTGCTCGGGCGTGGGGAAGCGCAGCGTTGCGGGCTCTTCCCCGCCGCTGGTCACCACGTGGCTGCCCGACTGCTTCATGCGCTGCAGCAACGCCGGCGACAGGAAGTCGGCGGCGTCCTTCTTTGACTTGCTTTCCATGGCGGACACGCGGTTGACCCGCACTTCGGAAAGCGAGAAACGGCCTGGCAGGCGTACGCGTCCCAAGGCAAGCTCGTCCGCGGTCAGCTCGGCCTGCTCAAGCGCCCTTTGCTTGCGCTCGGCAAAGTACTGGAAGACGGCGCCGAACGGCCATTCCGACGGCGTGGCGAACGAGGCGATTTCGTTCAGCAGCGGCTCGGGGATGGCTTCCACGGCGGCCAGCAGGATGCGGTACAGCGAGCAGGTTGCCAGCACGTCGTCATCGGCGCGATGCGTGGAAAGCGGCGCCCCGAATGCCTTTACCAGGTCGATCAGGCGGTGCGACTTCATGCGCGGAAGGGCGATGCGCGACAGCTCGAGCGAGTCAATCCACTGGTTTTCCAGCAGCGGATAGCCCGCCGGATGGTTGGTCACGAAGTGCTTGTCGAAGTACGCGTTGTGGGCGACCAGCTTGGCGTCTCCCACGAATTCCACCAGCTTTTCCAGGGCCTCCGACGGCCCGGGCGCATCGGCAACGTCGTCGTCGGTGATGTGCGTGAGGTGCACGATTTCCTCGGGGATGGGCTGGCCGGGGTTCACGAAGGTGACGAACCATTCCGTCGCCTCGCCGTGCTCGAGGCGTGCGGCGGCGATCTGCGTGAGCTCGTCCTTCTGGAACGAAACGCCCGTGGTCTCGGTGTCTATCACCACCACGTTGGTGTCGTACTCGCCGAAATCGGCAGCGGCGGCAGCCGCAGAAAGCCCTGCGTAGCGGGCCATTATGTCATGAGGTGTTCCTTCGAGAACGGCGTTTTCCAGTGCCTGGTCGATTTGCGGCAACTCGCTCACGCTACCACCCGAGGCATGACTTGAAGCCGAACACGATCAGCGCGACGACGGCCAACAGGAATACCCAGCTGACGATGTAGCACCCCTTGTTGCCCGCGCGCCCCTGGTCGATCAGCTTCTCGGTGACGCTGCGGCGGCGCTTGATGACGGCCATCCCCTTCTGCATGTCGGGCAGCGCGACCGTCTGCGTGGGCATCCACGTGCCGCCGGAATCGATGACCTTGTCGACCGCCTCGGCATCGAAGTCGATGCGCGGGCGCACGTCGCCGGCGATCTTGGCGGCGACGTTCTTCACGAACTCGTCGAACTCGGCCGCGTAGGGCGCGCCGTAGCACATGACGGCAACCTGCCCCCAGTAATGCCCTTCGCCAGGATGGTCGGTGAAGGCGGCGAACGAGAGCACGGCCTTTTCGATCATGCCGTCGGCGGCCATCAGGCTGAGCCGCCGCGAGAAGTCAGGGTCGAAGAACGCGACCCTCTGGTTGAAGCTGTTGGTGATCCACGCCTTGTGCGTGCCTTCTTCCAGGTCTATCTCGATGCTGCATACGTCGCCGACGGCGACGTCTGCGCCCAGCAACGTACCGGCGTCGGCCTTGGAAGCCGTCTGGAAATCGGCGTATGTTCCGAAGTATTTCTGCATCGCCCAATTGTAGCGTGTATCTATCCGATTCCGTGCCCACTAACGCATCGGAAAGTCCGTTTCAGGAATCCTTAAGGATTGGGTAAGGGCCACGTTAGGGCGACATGAGAACCGATGCTGTCATTTGCGTTTTAAGGCATGGTTTTATTCATTTCCATGTATGCACCCGTTTAGGCTTTTAATCGTTCGTTAGAAGGCAAATGAAAGGCTAAAGCCAGTTATTGTCAGCTTTAGCCTTGTTTCATTCCTACGAGGCCTTCGCTATGGCCCCTGTCTGTGATGGTTTTCTTCAGCTTCGCCGGCCTTCGTCGGGCCGGCGGGCTTGGCGGCTCCTACCGGTCCGCGTCGAGCGCCATCTGCACCATCATGGTGGCCAGCTCCGGGAAGCTGACGCCGACGGCGCGGGCGGCGTCGGGCAGCAGCGAGGTGGCCGTCATGCCCGGAACCGTGTTCGTCTCGAGCGCCCACATGTCGCCGTTTTCCTCCAGCAGAAAATCGGTGCGTGTGACGCCTTCGCATCCCAGGGCGTTGTGCGCAGCGACGGCATGCTTCTGCACGGCAGCGGTGGACGCGTCGTCGATGCGCGCGGGACACACGTGCTCGGACCCGCCGGGCGCGTACTTCGACTCGAAGTCGTAGCTGGCGTTCTGGGGAATGATCTCGATCACGGGCAGGGCCTGGGCGCTGTCGCCCGAGCCCATCACCACGCAGGTGAGCTCCGTTCCTTTGACGAACTGCTCGACCAGCACCTTGGTGTCGATGTCCAGCCCGTCCTTCAGCGCCCGCCCTATCTCGTCGGCGCCTTCCACGATGTAGACCCCAATGGAGCTGCCTTCGGTGGCTGCCTTCACGGCCACCTTGTCGCCCAGCTTGGCGACGACGTACGCGACGTCGTACGCGTCGCCCCTGGCGATGGTCATCCCGGCGGGAGTGGGGATTCCCTCCTCGCGGTAGAACACTTTCGCCTTCGTCTTGTCGATGGCGACCGCGCTGCCCCAAATGCCGGAACACGTGTAGGGAAGGCCTATCGTCTGCAGGAAGCCCTGGATGGCCCCGTCTTCGCCCCCTTTGCCGTGAAGCGCCAGAAAGGCCACGTCGAAGCCGCCGTCGATGAGCGCCTTCAAGTCGGCAGCCTCGGCCGGGTCGAGCTGCGTGACCTGGTAACCCGCCTGCTCCAACGCCTCCTTCGCGCCCTCGGCCGACTTCAGCGAAATCGGCCTCTCCCCGCTTGAACCGCCTGCAAGCAAGGCAATCTTCGTTTCCTCAGGTTTGTGAGATATGGGAATTTTATCGAACATTTGTCTGCTTTCGTCAGGGCAGCGTATGCCATCTGTCAGGTTTTCCCAGTATAGCAAGATGATATGCAGCCGTTGTCTTGCAATGAGTGTCTTATTTCCTCGCAAGATGCGCCCGATGCCTCCTAACGGATGCGCCCGTGGCCTCGCAAGATGAGCCCTCTTCGCTGCAAGACGCCGCGTTCGGCGCCTCGTGCACGCTTTTCCTTCCTCGCCCTATAATCGTCCCATCGAACGCGAACTTCGGAGGACACATGAGCGCAGCATGCGAATCAATCAGATCGTTTTCGCCGGAGCGGCTGGAAGAACTCATGCGCGAGCTTGGGCAGCCCAAGTTCCGCGCCAAGCAGGTCCACGAGTGGCTTCACCTGCACAACGCCTCCTCCTACGACGAGATGACGAACCTTCCGAAGGCCCTGCGCGAGCAGCTTTCCCAAAGGTTCCCGCTGCAGGAGACGAAGATTCTACAGGTCAGGGAATCCCAGGACAGCACAAAGAAGTACCTTTTGCAGCTCGACGACGGCCTGGTCGTGGAGTGCGTCGGGATTCTCGACGGCTCAGGGAACAAGGCGCAAGGAAGCCAGCATTCTTTCGGCGAAACGGAAGACGACCAAGCCGTGGAAGCGGAAGACAAGGGAGGAAGACTCACCGTTTGCTGTTCCACGCAGGTCGGATGCGCCATGAAATGCTCCTTCTGCGCCACCGGCCAGCAGGGACTCGAACGCAACCTGACGGCAGACGAGATCGTCGCGCAAGTGGTCGCGGTGGGGAAGGACTTCGGCATGCGCGTCGGAAACGTCGTGGTCATGGGCCAAGGCGAGCCGTTCCAGAACTACGATGCGACCATTGACGCCATGCGCAGGATGAATTCCGACGCCGGGCTAGACATTGGCGCGCGGCACATCACCGTGTCAACCTCGGGCTTGTGCGAGGAAATAAAGCGTTTCGCCAAAGAACCGGAGCAGTTCCGCCTCGCCATCTCGCTTCACGCCGCCGAACAAAGCACCAGGAACGCCCTCATGCCCCGTTTGAGCGGGCAGAATCTTAAGAAACTCCGCACGGCGCTGGCTTACTACGTCGAGGAAAAAGGCCGGCGAATCACGTTGGAATACATGCTTTTGAACGAACACAACGACACCGACGACGATTTGCAGCACCTGATAGCATTCTGCGAGGGACTGAACGTCCATGTGAACCTGCTGCCGTTCAATGCCGTGGACGGCATCGATTACATGCCGTCGGACCATAGAACCGTCAATAAATGGCGCGTTGCACTCGACAATGCGGGGATTCCTTGCAGCGTGAGAAAATCGAAAGGTTCCGACATCGCAGGCGCCTGTGGGCAACTTAAAGCTTCTCGGTTCGAATAACACCGACGAATCGTGAATTCTAGATAATAAAAAAAGAGCCAGTACGCTGGCTCTTTTCATTCAAAACACAATATCTTGTGTTTAATATATCAATCAACCACATTATTCTGGGTTGATAAGATTAAACAGTCTTTCCAAATCTTGTTCGTCAGTGAATTCGATTTCGATTTTGTTCTTTCCTTTGGAAGACTTCACCTTCACTGGAGCGCCCAAGGAATTCTTCAAAGCACGGGCAACCGACTTGTACACTGCCGGCGTAGACTCGCGCTTTGCTCCCTTTTCCGGCTTGTTAGACATCAAGCGGGCAAGTTGTTCGGTTTCACGCACGCTTAGTTTGTTGTCCAAAAGTTTCTGGGTAAGTGTCAAGCGACCGTCTTTGGAAGGAACCGAAAGAATCGCGCGGGCATGGCCAGCAGTAATCTGATCTTCGAACAACAGCTTTTGTGCTTCTTCTGGTAGTTCAAGCAAACGAAGGGCATTGGCTATGGTTGAACGTCCCTTCGACACTGCCTGCGCAATATCGGCCTGTGTCATCTTATTGCGCTCCATCAGGCGTTTGTACGCATATGCCTCTTCAATGGGGTTCAAATCCGTACGCTGTATGTTCTCGATAAGAGCAAGCTCGAGAGCTTTTTCATCGTCGACATTCTTGACCTGTACTGGAACAGTCTTCAGACCCGCCTTCTTACTGGCCTGCCAACGACGTTCGCCAGCAATAATCTGGAACTTACCATCTTCTGTTTCACGAGCAAGGATAGGCTGAATCAAACCCTCTCGTTTGATTGAGTTGGAAAGCTCTTTAAGGTCTTCTTCATCGAAGTTAGTACGAGGTTGGTCAGGGTTTGGAACAACCTTGTCAATCTCTATGTCATAAATCATATTCCCAGCTAGAGACTCTTCTTCAACCTCTTCGACAACCATTTCTTCCTTTACCGGAGCTTGATTAACAGGTTGAAATTGCGTGGAAATTTGCTCGGATGTTTCACGTGAAACATTCATACGAGGATTTCCAACAGCCCCGAACCTTCCAGTACTACCAGGATCGACGTTATCGACAACCTGCGACCTTACATTTCCCTCATACACGACATCTTCACGCTCGTCATATACGATGCGGTCGCGTTCTGTTGTGCGTCCTGATGCAGGTATTGCTTCAGAAGGTCCTCCAAGCAGAGAATTCAAACCACGCCCAAGACCGCTTCGAGATTGCTTAGCCACGATTAATCACTTCCTTTGCAAGCTCCACATAAGCGATAGAACCCTTTCCTAGCGGGTCATACTGTGTAATAGACATTCCGAAACTAGGTGCCTCTGATATCTTAACCGACCTTGGAATAGGAGTTTCGAAGACTGTCTTTCCGAAATAGTTTTTAACCTCGTCAACAACTTGCTTAGAAAGAGTGGTGCGGCCATCGTACATAGTCATCAATACACCAAAGATATCCAATTTCGGATTCAGGCGAGTTTTGACACGTTTCATTGATTCAAGGAGTTTTGTCACGCCTTCCAATGCATAGAACTCACATTGGATAGGAATAAGCAGTTTATCGGCTGCAACAAGGGCATTCACTGTCAATAATCCCAGAGAAGGAGGACAATCAATCAAAATATAGTCGTACTTCCCACGAAGAGAACCAACTGCGTCTTTCAAACGGTTCTCACGAGCCATCTCAGTTACAAGCTCCACCTCAGCACCTGCAAGGTTGATAGTTGCCGGAACTAAATCCAAATCCTTGCAAACGTCAGGAATAATTGCTTCCTGAACCGAAACGTCAGAAAGAAGAACATCATATATACAGGTATTAATCAATGACTTCTCGACACCAAGGCCACTGGTTGAATTACCTTGAGGATCTAAATCGACCAAAAGAACCTGTTTGCCAAGCTCCCCAAGAGCTGCAGCAAGGTTGATAGCAGTCGTTGATTTACCAACGCCGCCCTTTTGATTAATAATTGCGATAATGCGTGTTTGGCCAATCACGTGATTCACTGGTTTCTTTTCGGAATATCCTTTGATTTCTTTGACTGCAGCAGTGTTTTCAACCTGCGGAGCAACTTCGCGAACCACAACTCGACTTGAATCGATATCCATCTCGTCCACTGGAATGCCATTGCTTGCATTGCGAGACGTATCTTGATTATTATACGAAGCGTTTGTTGATGGTTCTTTACCGTAATTGCTACTCATTAATCCTCCTTGTATACGGATGACCACTACAACGTATATTGAATGTTTCACGTGAAACATCGATACCAAAAAGGAAGTGCAGATATGAGTAAGAGAAATGATTTCTCTATCACAAACGATATGAAAACATACCTAGACAAGGCATTGAAAGCGAACCAGTCAATCAACTTGACTAGAGTAACAGATATAGACCAGGCGATTCTACTTCATTTGGAAGATTCTTTGGCAGTCAGTGAAGAATTTTCAAAGGCTCCTGATGGTTTATATGCCGATTTAGGATCTGGTGGAGGATTTCCTGGAGTGCCATTAGCTTTATCCTTCAATAGAAAAACTCTGCTCGTTGATTCAGTAAAAAAGAAGATGACTGTCGTAAGTAATATTCTTTCGGAAATGAATTTATCAAACCTCATTGAAACCTATGATGGACGTATCGAAGAACTTGCCAAAGAACGACCGAAAGCGTTCTCAGTGTTGACAGCTCGCGCCTTGACTTCACTTCCCTCGCTTCTCGAGCTTGCATCTCCCTTGCTGCAACAAGAGGGCATCCTTATAGCGTTGAAGTCCAAGGAAGAAGACGATTTCGACAACGTCAGTCTTGAAAACAAGCTCGGTATGAGGAAGGTAAACAAACGTTCATATCATCTTAGCGATGGTGTGACATATAGAACCGTCTACACGTTCGAGAAGTACAAAGATCCCGAAGTAAAGCTTCCCAGGCGACTCGGGATGGCCCAAAAGAGGCCCTACTTGCAGTAAAAAAAAGAGGACTGATATCTCTATCAGTCCTCTAAAACACAATATATTGTGGTATTACACTGGAATAACAACTACATGTCGGTTTGAACCTTCACCTGTCGATTCAGTCTCAACGCGAGAATCATCACGAAGGACGATGTGCACGATTCTACGCTCGTACGGGGTCATCGGCCTCATCGAAACCTCGCGACCTTGAGAAGCGGCCCTGTTAGCAGCAGATTTCGCGATGGATTCGATCTTCTGACGTTGCCTGCTCTTGTATCCCTCGACGTCGATGACGATCGGATACCGATAGCCAAGCTTGCGTCGCGCGATGGCGCTCACCAGAAACTGGATGGAATCGAGCGTGCGTCCATGGCGGCCAATCAGCACCGCGAGGTCGTCGCCGGTGATGTCGAGGATAAGCTCTCCCTCGTCGCCGTCGTACTCGTCGATGGTGATGTCCCCGATATCAAACGGCTTGAGAATGGTCTGCAACACCTCGATAGCCGTGTCGGCCACCTGGTCGATGTCCACATCGGTATCTGCGTCATCCTGCGCATCGTTGCCGACAGGTTCCGCGTGATCGAGAGGAGCCTCTTCCAGCATTTCTTCCTCGGCCTGCTCGTCAGGCGTCGAATCCTCGACATCGCTGACGACGTCCTGCTCTGCCTGCTGCTCGACAATGTCTTCCAGCATCTCTTTCTCGTCATTGCTATCGAACATTAGTTTCCCTTTCGACTAAATCAGCGAACAGCTGAAACCACCGAACCTAATGCTTCTTCGAAGGACGCTTCTTTTTAGCCTTCCTGACGACGTCCACCTCGACCGGCTTCGCTTCGAGAGCCTTGGCGGCCTCGGCTTCCTCGTCCTGCCTGCGGCACCTGCGCAGCGTGAACTGGTTCTGTCCGATGCCAATAAGCGACGACGCGCCCCAGAACAGGAGAACGCCTGCGGGGGAGCCCCACGAGATCCAGAGCATGAACACCGTCATGACGATTCCCATGATGAGGGTCTGATTGCGCTGCTTGTTCTCCTTGTTCTTCATCTGCTGCAGCATCATGGGCAGGAACGTCGCGCCTGCGAAGATGATCATCAGCACCAGGTAGGGAAGGAATGCGAGAAAACCTTCACCGAGCGCGCCGGAGGGCGTCTGGGTCAGGTTGGGGATAATCCCGTAGAACGTGAGCGGCGCGTCGGAGGCCGTGTAAGCCTGGATGTTGCGAAGCACCTGGAACAAGGCAATGAAGATGGGCATCTGCAGCAGCATGGGGAGGCATCCCATCAGCGGGTTGAACTTGGCCTCGGCGTACAGCTTCTGCATCTCCTGGTTCATGCGAACCTGGTCGTTGCCATACTTCTCCTGGATCTTCTGAATCTGGGGTTGGATCTTCTGCATCTGAAAGTTGGACTTCGCCTGCTTGTGCATCAGCGGCGCCACGAGGATGCGGAAGATGATCGTGACGATGATGATGGCCAGGCCCCAGTCATGGCAGAAGCCATAGAAGAAGTTGATTACCTCGAAAATGGCCTGAAGAATGATCTCCCACATATCAATTGTCCCCTTCTAACAATGCCTCGGAAGGACGCTCGTCTTTCCTGACGACCTTCTCCGGCACAGGATCGTACCCGTACGGCCCTCCCGGCCGACACTTCAAAATCCTCTTCGTGGTCAAAAGCAGCCCTTTGAAGAAACCGAACCTCCGAAAGGCCTCGAGCCCGTATTCGGAACAGGTAGGATGAAACCTGCAACTCGACGGGGTAAGCGGGGAGATGATTCCCCGATACAGGGTGATGAGCCCGATGAACGCAAGCGACGGAACCCTACCCAGCAGGCGCACCGCGCGCAAGAGCCCCTCCCTAGCCGTTTTCATCGAAGATTCTCTTCATAGTCTGCTCACAAGTAGTTAGAACTTTACTATAAGATGCCTTCAGAATAGGAGAACGGGCGATAAAAAGTACGTTCACTCCCTGCAACAGCTCTGGTCGGGACCGGTATATCTCGCGCATGCGCCGCTTCGCCGAGTTCCTCCACACCGCGTTCCCGAGTTTTTTTCCCGCAATAAAAGCAACACGACCGCGGGGGTCGTGTTGTGATGGCTTCTCTGTTTCATGGCTTTCATCCTTGCAGCTCTCCACGATGAACGTGGCGAACTGATTCGAATAACGCCTGTTAGACGAGAAGATGCGTGAAATCTCGGTGTTGGACTTGATGATATCCAACGCAAAGTTCCTTAGACGCAGAGGCGCTTGCGTCCCTTCGCACGCCTTCTCGAAAGCACCGCACGGCCGCCCTTGGTGGCCATACGCGAACGGAAACCATGACACTTCGCGCGCTTGCGCTTGTTAGGTTGGTAAGTCCTCTTCATTTGATAATCCTTTATCCATGCAAATAGAGTAACCTCGAAATTATATAGCTATTTCCCTGCCGATTGCAAAACTTTTTTCCAAGAAGTTCCAGCGTACCTTCGTTGTGGATTCGCTCAGAGCGAAGAAGGTCGGCTATAAGGTTTGAGAAAGACAAGAACCATAATAATCTCGGTGCAATGGTTGAAAAGGAGAAGACCTGCCATTGTGGCATGCATGTTTTTCTAAACGTTCGGTGTCGAAAAGATGTATGCGCTTTGCACCGCGCAACATGGCCCCGTTTCGTTTTGAACCGCCTTCGTTGATAAAGGAGCCATGTTTCAATAGGTTTGGAACATGCTTTGAACAAGCGTCGTTGAGAAACGGAGAGGGCCAGGCAAGGAAGGGGCAAACCCTCGTTTAAAGGTTGTTGATGGCCTTTCGCAGGATTTCGACCTCTTCCTGCACGTTCCTGTCGGTGAGGAGCAGCTTCTCGATCTTTTTAACAGAGTGCATAACCGTGGTGTGGTCGCGGTCGAACTTCTTTCCGATCTCGTCATACGGGCGGTCGAGCAGCACGCGGCAGAGGTACATGGCGACCTGGCGCGGGAACATGACCTCGCGTGCGCGCGACGCGCCCACCATCTCGGAATGCTTCACCTTGTAATAGCTCTCCACTTCCTTCTGCACGTCGTCGATGGTGACGTTGCGCGACATTCCGTGCGAGAAGTGGTTCTCCAGCATGGCCGCGGCCTCGGGCACGGTGATGTCGTGCTCGTCGGCGTTGCGGCTGAAGATGAGCCGGTTGATGGCGCCCTTCAATTCGCGGATGTTCGACCCGGAGTTCTCGGCCACGTACATCTGCACGTCCTCTGGGAGCGAGAACGCCATGTCGCCCTGCGAAAGCTTGTATTCGTTGATGAAGCTCTTCACGATGGCAAGCTTGGTCTCGATCTCGGGGGGCTGGATGTCGATGGTTCCGCCCTGCATGAAGCGGGAGTTGTAGCGCTCCTCGATGTCGATGTTCTTCGGCGCGCGATCGGCGGAGAGCACGATTTGCTTGCCCTGGTTCATCAGCTTGTTGAGAATCTGGAACACGATGTTGAGCGTGCCCGTCTTGCCCTGCAGGAATTGGATGTCGTCGATCAGCAGCACGTCGGCGCCTTCGTACAACGCCTTGAAGTTGTTGTAGCTGGACTTGTCGATGTCGTTGGTCATGCTGGCTTCGGTGTACTTGCTGACGATTTCCTCGGAATCGGCGTACACCGTCACCAGGTTGGGCTGGGTCTCGTTGACGTAGTTCTGTATGGCGCGCATCAGATGAGTCTTGCCCAGGCCGCTCTTGCCGTAGATGAACAGCGGGTTGAGGGAGCTCTGACCTGGGGTTTCGGCGACCTGCACCGCCATGGAATAGGCCATGCGGTTCGACTCGCCGATGACGAAGTTCTGGAACGTGAGCGAGCGGAACGCGCCGGTCATGTTCGCCGGCTGCGGCGCGGTTGGGGACTGCGGCAGCGGCTGCTCGGTCAGCACGTTGGAAACAGCCGCGACGCTTCCGCCGATAAGGTCGTTGTTTGCGGGCGTCTGGATCGGTGCCGCCTGCGGGGAAACCGCCTGCGCGGCCGGCGCCGCCGCGGGCATGGAGTTGTCCACTTCCAGGCTGACCACGAACGGCAGGTCGTACATTTCCTCGAGCGCCTTGGAGATCGCGGGAAGGAAGTTCTGCTCGATCCGCTTCTTCAGGAAGTCGTTTTCCACCGTGAGGAGAAGGAACCCGTCGCTCATCGCCTGGGGCTGGACGCGGTCCATGAACGCGTTGAATTCCGGCTTGTTGACGTCGTCAAAGCCGGCGACGTGGTCGCAAACTTCCGTCCATTTTTCGTTCAAACTGTTGTTCATCTGCCACGCAATCAGTCGATGTCGATGGCGAAGGACGATCTGTTAAGAAAGGTTTTGCGCGACCCTTTCGCCAAGCTCGGTCAGCTTGTACTTTTTCCCGAGCCTTGTCATCATACCCGCTTCTTCCAGTTTCTTCAATTCGGTATAGGTGCTTGACGTCGGGATATCCGTCTCTTCGGAGATGTCCTTCACGCCCCAGATGTCCTCGTACACGAACAGCTTCACTATCTGCAGCGCACGCTGGGACAGCATGCTCATAGCCACCTCCAGCGGGTCGCCCGCCGGGCTCGGCGCGAACGCGGCGGAATTAGGTACAGCACCCGCGGCGGCAGGGGCCATGCCGACCGCGTTGGCCAGGGGGTTGATCGTGCCCGCCTGAGGGTAGGCGCCTTGCGGCTGGAAGTCCTGCATGGTTTGCAGAGGCGCCGGCTGCGAGTATGCTGCGGCAACAGGGCCGCCCGCTTGCGGGAAGGCCGCCATGGCAGCGGCCGGATTCTGCGACGCTTGCGGGTAAGGTTCCTGCGCAGGGGCCGCCTGCAAGTAGGGGTCCTGCTCGTGCAGCGCCTCCATGGAAGGCGTCTCGGCGGACGCGTTGAGGCTGATGGTCACCACCGCGCCCGAGTTCATGTTGTCCTCGATGCGCACGGTGCCGTGTTTGGTCTCCATGTATTCGCGCACGATGGGTAGCCCCGAGCCGACGCCGTCGATGTAGCGCTTCATTTGCGTCGTTGCCGACGAATAGCCTGGTTGCTGGGCTTTTTCCTTGTCGGGAATGCCTGGCCCTTGGTCCGAGAAGCGGATGGTGTTGCCGCCGTCCAGCACAGACACCACCATTTCTTGGAACTGCGAGTGGATGAAGTTCTGGGCGACCTGCAGGATGATCGAGTAGGGGATGGTGCCGCCCGCCTGCTTCGCGGAGCTGTAGACGGACGTGGCCAGCTCGTTGATGAACTCACGCGTGGAATTCGGCTCGATGTCGATGATCTGGGGCGAACTGAGCAGGTCGTCGTACACGGCGATGCGCGCGGTCGATTCCACGTAGTCGTAATCGTACGCGCCGGAGGCGTTCTGTGTTTGCTCGTCCATGGTCTCCAAAAGGCGTTCGAATGAAGGAACTTACAGTATGAAGCAACGCTTCGGGAAATTCAGGGAAATTCAGGAAATTGCACCTGCCGAACCGAGTTTTCAACAATTTATTCAGAAAATGTGGAAAACACGTCCAATCATTAACAAAAGGAGTTTTGTTCGGCATCCAATCTGTTCAAAACTTTTCAAATTTCTACTTGACTTTTCTTGCTTGCAAGAACTTCCCAGTTCGACGCTTCATGTTTTGAACACAATCGCAGCCAGGGTGCGGCGCGCCGCCAACCCGGTACGAAAATCTGTTCTATTTTCCATTCGATTTGCAACAGTTACCAGTTCGAATGGTATTTTTCGTGCTGCTGAAATAGTTGTCATCCAAGAAATACACATTCGAGATTCGATAGGTTTTACCAAGTAAAACCAGCGTAAACAGAGGTTTTTGGCTCAAATTAGCCTCGACATCCCATAGTTTTCAACATTTTCCACCAACACAGTCCTTCAATCTCGTTGCGGATGGCTGTTTTTCAAACTTTTTCAGTTTTTTCCCACCTGCTTTCGAGAGATTCGGGAAAGTTGTGAAATTCAAGGAAATCCTTGAAACGCGCCGAATTTCCCACTCCTGATGGGGCAGGGAAGCAAATGCCGGTGAACGCGCTGTCCTTACCGCCGAAGCGGCCCCTCCGCCCCCGTTTCGTTCGGCACGTTGCCTCCAGGAAGGCCGGCATATGCATGCACGTGCGCTATAATCCTGGTTCAAAACCTTGCGCTTACCGGGAGGTCCCATGAAGTTCAGCATCAACAAGACCGAGTTGCAGAACGCGCTGACTGTCGTTCAGAAAGGCATCTCCACGCGTTCCACTCTTCCCGTCCTCTCCGGCATCCTCATCGACGCCGTGGCGGACAAGCTGGTGTTCCAGTCCACCGACCTCGAGCTCTCCATACAGATGGAGGTCCCGGCGCTCATCGAGGAGCCGGGCAAGCTGGTCGTTCCCGGCAAGTTGTTCTCCGACATCGTGAAGAGCCTTCCCGACGCGGCGGTCAACGTCTCCTCCGAAGGCGTCGAGGCGCGCCTCACCTGCGACACCACCGCCTTCTCGGTGAAGACGCTCAACCCCGAGGACTTCCCGGGGTTCCCTGCCGTGCAGGCCAGCAAGACCATCAAGCTGCCCTTTGCCGTCTTCTCGAAGATGGTCAAGCGGGTATCGCGCGTGGTGTCGCGCGACGAGAGCCGCGCCATCCTCACCGGCGTGCTGGTGGAAACCGAAGGCGCCACGCTGCGCATGGTGGCGACCGACTCGTACCGCCTGGCGCTGACGGAAACCGGCATCGACTCCGACGCGTACGACGACCCCGAGGACTTCAGCGCCGTCATCAGCGGCACCTTCCTGAACGACGTCGCCGGCTTGCCGCTCAACGAGCAGGTGGTCAGCGTCGGCGTGGCCGAGAACCAGATCATCGTGCGCTGCGACAACATGGTGTTCATCAACCGCCGCATCGAGGGCCAATACCCGAACTACCGGCAGCTGCTGCCCGACAGCCACGCCACGCGCGCAACGTTCCCGGTCGAGGCGCTGACCGCCGCCGTGCGCCGTGCCGCGCTCATGAGTTCGTCCACCGCGCCCATCAAGTTCGCGCTGACCCCGGCCGTCAACCTGGCGCAGATCACGGTCACTTCCGCCGACGTCGGCTCGGTTCAGGAAAGCATCGACTGCCCCATCGAAGGCGAGGACGTGGAAATCGCGTTCAATTCCGCCTACGTCAGCGACGGGCTTGCCACCATGAAGGAGGAAAACGTCTACTTCGACGTGCAGTCGTCGCTGAAGCCGGGCATCTTCCTTTCCACTGGCGAGGAGAAGCACCTCTACCTGATCATGCCCGTGCGCATCTAGCTCTTGCTCGTGTATCTGGGCGTGATGGGTGCCGAGGACGTTTCCCGGCACACTGATTGCACGTTGCCCATAACCTATAGCCGAGACATTCCGACATGCAGGTACGGCCATGCTGCGAATCACCGACATAACCCTTCGGAACTTCCGCTCGTACGACGAGCTGATGCTGCGCGACCTGGGCGAGCTCACCATCTTCGTCGGTCCGAACGCGTCGGGGAAGACGAACGCGGTCGAGGCCATCCAGCTGCTGACGGCGCTGGTGTCCTTCCGCAACGCCACGGCGGGCGAGCTGGTGAAGCGCGGCCAGCAACATGCGCGCATCGAGGCGTCGCTGACCGACGGCAACCGCCTGCTCGACGTGGGGCTGCAGCTGGAAGCGGACCCGCCCGGGCGCCACTTCCTCATGAACGGCAAGCGCCGCGCGGCGAAGGACATCCGCGGCACGCTGCCCTCGGTCACGTTCACGCCCGACGACTTGAACCTGGTGAAGGGCTCGGACCGGCACCGCCGCCGCGAGGTCGACGTGCTGGGCGCCCAGCTGAACGCCAACTATTTCCAGCTGGTGCGCGACTACGACAAGGTGCTGCGCCAGAAGAACCGGCTGCTGAAGGACCTCGCGCCCATGCCTCTGCTCGAGGCCGCCAACGAGGTGTTTGCGAAGGTGGGAGAGCAGCTGGCCGGCTACCGCCAGGCGCTGTTCAACCGGCTGGTTCCTCACATCGCGGGGCATTACGCCGACATCTCCGGCTCGCGCGAGGCATTCACGGCGGAATACGTGCGCAGTTGGGCCGAAGGCAAGACGCTTTCCGAGGCCGTCGACCTGCATAGCGAGGCGTCGCGCTGCCGCGCTCTCGCGGGGCCGCACCTGGACAAGGTCACCTTTTATATAGATGGGCTCGACGCGCAGTCGTTCGCCAGCCAGGGACAGCAGCGCTCCATCGTGCTGGCGTGCAAGCTGGCCGAAGCCGAGGTAGTCGAGGAGATGCTGGGCCAGCTTCCGGTGCTCTTGCTGGACGACGTGATGTCCGAGCTCGACGGAACGCGCCGCGCGGCGTTGGTGCGCGGCTTGCTGGAAGGCAAGCAGACCTTCATCACCACCGCCAACATCGACTACTTCGACGAGGCGATGCTGGAACGCGCCCACGTGGTGAACCTGCGTCGCTGAAAGGTGCGGCGGAACAGCCCGGCGCCGTCAGCTTTTACCTCTTCGTGCCACTGGTTTGGCGCTCACAGGGACGATATGCGGCACGTTCGAAGAAAAAAGCACGAAAGTGTTCCAAAAACGGGAACCTATGCCTTAAAATTGATTCTAGCGCTCAATCTAAGCGCAAAATCTGCTAAAATTAGAACAAATATTCGATATTTCGCAAACTAACGAACATAGACGACGCCAAAAAGCAGCATACGCAAGGCAAAAAGGGGAAAACATGGCAGAGAAACCCAACAGTTATGGGGCAGAGAACATTCGCGTTCTCGAAGGTCTCGAAGCCGTCCGCATGCGTCCTGGCATGTACATCGGTTCCACGGGCCCGCGAGGTCTTCACCATCTGGTCTACGAGGTCGTCGACAACTCGGTCGACGAGGCGCTGGCCGGCTACTGCGACAACATCGAGGTGTGGATCCACGAAGACAATTCTGTCACCGTTGCCGACAACGGCCGCGGCATTCCGGTCGAAATCCACCCGAAGGAAAAGATTCCCACGGTCGAGGTCGTTCTCACCATCCTGCACGCCGGCGGCAAGTTCGGCGACGGTGGCTACAAGACCTCCGGCGGCCTGCACGGCGTCGGCGTGTCCGTCGTCAATGCGCTTTCCGAGATGACGCGCGTCAACGTGGCGCGCGACGGCTACGAGTACGAGATGGAATTCGAGCGCGGCAAGACCAAGACCAAGCTGCGCAAGCTGGGCAAGACCAATCGCACGGGCACCAAGGTCACGTTCTGGCCCGACGCCGATATCTTCACCGAGACCACCGAGTACGACTACGACACCTTGGCCGATCGCTTCCGCGAGATGGCGTTCCTCAACAAGGGGTTGAAGATCACCCTGCACGACGAGCGCGTGAAGGACGACGAAGGCAAGCCCAAGACCGAGGTGTTCCGCGCGCAGGGCGGCATCGTCGACTACGTGAAGTACCTCAACGAGGGCAAGGAAACGCTGAACAAGCCCATCTACTTCGAGGCCGAGAACGCCGACGGCGAGGTCGAGGTGGCGCTGCAGTGGTCCAACGCCTACAGCTCCAACGTCATGTCGTTCGCCAACAACATCAACACCACCGAGGGCGGCACGCACCTCGACGGCTTCAAGCACGCCATCACGAAGACCATCAACGACTACGCCCGCGCCAAGGGCTTACTGAAGGAGAAGGACTCCAACCTCTCCGGCGAGGACGCGCGCGAGGGCCTGGCCGCCGTCATCAGCGTCAAGCTGCGCAACCCGCAGTTCGAGGGCCAGACGAAGACCAAGCTGGGCAACACGGAAATTCGCGGCCTTGTGTCCAACGCCATCAACAAGGGCCTGGCCGAGTTCCTGGAAGAGAACCCCACGCCGGCCAAGCGCATCATCAACAAGGCGACGCAGGCGCTTAAGGCGCGCGAGGCCGCACGCAAGGCCCGTGAGGCCACGCGCCGCAAGAACGTGCTCGATTCGTTCGCGCTTCCGGGCAAGCTCGCCGACTGCTCGTCCAAGGACGCTTCCCTGTCCGAAATCTTCATCGTAGAGGGCGATTCCGCAGGCGGCTCTGCCAAGCAGGCCCGCGACCGCAAGTTCCAGGCCATCCTGCCCCTGCGCGGCAAGATCCTCAACGTCGAGCGCGCCGGCCTGCACCGCTCGCTGTCGTCCGAGACGATCAGCTCTCTCATCACGGCCATCGGCACCAACATCGGCGAGGACTTCGACGCC
>CAJUSL010000020.1:23957-25325 GCA_910589135.1 uncultured Eggerthellaceae bacterium
CGACGCCGAGAAGGCCCGCTACCACCGCATCATCATCATGACCGATGCCGACGTCGACGGCGCGCACATCCGCTGCCTGCTGCTCACATTCTTCTACCGCTACATGCCCGAGCTCATCGCGCGCGGCTACATCTACATCGCGCAACCGCCGCTGTACGGCCTCAAGAAGAAGAACTCGCGCTCCACCAAGGTGGAAAAGTACGTCTTCAACGAAGAGGCGCTGAAGTCCACGCTGGCCGAGCTTCCGAACCCCGACAAGTTCGACATCCAGCGCTACAAGGGTCTGGGCGAGATGGACCCCGAGCAGCTGTGGGAAACCACCATGGAGCCGCAGAACCGCACGCTTTTGCAGGTGGAAATCACCGACGCCGCGCGCGCCGAGCGCGTGGTGTCCGAACTGATGGGCGAGCAGGTCGAACCGCGCAAGCGCTTCATCCAGGACCATGCCCGCGACGTGCGATTCCTCGACATCTAGCGCGCGGCGCTAGACCGCATCCAACGGCATACCCGCCGCGCCCGACCGAAACACATTAAGGAAGCAACATGGACGACGACAACAACATCAACGAAGACAATCTGAACTTCGACGACGGCCTTTCCTTGGACGACGACAACTTCACCGAAGACGACACCGTCGACTCGGTCGAGGTCGACGGCGTGGAAGTCGACGTGGCCGAGGCCGAGGAAGACGAGGAAGAGGACGAGGACGCCGAAGCGGCCCAGCTGATCGCCGAAAAGGGCGACCCGAAGGACGTGCTGCGCGCCGAAATGGGCAAAGAGATGCAGCAGTCGTTCCTGGAGTACTCCATGAGCGTCATCGTGGCGCGCGCCCTTCCCGACGTGCGCGACGGCCTCAAGCCGGTGCATCGCCGCATTCTCTACGCCATGAACGAATCGGGGTATTTGCCCACGCGCCCGCACATGAAGTCGGCGCGTACGGTCGGCGACGTCATCGGCAAGTACCACCCGCATGGCGACACCGCCGTGTACGACACCATGGTGCGCCTGGCCCAGCCCTTCAGCATGCGCGTGCCGCTGGTCGACGGCCACGGCAACTTCGGCTCTATCGACGGCGATTCTGCGGCGGCCATGCGCTATACCGAGGCACGTCTCGACAAGCCCGCCATGGAACTGCTGCGCGACCTCGACAAGGAAACGGTCGACTTCCGTCCCAACTACGACGAAAGCCTGCAGGAACCCGAGGTCTTGCCCAGCCGCTTCCCCAACCTGCTGGTCAACGGGTCCAACGGCATCGCCGTCGGCATGGCAACCAACATCCCGCCGCACAACCTGGGCGAAACCATCGACGCCACGTGCGCCATGATCGACAACCCCGACATCACCACCGAGGAGCTGATGGAGCACCTG
>CAJUSL010000021.1 GCA_910589135.1 uncultured Eggerthellaceae bacterium
GCTGGAAGGGCACGCCCGAGTGGACCCAGCTGCAGGAACTGCTCCAGCAGGGCCGCGAGGCCGCAGCCGCAGACCAGCAGGCGATCTGGAACCAGTGCTTCGACATCATCGCCGAGCAGGTTCCGATCTACCCGCTGTTCCACCGCGAGGTCGGCACCGCCTTCGTCTCCGAGAAGCTCGAGGGCTTCGCGCCCATCTCCACCACGGGCCTCGTCTTCCTCGACACCACCGCCCTCGACTAAGGCACGGCCGAAAGCACCATCCCATGGAAGGACCCCATCGCGGGGTCCTTCTTTTTTTTCCGCAGGCATTGCGCAAAGGGGGGACGACCGAAAGCCGCAGCCGCCCCCTTTGCGTTCCGAAGGGCGCGGCATTGCCCGAAAATGGGAAAATCGGCAGCGAATCTAGCCGGTAGGCACATATATATAATGTACACTTTTCTATCAACGGAAGAGGATTCAAGCCACAAGGATAGGAGGCATCGTGAACAACCTGATTAGGCTGATCATCAACCGCATCATATGGTTGCCGGTCATGGTTCTTGGCGTCACAATCCTCGTCTTCTTCATCATGTCGCTCTCCCCCATCGACCCGGCGTACTCGGTCCTGGGAGAAAGCGCCACAGAGGCTCAAGCGCAGGCTTACCGCGAGGCGAACGGGCTCAACGACCCGCTCATCGTCCAGTACGGTAACTTCCTCTTGGGCCTTTTCCATGGTGATTTGGGGACGTATGGCGCATCGAACATGTCCGTGACGCAGAGGGTGATGGAGGCGCTTCCCGTCACGTTGCAGCTGACGTTCATGGGCCTCATCTTCGGCGTTGTCGTCGCGCTCGTCCTGGGCGTCGTCTCGGCGCTCTACCGCGACCGGTGGCCCGACCAGGTCATCCGCATCTTCTCCATCGCATGCATCGCGACGCCGTCTTTCTGGCTTGCCGTGCTGCTCATCCTGGCGTTCCAGGGCGTGCTGCCTGCGTCCGGCAAGGTGCCCGACTTCTTCGTCGACCCCAACGGGTGGTTCCTGCGCATGCTGCTGCCGGCCATATCGCTCGGCGTTCCCGTGGCAGGCCAGCTCACCCGCGTGGTGCGCACCTCCATGGTGGAGGAGCTCGACAAGGACTACGTGCGCACCGCGCTCGGAGCGGGCATCCCTAAAAGCGTCGTCGTCGCGCGCAACGTGCTGCGCAACGCGCTCATCACGCCCGTCACCGTCCTCGGCCTGCGCATCGGCTACCTCATCGGCGGCGCGGTGATCATCGAGGTCATCTTCAACCTGCCGGGAATGGGCATGGCAATCGTCTCGGGCATCCAGTCCAACTACCTGTACCTCGTCCAAGGGGTCGTGCTGACGGTCGCCGTCGCCTTCATCATCATCAACATCATCGTCGACATGCTCTACATCCTCATAGATCCGAGAATTAGGAGCGTGTAGCCATGAGCGACAAGGACCCCATCATGACAACCCACGTGGACGACCCGACACGCGACGAGATGCTGGCCCAGGGGGCCGGGGGGTCGGGCCCCGTTCCCTGCACCCCCTCCAGCAAGGTCACCGAGCCCGTCCTTCGCGAGAAGACCACCCGCAAGCT
Source organism: uncultured Eggerthellaceae bacterium (assembly GCA_910589135.1). Classification (GTDB taxonomy): domain Bacteria; phylum Actinomycetota; class Coriobacteriia; order Coriobacteriales; family Eggerthellaceae; genus MGBC163016. Next base: position 1,589 of record CAJUSL010000021.1, read on the forward strand.
CGAGGGCAAGGTCCGCTTCCGCCGCTGGCGCAACATGACCATCGGCGCGCGCATCTCCGTCGTCGTCCTCGTACTCATCGTGCTGGTCGCGGTGTTCGCCAACGTGCTCGCGCCCTGCAACCCCTACGAGATCTTCACCGCGCGCCAGGCTCCCACCGGCGAGCATCTGTTCGGCACCGACGACAAGGGCCGCGACGTGCTCTCGCGCATGATGTACGGCGGGCGCTACTCCCTGGTCATCGGCCTGGGCGCCACGGCCTTCGCGCTGATACTCGGCTCCATCATCGGCGCCGTGGCCGCGGTCGTGCGCAGCTGGATATCCAACCTGATCATGCGCGTCCTCGACATCATCATGTCGTTCCCGGGCATCGCGCTCGCCGCCACGTTCGTCATCGTGTTCGGCAACTCGCTGCCCTCGCTGATCTTCGCCATCGGCTTTTTGTACATCCCGCAGATCGCACGCATCGTGAGAGCCAACGTCATGAGCGAATACAACCAGGACTACGTGCGCGCCGTCATCGTGTCGGGCGCACGTGCGCACTGGATCCTCGTGAAGCACGTCATCCGCAACTGCATCGCGCCGGTGCTCGTGTTCACCATCGTGCTGGTGGCCGACGCGATCGTGTTCGAGGCCTCGCTGTCGTTCATCTCCGCCGGCATTCCCGAGCCCACCCCCACATGGGGCAACATCCTCGCCGACGCGCGCGACGGCGTACTTGCCGGCCGTTGGTGGCAGGCTCTCTTCCCTGGCCTCGCCATCATGATCACGGTGCTCTGCCTCAACATCTTCTCCGAAGGCATCACCGACGCCATGGCCGCCCCGGCCAAGGCCCCCGTGGCCGCCGGCGACGACAAGCTCGACTCCGACCGCGAGGCCGACAAGCTCGTCTCCGACCCCAAGCTCGCCTACGCCGCCCAGGCCGAGATGCTGGAGAAGCGCCTGGCCGACCTGCGCGAGATGGAAGCAAGGCGCACCGACCGCTTCGGCGCCGAATCGGGAGAGAAGCCCATCCTCGAGGTCAAGGACCTGTGCATCAAGTTCCCGCGACACGGCGACGTCAACGTCGTCGACCACGTCAGCTTCTCGGTGCGCCCGCATCAGACCATGGGGCTGGTCGGCGAGTCCGGCTGCGGCAAGTCCATCACGTCGCTCGCCATCATGGGCCTGCTCGACAAGAAGGCGCAGATCTCGGGCGAGGTGCTCTACAACGGCCAGAATCTGCTCGAGCTCAACGACAGGCAGATGAACCAGCTGCGCGGCCGCGAGATCGCGATGATCTACCAGGACGCGCTGTCTTCGCTCAACCCGTCCATGCTGATCAAGTCGCAGATGAAGCAGCTCACCAAGCGCGGCGGCACCCGCAGCGCGGAGGAACTGCTCGAACTCGTGGGCCTCGACCCCAAGCGCACGCTCGATTCCTACCCGCACGAGCTCTCGGGCGGCCAGCGTCAGCGCGTGCTCATCGCCATGGCGCTGACGCGCGACCCGAAGGTCATCATCGCCGACGAGCCCACGACGGCGCTCGACGTCACCGTACAGAAGCAGGTCGTCGACCTGCTGAACCGCCTGCAGAAGGAGCTCGGCTTCGCCATGGTGTTCGTCAGCCACGACCTCGCCCTCGTCGCCGAGGTCGCCAACTACATCACCGTCATGTACGCGGGCCAGGTCGTCGAGCAGGGCCCCGTCGTCGACATCCTCACGGCGCCCATCCACGAGTACACCCGCGGCCTGCTGGGTTCGGTTTTGTCCATCGAGGCGGGCGGCGACAGGCTGCACCAGGTGCCCGGCTCGGTCCCCTCGCCAAAGGACTTCCCGAAGGGCGACCGCTTCAGGCCGCGCTCCAGCCACCCGGATTCCGTCTCGGACGTCCGCCCTGTCCTCAAGAAGGCGCAGGGAACCGACCATTACTACGCAGAACTGCCTGACGACGAGCTTTCCAAGCTGGGCATCCAGCCCTATGCGCCAGGCGGCCCCATCGAGTGGACGGACAAGCTATCATGACGAATTCAAACATGAAACAAGGAATCGAGGAAAGCCGCGCGGAATCGTGCCAGGTGGCCAACGATCTCAAGACCGCGGAAGGCGGCCTGTCCGGAGTTCTGCACAGCGACTCCGCCCCGGCAAGCGAAGAGGCGCAGAAGCGCGAGCACGAGCAGGTCGAAGCGGCCGAGCACGACGCGCTCGCCGCGCATGAGGGCGAGACGCCCATCATCTTCCTGGACGACATCAAGGTTACCTTCAAGACGCGCACCGGCTCGCTTCTGCACCCCAACCTCGTCCAGGCCGTCCGCGGCCTCACGCTGCGGCTGTGGCCCGGCGAGACGATCGGCATCGTGGGCGAGTCCGGCTGCGGCAAGTCCACCACCGCCAACGTGATGTGCGGCCTGCAGTCCCCCACGTCGGGCAAGGTCTACTTCAAGGGGCGCGACGTCACCCGCCGCACCGCCGCCGACAGGCGCGAGATCGGCCGCGTCATCTCGGTGGTCTTCCAAGACCCCGCCACGGCGCTCAACGCCCGCATGACCGTCGCGGACCAGCTGAAGGACCCGATGGTCGTCCACAAGATGGGCACGCCCGAGGAACGCGAGCAGCGCGTGCACGAACTCATCCACATGGTCGGCCTTCCCGAGTCCGCGCTCGACGCGCTTCCCGGGCAGCTTTCCGGCGGCCAACGTCAGCGCGTGGCCATCGCCCGCGCGCTCTCGCTCAAGCCCGACGCCATCATCGCCGACGAGCCCACGTCCGCGCTCGACGTGTCGGTGCGCGCCCAGATCCTCAACCTCCTCATGGACCTGAAGAAGGAGCTGAACCTGGCCATGGTGTTCATCAGCCACGACATTCAGACGGTGCGCTACATCTCCGACCGCATCATCGTCATGAACGCGGGGCAGGCCGTCGAGGAGGGCACCGCCGAGCAGGTGTTCAACAACCCCAAGGACGAGTACACACGCCTTCTGCTTGGCGCTGCGCCTTCGCTGCTGCACCCCGACCTTGGATAGTGTTTTTCCTGCGTAAACGTCACGCAATCCATTGGGCCGGCGCCTCGTCGGCCCTATTGTTGTTCGCTAGCATCCACAGGGTGTTCCAAGGAAAGGAAGTTTCATGGACCTAAGCAAATTCCGAGGCGTCATCCCGCCTGTGATCATCCCCCTCAAGGCCGACCGGTCGCTTGACCTTCCCGCCTTCGAGCTGACCATCAACAGGATGATCGAGGCCGGCGTTCACGGCCTGTTCTTCCTCGGGTCCAGCGGCGAGGTCGCGTTCGTGACCGACGCCGAAAGAAAGCAGATACTCACCGAGGCCATCGCCATCGTCGACCACCGCGTGCCCGTGCTCGTGGGCGTCATCGACATCGAGACGAACCGGGTCATCGACCAGGTCAAGCGCGTGTCCAAGTACGACGTCGACGCGCTCGTGGCAACCGCGCCCTTCTATGCGCTGGGCGGCCCCTACGAGAACGAGCGGCACTTCCGCCAGATCCGCAAGTGCACCGACCTGCCGCTGTTCGCCTACGACCTTCCCGTCAGCGTGCACACGAAGCTCGACGGCAACATGCTCATGGCGCTCGGCGAGGACGGCGTCATCCAGGGCGTGAAGGACTCCTCTGGCGACGACGTCGCCTTCAGGTGGCTCCTGCTCGAGAACGAGGACGCAGGACACCCCATGCAGCTGCTCACCGGCCACGAGGTCGTCGTCGACGGCGCCTACCTGGGAGGCGCCGACGGGTCGGTTCCCGGCCTCGCCAACGTCGACCCCCACAGCTACGTCGAGCAGTGGAACGCCGCACAGGCCGGCGACTGGGAGAAGGTCGCGAGGATACAGGACCATCTCGCGCGCCTCATGATGATGACGCGCCGCATCACGTCGACCGTCGGGTTCGGGGCCGGCGTCGGGTCGTTCAAGACCGCGCTGTGGCAGATGGGCGTCTTCAACACCAACCAGATGCGCGAGCCCGTCCAGGCGCTCATCGAGGACGACGTGGCCTCCATCGCCGAGATCCTCAGGCAGCAGGACATGATCGACCCCGCGCTTCCCCTTCGCGAAGGTTGGGAGTAGCCCATGCAAAGCCCCAAGAACGCCGCACGGCTCGAGCAGCTGCGCCGCTGGTGCCGCGACCAGCTGTCCATCAGCGCCGACTTCTGGCTCGAGCACGGCATCGACCCCGTCAACGGAGGCGTGTACACCTGCCTCGACCGCAAGGGCGACGTCTACTCCACCGACAAGAGCGTGTGGATGCAGGGCAGGTGCGCATGGACGTACTCCTACCTCTGCCACGCCTACGGATGCCGTCCCGAATGGCTCGAAGCCGCGTCCAGCTGCCTCGGCTTCCTGGAGGACCATTGCATCAACCACAACGCCGGCGACCGGCTGTACTTTACCGTCACCGCAGACGGCAGGCCCCTGCGGCAGAGGCGCTACAACTTCTCCGAAGGCTTCTACTGCATCGGCAACGCCGAGTACTACGGCGTCACCGGCAAGCAGGAGCACCTGCAGCGCGCCAGGAAGGCCTACGAGGCCATCTACGCCCTCAACTGGGGCGGCGCAGACGACCCGGCGGGCTTCGGCCCCAAGACCATCCCCGAGACGCGCTCGGGGCGCAGCCTCGGGGACTCGATGATCTTCCTGAACATCATCTCCATCATGCGCAGGGCCGACCCCGCCAACGCCGAGGAGTACGACCGGCATGCGCAGGAATGCACGCGCCGCATCGTGGAGGAGCATTTCCGCCCCGAGCTGGGCTGCACGCTCGAGAACGTGAACGCGCAAGGGCTGCCCGAGCTCGAATACACATCCGGGCGCATCGTGAACCCCGGGCACGACATCGAATGCAGCTGGTTCCTCATGCAGGAGGCGAACTACCGCGGCGACAAGGAGCTGCACTCCTGCGCCCAGCAGATCTTCAGGCTCGCCGCCGAGGCGGGCTGGGACGACGAGTTCGGCGGCCTGCTGTACTTCATCGACGCATGCGGCAAGCCGCCCGAGGCATACGAGCACGACATGAAGCTCTGGTGGCCGCACAACGAGACGATGATCGCGGCCGCCATGGCCTACCGCGACACGGGCGACGGCTACTACCTCGACTGGCTGGAACGCACCGTCGACTACTGCAAGGGCCACTTCGTCGACGAGGAGTACGGCGAATGGTACGGATACCTGCGCCGCGACGGCAGGCCTACCATGCCGCCCACGAAAGGGTCCACCTTCAAGGGACCCTTCCATGTGCCGCGCGCGCTTGCGATCACCGACCAGCTTCTGACGGAAACGATAGGAGACTAGAGCGATGAAATACCTCGGAATCGAATACGAAGTGAAGAACATGCCCGTGCTCGACGACGAGTTCGTCCCGTTCGGCGTATGGATGAGCGAGTACCTGAAGGGCGCCGACGTGCCCATCGCCGTCGCGGTGGAGCGCGAGGACGGCCTCGTGTCGGTGCGCGAGAGCTTCATCCGCGGGCCCGAGTTCTTCGACGCGAACCTGCGCTACGTCGAGCGCCTCATCAAGTTCGAGCTGTGGAGCATCGGCGGCTTCCGCGTGTACGTGACGGGATGCGACGACATCGCGAGGATGCTCGCCGACATGTACGCCCCGTGGGGATCGCGCGCCTTCGACTACGGCTTCGTGGGCGACGTGTACGAGAGGCCGCTCGAGGTGCTCGCCGTCGCGCGCGAGGACTTCCCCGCCGCGAACGAGTCCGCGAAGGCCATCGGCGGCCACATGGAGGGCTGCCGCATCGGCTTCGACGCGGGCGGCAGCGACCGCAAGGTATCCGCCGTCATCGACGGGGAGTCGGTCTATTCCGAGGAGGTCGTGTGGTTCCCGAAGGTGACCGAGGACCCGTCGTACCATTTCGACGAGATCGTCACCGCCTTCAAGACCGCCGCGTCGAAGATGCCCCGCGTCGACGCCATCGGCGTGTCCTCGGCCGGCACGTTCGTCGGCAACAGCCCCATGGTCGCGTCGCTGTTCATCAAGGTGCCGCGCAGCCGCCGCGACGAGGTGAAGAGCATCTACGACCGCGCCGCCGCCGAAATCGGCGACGTGCCGATCGTGGTCGCCAACGACGGCGACGTGACGGCGCTCGCAGGCGCCATGAGCACGGGCGAGGGCAGCATCCTCGGGATAGCCATGGGCACCTCGGAGGCCGTCGGCTACGTCGACGCCGACCAGAACGTGCTCGGCTGGATCAACGAGCTCGCCTTCGCGCCGATCGACCTCTCCCCCTGCGCGCTGCAGGACGAATGGTCGGGCGACCTCGGCGTGGGCTGCAAGTACTTCAGCCAGGACTGCGTCATCAAGCTGGCCCCGAAGGCCGGCATCGAGCTCGATGCCGAGCTGTCCCCCGCCGAGAAGCTGAAGGTGGTCCAGGGCCTCGCGCAGGACGGCCACGAGGGCGCGCTCGACATCTTCCGCTCCATCGGCGTGTACCTGGCGCACACGCTCGTGCTGTACGCGTCCTTCTACGAGATAAAGACGCTGCTGGTGCTCGGACGCGTGACTTCGGGCGTGGGCGGCGACCTCATCGTGAGCGAGTGCAACCGCGTGCTTGCCGAAGAGCACCCCCGGCTCGCCGCGCAGATCGACGTGACGCTTCCCGACGAGAAGATGCGCCGCGTGGGACAGTCCGTGGCGGCGGCCAGCCTGCCCGAGCTGTAAGGCGGCCCGGCACATACGGCCGCCGGCGCCATAGGCGTCGCGCTTGGCTTCGAACCGCGAAAACCGTGGGATGCTGCATTCTCCCACGGTTTTTTTGTTCTGCGGAATCGCTCCGACGCCTGCGGCTGCATGCGTCGGAGGCAAATGCCATGGGACACTACGATCTCCTTCGCGATGGCCAGCCCCAGCCCGGCGCCCCCCGACGACGACCCGCGCGCCGCGTCCTCGCGGTAGAACTTCTCGAAGATGCTCTTCAGGTGCGCCTCGGATATCTCGCGGCCGTGGTTGGACACACGGATGCGCCACTCCCCCTCTTCGACGCATGCCGAAAGCATCACGGCGGAATCGCGGTCGGCGTAGGCGACCGCGTTGCGCACCACGTTGCCGAGCGCGCGAGCGAACTTGCCGGGGTCGACGAACATGACAGAATCCTGCGGAACGTCGACCTCGAGGCGAAGCCCCCGGGCCTGCGAGTCGGGATAGAACTCGTCCGCGACCTGCTCCAACAGCAGCCGCGCGTCGACGTTGGACCGCTCGACGGGGATGGATTGCAGATTGTAGCGCGTTATCTCGAAGAATTCGTCGACGAGCCCCTCGAGCCGCTGCGCCTTGCCGGCCGCCGTGGCCACGTAGCGCTGGCGCTGGGCGTCCGGCATGTCGGGGGCCTCCTCGAGCAGCATCAGGTAGCCGATGACGGACGTGAGCGGCGTCTTGACGTCATGCGCCAGGTAGGCGACGAGCTCGTCCTTGCGGCGCTCGGCATGCTGCGCCGCCCGCTCGTCCGCCAAGGACGCCAGCCGGATGGCGTTGAGCTCGTTCTGGGTGGGCTCGAGCGCCTGCGAAAGCACGATGGGCTTCTCCTTGTCGGCGATGAGGCCTCCCACGGCTCCGGAGAGTTCGTCGAAATAGCGCATGGCGCGCCCGTATCCGCTGAAGATCAGCACGATGCATCCCACCAGGTACAGCGCGATGCCGACGGGCAGCTTGAACCGCTTCGCAACGTTGTAGAACGCCAGGTCGCGCTCGGCGACCCCTTCCTCCGTGTACATGACCTGCAACGAGGCGCCGTACGTGGGCGAGGAGACGGCGATGTCGCGTTCTATGGCCATCTGCTGGTAGCCCCTGAGGGAGAAGGGGGAGCAGACTCCGTCGCCCTGCCTCACGACGATGGGGGTCGTCGGGTCGGTCACGCCGGCGATGATGCTTTCGGGACTCTCCCCGACGTCCACGACGAGGATCCTCTCGACCGTCGAAGCAACTCCGTCGTCGACGTCTTCGGCAACGACGCCGTCGGCCTCGTCAGACAGGGCGTATCTCTCTTCGTGCGGCTGGTTCAGCTCCGTTGCAAGAAGGCCTGCCTCCTCGATAGTGCCCGTGACGGCGATGAATTCCTCCCCGGTGACGGCAAGGCATCTCTCGAGCGGGTAGTCGTCGTAGCGCCACGTGCGCCACTCCGACGTCTCGTCTGCCACCATCTCGGCAATCTGGGGAACCACCGCGGCGTTGAGCAGCACGGCCAGGACGACGAACGCGACCGTGTAGACGACCCACCTCAGCGCGAGCGAGAGCGACAGGCGCCTCCTCAGCTGCCTCGACTGGGGCGAGCGCGTCTTCCCAACGCCGCGATCGTCACCCATCGCGGCCGTCAGCCTTGTCTGCGGCGATGCGGTATCCCACGCCCCAGGCCGTCTCGATGAACTCGCAGGAGGAGTCCACCTCGGCAAGCTTGCAGCGCAGGTGGCGTATGTGCACCATCACCGTGTTCGACGACGACGCGTTGGCCGGCTCGCCCCACGCCGCCTGGTAGAGCTCGCGGGACGAGACCGGCTCGCCCTGGCGCCTCATCAGGTTGGTCAGGATGTCGAACTCCTTGGGCGTGAGCTGAAGGGGGACGTCGTGCAGCGCGGCCGTGTGGGCCCTCGTGTCCACCTCGATGCCGCGGGCGGAAAGCACCCCTTCCGCACCGCGCGGGCCGTCCGAGCGCCTCTCACGGCGCCTCAGATGCGCCTTGACGCGCGCGACGAGCTCGCGCGGCTTGAAGGGCTTGGTGACGTAGTCGTCGGCGCCGATCGTGAAGCCGGCGACGATGTCCGACTCGGCGTCCTTGGCGCTGAGGAACACCACGGGAACGTCTGACTTCTGGCGGATGTTGCGACACAGCTCGAACCCGTCCATCGCCGGCATCATGATGTCCACGATGGCGATGTCGTAGTCGGCCTCGTCAAGCGACGACAAGGCGGCACGAGGGTCGCAGAACGAGCGCACCTCCATGCCCTCCGCGACGAAGATGCCCGAGACGAGGTCGGCGATGGCGGCCTCGTCGTCGACGACGAGCAGCCGCTTGCGGTCGGAAGCGTTGTTGTCCGCAGCGATGTCCATACGTGAATTGTAGCCCCTTCCGCGCGCTCAAGGCGACGCGAACGCGGCACGTGCGCCCATCTTAAGGAATGCCTAAGGAAAGGCTAAGAAAGCTTAAGGCATCGCTATGGGACCGTTAAGCGGCGCTGCCCTTACGATTTCATCGTCGTAGAAAGGATGGTGACGACCATGTCAAACGCAGAAACACCGAAGTATGGCACGGGAGCGTTTCCTCCCCCGCGCGAGTTCGACCAGCTTTCACGGTACCGCATCCATGGCAGCGGCTCGGAGCCGACGCGATACGTCGGACGCAGAGGACAGGGCCGCGACGCGGACATGGCTCCCGTCAAGGTCGTCGTCCTTCTCTGCGCCAGCGTCCTGGTCGTCCTCGCCGTCGGCGTCGCCCTGTGGGCGGGCGAATGGCTCGCCGCCCCTGCGAGCCAGGCAGGCGCAGCGGAACGCCCGCACGTCGGCAGCCTGCTGCAGGAAGGCGCCGAGGACCGCCAGATCGTAAGCACGCCTCGGACGGAATGGAGGCAGGGCGTCGTCCCCGCCCTCTTCCAAACCGACTCCGAATGGGCGTCGCAGCCTTATGGCGGCGGAACCATAGCCACGCACGGCTGCGGGCCCACCTGCCTTTCCATGGCATACATCGCCCTGACGGGGCAGACCGACCTCGACCCCAAGGGCATGGCGGAATTCTCGGAGCTGAACGGCTTCATCGACGGCGGCGTCACCTCGTGGCTGCTCATGAGCGAAGGCGCCGGGCTCGTCGGGCTCGACTCGGTCGAGGTGCCTGCCAGCGCGCAGTCCGTCGAAAGCCACCTTCTTGTCGGCGAGCCCGTCATCTGCAGCGTGCACAAGGGCGACTTCACCGACGAGGGGCACTTCATACTGCTCGTGGGGACGAACGGCGACGGCACGGTCGAGATACGCGACCCCAACTCGGAGGCCCGCACGCTTGAGGCGTGGGACCTGGGCCGCGTCATCTCGCAGTGCGACAACATCTGGGCCTTCAGCGCGTAACGCCGAAGGCCGGGCGCGCGATGCGCAACCACGTGCAATCAGGACGTTCCAAATTGCACATCGCGCACGTCAGCCAAGCAGACGGCCGCGCAGAACGACGGCCTTCACGTCGAGCGTCTCCTTGTCGAGCAGCACCGCGTCGGCCACCTTGCCGTCCTCGATAGACCCGTAGTCGCCGTCGATGCCGATGGCGCGGGCCGGGTTCGACGAGGCGGCCTTCACGGCGCTCGCCAGCGGGATGCCCATGTCCTTCACGGCCACGTAGAGGCACCTCATGAGGTCGCTCACCGAACCGGCGAGCGCCCCGTCGGCGATGCGCGCCTCGTAGCCCTTCACGGTGACGTCCTGGCCTCCCAGGTCGTACACGCCGTCGCCGCATCCCGCGGCGCGCATCGTGTCGCTCACGAGAACCATGCGGGCATCGCCGAACATATGGAACGCAAGGCGCACCATGGCGGGATGGATATGGATGCCGTCGGCGATGACCTCGGCCATCACGTGGCCGCGCTCGACGCCGGCGGGGATGGGGCCCGGCTTGCGGTGATGCATGGGATCCATCGCGTTGTACAGGTGCGTGATATGGCTCGCGCCCGCGTCGAAGGCGGCCGCGGCCGTCTCGTAGTCGGTGCAGGTGTGCGCGATCGAGATGCGCACGTCGCCGGCCAGCCGCCTGACGAACTCGTCCGCGCCCGGCTCCTCGGGGGCGATGTCCACCAGCTTGATCAGGCCGCCCGAGGCCTCCTGCAACGCCTGGAACTCCCGCACGGTCGCATTGCGCACGTGCTCGGGATTCTGCGCGCCCACCTTGCTGGGAGAAATGAACGGCCCCTCCAGGTTGATGCCGACGATGTCGGCCTCGTCGGCGGCGGGGACGTACGCGGCGGCGGTCCGTACCGCCTCGGTCAGCTGCCCGGTCGAGAGCGTCATGGTGGCTGGGCACATGCATGTCACGCCACGCGACGCCTCGTAGGCGCCCATCTCGTGCAGTCCCTGCATGTCGCCGTCGGACACGTCTCCTCCGGCGCTGCCGTGGAAGTGGATGTCCACGAGGCCTGGGACGACGTAGCACCCCGCGGCGTCGAGCTCCTCGCCTTCCGCAGCCGCGCCGAATCGCTCCATGTCGATCTGCACGTCCTTGCGAACGAAGCCCTCGCCGTCGAACACCTCGCCGCCGGCGATGCCTGAAAGTTGCGTCGTAGAAACCATGTCGTACTCCTTCTGTCGCCAAACGGCGTGCCCGGATGCGCCTAGACCAGCTCGGCTGCGGCCTCCTCGTCGACGATGACCAGCGCGTTGGGATGGAACTGCAGGATGGAGGCCGGCACCTCGGGAGTCACCGGCCCCAGGAACGCCTTCTTCACGATGGACGCCTTGTCGGCGCCGCTGGCGACCACCAGCACGCGCCGGGCCGCCATGATGGTGCCGATGCCCATGGTGATCGCCTGGCGCGGAACCTCGTCGGCCGAGTCGAACAAGCGGCTGTTGGCATTGATGGTGCTCTCGGTCAGGTCGACCACGTGCGTGCCCTTGGGGAACTCGTCGCAGGGCTCGTTGAAGCCGATGTGGCCGTTGTGGCCCAACCCCAGCAGCTGCAGGTCGATGCCGCCCGCCTCGTCTATCATCTTGTCATAGCGGGCGCACTCCGCGTCGAGGTCGCCGCTGCGTCCCTCGGGAACGTGCGTGGACGGCCCCGCGACGTCGACCTTGTCGAAAAGGTTCTCGTTCATGAAATACCGGTACCCTTGGGGGTTGTCGGCGCCCAGCCCGCAGTACTCGTCCAGATTGAACGTCGTCACGTCCTTGAAGCTGGTCTTGCCCGCCTCGAAGTCGGACGCCAGCTCGGCGTAGAGCCCCAAGGGAGTGGACCCCGTGGCAAGCCCCAGCACGCACGAGGGGTCGGAAGCCACAAGCTCCTCGATCTCGTCGGCCGCCATGCGGCTCATGGCCTTGTAGTCGTCGGCAATAACGATTCTCATGTCTCCTCCTTGAAGCACGTCGAACTCTGCGCCGGGGCGCACTTGATGCCTGATGCTGCGTGCCGCGGCCCGCATGGCCGAACCTCCCACGCAGGCGCGCGCAAGGCCACGGCCTGCCGCACGCGGTACCAAAGATACCACGCCCGGCGCCCGCGGCTAGGTCCAGAACCGCACGGTTTCCAAAACGTCTTGATACGCCCACGGATAGACGTCCGAATACCAGCCCGTCTCGGGCACGAAGCACAGCAGCGTCCCGTACGCAACCCCGACCGTCACGAGGACGATGAGCACCTTCATGAGCGTGTCGCGCTCCAAGGTCCCGCTGCGGTACAGGATGGCGTCGCGGCGCCGCGCCATGGCAGCCCTGCGCCTGTGCGCCCGCGCCCTGAGCACCACAAGCGGGTGCCTGACGGCGAAGTACCGGTCGTAGCGCGGTCCGTCCGGGTAGAAGGACGCAAGCGCAGGCACCTGCGCGCTGATGTTCTCGTTCACGATGAACACCAGGAGCACCACGGCCGCATAGAACATGAAGCTGAAATCGGCGTAGTACCGCTGCAGGATGCCGGCCATCTGCGCGTCCACCATGGCGATGACCACCCCTGACGCGAGCAGCACCCCGATGACCCCGGTGATGGTCCTGGTCTCGCGCTGGTTGTTCCGCAACCGCACGATGGGGGCCGCGAAGAAGAGCACCCACAGCACCGGATAGCATGCGAAGACGCCGCCGAACGTGGGTTCCTTGATGGTCTGCCCCATGTACGTGGTAGCGAAGTCGACGGGCTGCAGGAAGGGGAACTCGCCGCACATGTTGGGGAACTGCAGGAAGTAGGCGAAGAACGCCGGGGCGAACCGGCCGAGCACCCATCCCCTCTTGGTCATGTCGTTGACCGTGAGGTTGTAGTTGGCGCCGAAGTCGGTGAGGCTTCCGAACCGCGCGCGGTTGTACAGCATGATGAGCGCCGCCACGACGAGGTAGGGGGCCGCAAGGCACGCGAACTCCGCCAGACCCTTCCGCTTGAGGATACGCCGCTCCTTGATGTAGGGACGCCAGAACAGCGGAAACGCGAGCAGCGACAGCAGCAGCAGCTGCGGGCGGCACCCCGCCACGAGCGCCATGCACAGCGAACCCGCCGCGAAGAACAGGCACCGCTGCAGGTGCGTGCGCCTGCGCGCCGAGCGGCCGCACATCCAGAAGTAGAGCCCCCAGGCCGAGAACGCGAGCCCGCATGCGAGCGGCAGCGAGTAGAACGTCGGGAACTTTGCGAGGTAGAGGATGCCGCAACCGGTGACCAGCGAGACCTGCATCAGCACGTAGAGGCCGAGCGAAACGCGCTTGAAATGGTAGCGCGCGAAGCGGTCGAGCAGGGCCGACGCGCCCGTGACGAACGCGAGCAGCGCGATCAGAACGCCGACGGCCGTGGGGAAGTTCGCCCCCGTGAGCAGGTAGAACGGCAGATAGAACAGGATGACCGGCACGACGCCGAAATACACGTAGTAGTGGCCCTCGTAGTAGGCGACGTCGAACAGGTAGTCCTCCCCCGTCTCCTTCTGCAGCTCGTCGCGCGCGCCTTTGTCGTAGGGCGTGTCCATCTCCTTGAGCCAGTCGGGCGGCTCCTCGTCCAGATACAGACGGCCTTCCGCCATGGCCCGCGCAAGCTCGGCATACTGCTGGGCGTTGTCGCCTCCCACCTCGAACGTGTTCACGATGGAGGTCCCGTCCCACTCTCCCTGGTTGTAGGACGAGGTGGCGACGCCCACAAGGTTCGACCCGAAGAACAAAAAGCCCGACAGCAGGGCACACTCCAGCATCACCGTGGCCACGATGCCGGCCTTGGACTTCCGCGCGTCGTCGATCAGATTGATGCGGTAGACGGAAGACGAGGGGCGGAAGGCGTAGACGACGAGGAGCACGCCGAGGGCACCGAGGAAGCGCAGCCAGCTGAACGAGAACGGCCGCTGCGCGTTGAGCTCGACTGCCTGCAGCTTTATCGGGTAGCGGACCTCGTCCCCCACGATGGATATCTTCAGGCTGCCGACGAGGCCCGCCGTGTTCAGGTTGACGAACTGGCTCTGCAGCGACGCGGTGGACATCTGCACGACCGGCACGCCCTCGGTGTACTCGGTGGTGTCGAAGTAACGCAGGTGCGCCTCGTCGGTGAACTGGATCTTGACGTCGAGGTTCTGCGCAGGCTGGTTGCGGTCGAACAGCACCGCAACGTTGCGGACGTCGGTGTTCAGGTTGTTGAACTCCAGCTCGTGGCTGTTCTCGGTGAGCCTGAAGCAGTCGTCGGCGTCCTGCGAGAGGCCGATCTTCCCCTCCAGGTTGACAGTATGGTACCCGGCAGAGGCGAAGTGGTTGAAGTTGAACGCGAACACCTCGAGCGCGAGCGCCATGAACAGGCAGCCCAGAATCGCCTTCGCGACGTGGGCAATCGCCGCCCGGCGCGGAAGCACCCAGTGGCGCAGGACGTATCGTATGTTGTCGCGCAGTGACGGCATGGTTCAATTATATGGGTTCTTCGCCGCGTGTCGTAGCGCGACGACGGAGTCGCTTTGCCGCAGCTGACGCGCTGCGGCGCTTGCCAATCCGCAAAAAAAGGGAGCGCACGAGGCGCTCCCTTCGTTGGTTGGCCGTTTGCCTGGAACCTACAGGTTCAGGGCCTGCTTGACGTCCGCATAGACCTCGTCGGGGTCGCGGTCGCCGTCGATGGTGACCAGCAGGTCGCACCCGCGGTAGTAGTCGATCAGCGGGCTCGTGGACTTCTCGTAGACGTCGAGGCGGTTGCGCACCGTCTGCTCGTTGTCGTCGTCACGCTGGTACATCTCGCCGCCGCAGGCCTTGCAGGCCGCGCCGTCCGCCTCGGTGCCGATGGCGCCGCAGTCGCGGCACATGCGGCGCGAGGACAGGCGCTTCACGATGACCTCGGGGTCGACGTCGATCAGCAGGGCGGCATGCAGGGGACGCTCGAGCTCGTTGAGCATGCCGTCGAGCGCGACCGCCTGCGTGGTCGTGCGCGGAAAGCCGTCCAGGATGACGCCCTTCTCGGTGTCGGGCTCCTGGATGCGCTCGCGCATGAGGTCGATAATCAGCCCGTCAGGCACCAGCTCGCCGGCGTCCATGTACTCCTTCGCCTTCTTGCCGAGCTCCGTCTGGTTCTTGACGGCGGAGCGGAGGATGTCGCCGGTCGAGATGTGGCAGAGGCCCTCCTCGGCGACGAGCTTCGCCGCCTGCGTGCCCTTGCCAGCCCCGGGGGCGCCCAAAAGTACGATGTTCATCTCAGGTCTCCTATTTGAAGAATCCGTCGTAGTTGTGCATCTTCAGCTGCGATTCCACCTTGCTCATGGTGTCGAGCGCGACGCCGATCATGATGAGGATCGACGTGCCTCCGAACGACTGGATGAGCTGGTTGTCGGTGAAGAAGAAGATGATCGTCGGGACCACCGCGATGACGGCGATGAAGATGCCGCCGGGAAGCGTGATCCTGCGAAGCGTGTTCTTGATGTACTGCACGGTCGCAGAGCCCGGACGCACGCCCGGGATGAAGCCGCCCTGCTTGCGGATGTTGTCCGCCGTCTCCTCGGGGTTGAACACCATGGAGGTGTAGAAGTACGCGAAGAAGACGATGAGCACGAGCGTGAGCAGCCAGTTGATCCAACCGGTCGTGCACGCGTCGGCCACGACGTTCAGCCAGTCGACGTTGAACAGCGCCGCCAGCTGGGCCGGCAGGTACAGGATGCAGCTCGCGAAGATGATCGGGATGACGCCTGCCGCGTTCACCTTCAGCGGGATGTAGGTGCTCTGGCCGCCCATCATGCGCCTGCCCTGCACGCGCTTCGCGTAGTTCACCGGGATGCGCCGCTGCGCCCGCTCGACGTAGATGATGAGCGGGATGCATGCCAGCACGACCACCAGGATGAGGAC
This sequence comes from uncultured Eggerthellaceae bacterium, assembly GCA_910589135.1. GTDB lineage: Bacteria > Actinomycetota > Coriobacteriia > Coriobacteriales > Eggerthellaceae > MGBC163016. The sequence continues at coordinate 17,527 of CAJUSL010000021.1, forward strand.
CGTCAACGCGATGCCCATGCCCGTGTCGGCGGTGAGGTTGATCGACGAGAAGATGGCGGCGGGGACGCGGCTGACGATGCTGATGAAGATGATCAGAGACATGCCGTTGCCCACGCCGCGCTGCGTGATGAGCTCGCCCATCCACATGATGAACGCGGTGCCGGCCACCAGCGTGAACACGACGGTGACGCACGTCAGCCAGTACGGCACGTCGCTGGAGAACTCCACGCCGTAGGAATCCGACTGGAACAGCAGCAGGTAGCCGATGGCGTTGATCAGGCCGAGACCCAGCGTGAGGTAGCGCGTGACCTGGGTGATCTTCTTGCGCCCGGCGTCGCCTTCCTTGGCCCAGCGGCCGATGGCGGGGATGACGCCCTGCATCAGCTGCATGATGATGGATGCGGTGATGTAGGGCATGATGCCGAGCGAGAAGACCGAGAAGTTCGAAAGCGCGCCGCCCGTGAACAGGTCGAGCATGCTCATGGCGACGCCCGACTGCTGGTAGGCGGTGGCGAACTCGTGGAATGGGATGCCTGGCACAGGTATGTACGCCCCGAGCCGGTAGAGCGCGAGGATTCCCAGGGTGAAGAGAATCTTCTTGCGCAGCTCGGGCACCTTGAAGGCATCGATGATTGAGCTTAGCAAGGCTCTTCAACCTTTCCGCCGGCCGCCTCGATCTTGGATTTCGCCGAGGCGGAGATCTTGTCAGTCCTGATGGTGAGAGGCTTGGTGATGTCCCCGTTGCCGAGCACCTTCACCGCGACGTCGGTGCTCTTGATGACGCCCTTGGCGACGAGGGAGTCGCAGTCGACCACGTCGTTCGCGTCGAAGAGGGCGTCGAGCCTCTCGACGTTCACGGCCTGGTACTCCACGCGGTTGGGATTGCGGAAGCCGGGCAGCTTCGGAAGGCGGCGCGCCAGAGGGGTCTGGCCGCCCTCGAAGCCCGGGCCCTTGCCGCCGCCCGGACGGGACTTCTGGCCGTTGAGGCCGCGTCCTGCCGTCTTGCCGGTGCCGGACGCGGGGCCGCGGCCCAGGCGCTTGCGGTCCTTGGTGGAGTTCGGTGCGGGCCTTAGGTCTTTGATTTCCATGTCTCTATGCTCCTTTTCGCTTCGGGGCGTGCCCGAAACTCGCTTTTCGCTGGTAGTGGTCCTAGAGTTCCTCGACCTCGACGAGATGCTTCACCTTGAAGATCATCCCGCGGACGGACTCGTTGTCGGTGACTTCCTTGGTCTTGCCGATCTTGCCAAGGCCGAGCGCCTTCAGCGTGCGGTCCTGGTCGTACTTGCGGCCAATCTGGCTCTTCACCTGGGTGAGCCTCAGCTTCTTGTCTGCCATTCTAGGCCTCCTTCTTGCCGAAGATCTGGCCGACCTCGATGCCGCGGCGGGCAGCGACCTGCTCGGGGCTCTCCATGAGCTTCAGGCCCTCGGCTGCGGCCTTAACGATGTTCATGGCGTTGCTGGTGCCGAGCGACTTCGTGATGACGTTCTTGATGCCGGCGAGCTCCATGATGGCGCGGACCGGGCCGCCGGCCATGACGCCGGTGCCGGGAACGGCCGGCTTGATGAGCACACGGCCTGCGCCGTAGCGCCCCATGATCTCGTGCGGCACCGAGCCGTCCTCGGTGATCGGCACGGTGAACATGTTCTTCTTGGCGTCCTCGACGCCCTTCTTGATGGCGTTGGGCACCTCCTGGGACTTGCCCATGCCCAGGCCCACCTTGCCGTTGCCGTCGCCTACGACGACGAGCGCGGTGAGCTGCATGCGGCGGCCACCCTTGACGGTCTTGGAAACGCGGTTGATGGAAACGACGCGCTCCTCAAGCTCGGGCACCGCGGATTTATCGTTTTGTCTACGAGCCATTGCCTACCCTTTCCTAAAAGATCAGTCCCGCTTCGCGAGCACCATCGGCAACAGCCTTGACTCGCCCGTGATACAGATTGCCGCCGCGGTCGAACACGACGGTGGTGACGCCCTTCTCCTGCGCGAGCTTGCCGATGAGGTTGCCGAGCTGGGCAGCCCCCTCGACGGTCGCGGCCTTGGCGCCGGTCTTCTTGAAGTCCTCGCCCAGGGTGGACACGCCGCAGATGGTGGTGTGCGACACGTCGTCGATGACCTGGGCGTAGATGTTCTTGTTGGAACGAGACACGCACAGGCGCGGACGCTCTGCAGTGCCGTTGACCTTTCCGCGGACGCGGCGATGGCGACGGGCAAGGCCTTTCTGACTTTTGAGCTGGTTCTTCTGCATAAGATTCCCCTTATTCCTAGCCTATCCGACCTATTCCTTGCCTGCTTTGCCGGCCTTGCGGCGCACGTGCTCGCCGACGTAGCGGATGCCCTTGCCCTTGTAAGGCTCGGGCTTGCGCCACTTGCGGATGTCCGCGGCGGTCTGGCCGACCTGCTCCTTGGACGCGCCAAGGACGTTGATCTCGGTCTGCGAGGGAACCTCGAAGGTGATGCCTTCGGGGCACTTGACCAGCACGGGGTGGGAAAAGCCCAGCTGGAGCTCGAGGTCCTTGCCCTTGAGCGCGGCGCGGTAGCCGACGCCGACCAGCTCGAGCTTCTTCTCGAAGCCCTCGCTGACGCCCTGGACCATGTTGCTCAGAAGCGAGCGGGTGAGGCCCCAGTAGGCGTTGGTCTGACGCTCCTCGTCGGCGGGGGTGACCAGGATGTCCTCGCCCTCCTGCTTGATGACCATGGTGGGCTGGAAGGTGCGGGTGAGCTCGCCCTTCTTGCCCTTGACGGTGACGGTGGTCCCGTCGATTGCGACGTCCACGCCTGCTGGCACGTGGACGGGCATCTTGCCGATACGTGACATAGCTGCCGCCTCCTTACCAGATGTAGGCCATGACTTCGCCGCCGATGCCCGCCTTGCGTGCATCGCGGTCGGTCATGACGCCGTTCGACGTGGAAATGATAGCGGTTCCGAGGCCGCCGAGAACGCGGGGCAGGTCGTCCTTGCCCGCGTAGATTCGAAGGCCAGGCTTGGAGATGCGCTTGATCCCGCGGATGGTCTTCTGCTTGTGCGGCCCGTACTTCAAGGTCAGCTCGAGCGTCCCGCGCGGGGAGCCGTCCACGACCTCGTAGCTCTGGATGTAGCCCTCTTCGTCCATGATGCGGGCGATCTCGACCAGCTTCTTGCTCGTCGGCATCGAAACCGTCTCATGACCCGCAGTCTGTGCGTTACGCAGGCGCGTAAGCATGTCTGCGATGGGGTCGGTCATTGTCATTTGGTTCTCCTTTGGTTCATGATGTGCTCATACACCCGGTTCGCCTGCACCCGTGATGCAGGCGCCTTGCATGTCGGCCTGCCTGATGTGGCGCCAGCCTTCCTGGACTACCAGGAGGACTTGGTGACGCCCGGCAGTTCGCCCTTGTTGGCAAGCTCGCGCAGGCAGATTCGGCACAGGCCGAACTTGCGGTAGTAGGCACGCGGGCGTCCGCAGCGGTTGCAGCGGTTGTGCTGGCGCGTGGAATACTTCGGCTCGCGCTTTGCCTTGGCGACCATCGATTTCTTAGCCATGCATTCCTTCTTTCTTCTTTACGCGGTTGGCGCTTGCTACTCTTCTATGGTCTTGAACGGGAACCCGAGGGCCTTCAGCAGCTCGCGGGCGGCCTCGTCGTCCTCGCTGGAGGTGACGAAGGTGATGTCCATGCCGCGGGTGCGGTCGATCTTGTCGTAGTCGATCTCTGGGAAGATCAGCTGCTCGGTGATGCCCATGGAGTAGTTTCCGTGGGAGTCGAACGACTTCGGGTTGAGGCCGCGGAAGTCGCGGACGCGCGGGATGGCCGTGGCCAGCAGGCGGTCGAGGAACTCCCACATGCGGTCGCCACGCAGCGTGACCTTGCAGCCGATGGGCATGCCCTCGCGGATCTTGAAGCCCGCGATGGACTTCTTCGCGCGGCAGACGGCGGGCTGCTGGCCGGTGATGACGCGCATGTCGTTGATGGCGGCGTCGAGCACCTTGGAATCGGCCGCGGCCTCGCCGACGCCCATGTTGCAGACGATCTTCATGAGGCGCGGGACCTGGTTCACGTTCTCGATCTGGAGCTGGTCCTTCAGCTTGGACCTCAGCTCGTTGTTGTACTTCTCTTTCAGACGAGGCATGTCTGCCATTTCCGTCTTCCTTCCTTTCGATGGATTAAACGCCAGATTTCCGACCCGGCGTCCCTCCTACTCCCGTTTCGGAGGGCCATATGCGCGGCTAGTCGATGTCGGCGCCGCACTTCTTGCACACGCGCACCTTCTTGCCGCCGTCGATGCGGTGGCCGACGCGCGTGGGCTTGCTGCACTTGGGGCAGACGAGCATGACGTTGGACACATGCATGGGCGCCTCCATGGAGGAGATGCCGCCCTGCGGGTTCTCCTGCGTGGGGCGCATGGCCTTCTTCATCATGTTGAGCTTCTCCACGACGACGCGCTCGGTCTCGGGGACGGTGCGCAGCACCTTGCCCTCCTTGCCGGAGTCCTTGCCGCAGATGACCTTGACGTTGTCGCCCTTCTTGACGTTCAGGTGGTTGCGCACCTGGCGTGTGCTCTTAGGCTTCTGAGTGGTGAATGCCATCAGTGCGCCTCCTTACAGGGTCTCGGGTGCCAAAGACACGATCTTCATGTACTTCTTGTCGCGCAGCTCGCGGGCGACCGGCCCGAAGATGCGCGTGCCGCGGGGCGTGCCGTCGTTGTTGATGAGCACGCATGCGTTCTGGTCGAAGCGGATGTAGCTTCCGTCGGCGCGGCGCACTTCCTTCTTCACGCGCACGATGACGCAGCGGACCACTTCGCCCTTCTTGACGTTGCCGTTGGGGATGGCTTCCTTCACGCTGCAGATGATCACGTCACCAAGGCCGGCGTAGCGGCGCTTCGAGCCGCCGATGACCTTGATGCACTGCACCTTGCGCGCGCCGGAGTTGTCGGCAACGTTGAGCATGGATTGCATCTGAATCATTGCTTGTTCCTCTACTTCCTAAGGCTGAGCGCGGTGCGCTATTTGGCCTTCTCCACGATCTTCAGGAGGCGCCAGCGCTTCATCTTCGACATCGGGCGCGTCTCCATGATCTGCACGGTGTCGCCCACGCCTGCCTCGTTGCCTTCGTCATGTGCATGGTACTTCTTGGAGGTGGTCATCATCTTGCCGTACGTCGGGTGCGGCTTGCGCGACTGGACCTCGACCACGATGGTCTTGTCGTTGGCGTTGCTGACGACGACGCCCTGACGGACCTTGCGCATGTTGCGTTCTTCAGTCATCTTTCAACCATCCTTTCCTATGCGCTCAACTCGCGAGCATGCATCTCGGTAAGGATGCGCGCGATGTCCTTCTTGACCAATTTGACCCGAGCAGTGTTGTCGAGCTGCGAGGTGGCCATCTGGAAGCGCAGGTTGAACAGCTCCGCGCGGGCCTCCTTCAGCTTGTCGTTCAGATCCTCGGAAGTGAGCTCTCGAATCTCTGATGCCTTCATTATTCCTGCCCTTCTGTCTGCTTGGTGACGATCTTGCACTTGATCGGAAGCTTGTTGATCGCAAGGCGGAGGGCTTCCTTGGCGGTCTCGTCGTCGACGCCGTCGATCTCGAACATGATGCGGCCGGGCTTGACCACGGCCACCCATCCCTCGGGATTGCCCTTGCCCGAACCCATGCGGGTCTCGGCGGGCTTGGAGGTGATCGGCTTGTCGGGGAAGATCGTGATCCAGACCTTGCCGCCGCGCTTCATGTGCCTGGTGAGGGCGACACGGGCGGCCTCGATCTGGCGGTTGGTGATCCAATGGGCCTCGAGCGCCTGGATTCCGTAGGAGCCGTTGTTCAGCTTGGTGCCGCCCTTGGCGTTGCCCTTCATGGAACCGCGCTGGACCTTGCGGTGCTTGACTCGCTTGGGACTAAGCATTAGTTACGCCCCCTATCGCCTCGATCCCCGCGGTCGCCACGGCCGCGGCGGGGCGGACGCGTGGAGCCTTCGAGAGCGGGGTTGTTCAACTTCTGACCGGGAAGGACGTCGCCGTGGTAGACCCACACCTGGACGCCGATGGCGCCCATCTGGGTGCTGGCGGTGGCGAATCCGTAGTCGATCTTGGCACGCAGCGTCTGCAGCGGCACGCGGCCTTCGCGGTACCACTCGCGGCGGCTCATCTCGGCGCCGCCCAGGCGGCCCGAGCTCGGCGTCGAGCTCGGGGCGCTTCACCTCGACGACCTCGATGTTGACCGTGGCGCCGTCGGCGATCTTCTCGAGCTTCTTGCGAAGCGCGTCGATCTCGGCGCCCTTCTTGCCGATGACCACGCCGGGACGTGCGGTGGTGATGACCACGCGGAGCTTCTCGCCAGCGCGCTCGATCTCGATCTTCGAGACGGCCGCGCGGGCCAGGTACTTGTCGAGGTACTTGCGGACCTTGATGTCGTTCTCAAGGACGTCCGCGTAGTCCTTGCCTGCGTACCAGCGGCTGCGCCAGTCTTCGGTGATGCCCAGGCGGAAACCGGTGGGGCTGACTTTCTGACCCATTGGCTTTAAGCCTCCTCTCGGGGTGCGACGACGATGGTGATGTGGCTCGTGCGCTTGTTGATGCGCGACGCGGAGCCCTTGGCGCGAGGACGGATGCGCTTCAGCGTGGGGCCCTCGTCGACGAACGCCTTCTTGACCACGAGGCCGGAGGCGTTCAGATGGTTGTTGTGCTCGGCGTTGGCGACCGCGGAGTTCAGCGTCTTCTCGACGGTCTGCGCGACGCCGCGGTTGGTGAACGCGAGGATCTCGCGCGCCTGTTCGACGGACTTGCCGCGGACCAGGTCGACGACGACGCGTGCCTTGCGGGGCGAGACGCGCACGAACTTGGATACAGCCTTGACTTCCATTATTCAGCGCCTCCCTACTTCTTTCCCTTGTCGGCGGAGTGTCCGCGGAAGGTGCGCGTGGGGGAGAACTCGCCCAGCTTGTGACCGACCATGGATTCCGTGACGTACACCGGCACGTGCTTGCGGCCGTCGTAGACGGCGATCGTGTGCCCGACCATCTCCGGGAAGATGGTGGACGAACGCGACCAGGTCTTGATGACGTTCTTCTCGCCGTTCTCGTTCATCTTTTGGATGCGACCGAGAAGGCGCGGCTCTACGTAAGGGCCCTTTTTCAGACTTCTGCTCAACTTTTACTCCTTCTCGGCTACTTCTTGCGACGACGGATGATGAGGCGATCGGAGGCCTTGCCCTTCTTGCGGGTGCGGTGGCCCTTGGTGGGAACGCCCCACGGCGTGACGGGGTGGCGGCCAGACGTCTTGTTCTTGCCCTCGCCGCCGCCGTGCGGGTGGTCGACGGGGTTCATGACGGTGCCGCGAACGGTCGGGCGGACGCCCATCCAGCGCTTGCGGCCGGCCTTGCCGATCTTGATGTTGGAGTGCTCGGCGTTGCCGACCTCGCCGACGGTTGCGCGGCACGTGAGGAGCACGCGGCGCATCTCGGAGGAAGGCATGCGCAGGATGGCGTACTTGCCCTCCTTGCCCATCAGCTGGATGGAGGTGCCGGCGGAACGCGCCATGGACGCGCCCTTGCCCGGCTGCAGCTCCACGCAGTGGATCAGCGTGCCGACGGGGATGTTCTCGAGCGGAAGCGCGTTGCCGGGCTTGATGTCGGCGTCGACGCCGCTCATGACGACGTCGCCCACCTTCAGGCCCTTCGGGTGGATGATGTAGCGCTTCTCGCCGTCCTTGTAGTTGAGGAGGGCGATGCGCGCGCTGCGGTTGGGGTCGTACTCGATGGTCGCGACCTT